>NZ_JBFODF010000055.1:0-318113 GCF_040908165.1 Aeromonas sp. R6-1
CACCCAATACAAGAAACCCCGCTCACTCGAGCGGGGTTTTTTATTGCCTGAAATTCAGCCCTCACTGGAGGGCAAACGGGCACTATGGTGCTGTTCGTCGTTCACGTTCACTTGTTGCCGAACCCACATGTTGGCTCTCTCCGTTTTCATCATTTTTAGCGTAATAACCCAGTCGGAGCTGTTCTGTCTAAACCCGCCGCCCGCGCTGCGATTGGGGTTGTATCTGAATCATAACTCGGTAGAGTAAGGGGCATTCCGGGTTTGCCCGTGCCATGGTTTCGGTTTCTTTTTCTGGTATGGGACTCTCAGCCTGTTTTTATTCACCTTCACTCAGTGGTACCGATATGGAACAAGTAAACAAGTCAACCTTCAACGATGTGCTGGAATATGTGCGTATGTCCCGTCGTCAGAACAAGCTCAAGCGTGAAATCGCGGACAACGAGAAAAAGATCCGTGACAACCAGAAGCGGGTACTGTTGCTCGACAACCTGAGTGACTATATCAAGCCCGGCATGAGCATTGACGAGGTTCAGGCCATCATCGCCAACATGCGGACCGATTATGAAGAGCGCGTAGATGACCATATCATCAAAAATGCCGAGCTTTCCAAGGAGCGCAAGGAGCTGAGTACCAAGCTGAAGAGTATGAGCACCAGCAAATAATACCGCCCCGCTCTCGTCAACACCGGCCTCTGGCCGGTGTTTCATTTTCATGCCGCAGCTCGGATCTCTTGCCGCATTGCAACAATCGGCTCCCATTTTCACAATCGCCCTGTTAACATCGCTGCAAAGCGGTCAATAGATTTCAAGCCCTTGACTTGAAACGACTAAGCTTGATTGAAAGACAATAAATTGCGCAACCATGGTGGGGCTGATATGGGCGCATCAAAACAGACGGATTCAAATAAAGTGGCATCTCAGGATTCATCCGTACCTAATACGGACGGGCAACAACAGCGTAAACGCCGACCCTGGTGGCGCTGGTTGTTCTGTTTTATCTTTTTGCTTTGCCTGGCTGCCGCGATCGCCCTGGTGGGTTATGAAATGAAGACCTCCCGACTGCAGTCACAGGAGATCTCCCGCTATGCGGCCACCCTGACCTATCAGATCGAACCCGGCCCCAGCAAGCAAATTGCCTTCCCCGACGACGGCCCGTTCGACAAGCGACTCGGTTATGTGCTGATGCCCATGATCCAGGAACGTCTCGTTCAGCGTGGCTACCAGGTGAGCGAACAGGTCCGTTTTTCCGATGCGCTCTACAACTACGCCAGCCACGGTTTCTTCGTGCCTTATACCGAGAAGGTCCAGGCAGGATTGACACTCTATGACTGCCGTGCAGAACCTTTCTACCAGTACAAGTATCCGACTCATTACTATCCGGATTTCAATGCCATACCGCCCCTGGTCATCCAGTCTCTGCTGTTTATCGAGAACCGTGACCTCCTGAGCAACAAGGAACCGCTGGCCAACCCGGCCGTAGACTGGCCGCGCTTTGCCAAGGCGGCGCTGTCTCAGGTGGGCAAGGCGCTGGATATGCAGGATCAATCTGCTGGCGGTAGCACCCTGGCGACCCAGGTGGAGAAGTATCGTCATTCTCCCGATGGACTGACCGTTTCGCCGACCGAGAAGATCCGCCAGATGGTCTCGGCCAGCGTTCGTGCCTATCGGCTGGGGCCCGAGACCCTGGAGGCCCGCAAGCTGGTTGCCTGGGCCTACCTCAACTCTGTCCCGCTCTCTGCGGCGCCCGGTTATGGCGAGGTCCACGGTCTCGGTGATGGCCTCTGGGTCTGGTTTGGCGCCAATGTCGATGAGGTGAATCGACTGCTGGATCCCGCTCGCAACCAGGATTCCACCCTGGCCGAGCAGGGCCTTGCCTTGCGCCAGGTTGTCTCCCTGATGATCGCCCACCGCCGTCCTTCCTATTACCTGGCGCAGGGCAGAGAAGCACTGTCGACCCTGACAGACAGCTATCTGCGACTCTTCGTGCAGGAGGGAATGATCACGCCCCCCCTGATGGAGTCGGCTCTCAAGGCCAAGCTGGTCTTCCGCGATTTCCTGCAGGCACCTGCCATCACCAGGGTCAACAACAACAAGGGACTGCAGGTGGCTCGCACTCGTCTCAGTCGTCAGCTCGGGGTGCAGCTTTATGATCTGGATCGCATGGATCTGACGGCCAACACCACCCTCAACATGCCGCTGCAGAACGAGGTGTCACGGTATCTGCAGCAACTGGCAGACCCTGCATTCGCAGCCCAGGTGGGCCTGTTTGGTGAGCGCCTGCTCTCGCCGGAGAAGACGGGTGATGTGAAGTACAGCTTTACCCTGTTCGAGAAGACGCCGGAAGGGGTCAAGGTCAGGGTGCAGACCGACAACACGGACCAGCCGTTCGACATCAATGAGGGCAGCAAGCTTGAACTGGGATCCACCGCCAAGTTGCGGGTGCTGACCACCTATCTCGAGATTGTCACCGAGTTGCATGACAGCTACGGCAATATGCCGGTGGAGAGCCTGCGAAAGATCGAAGTGTCCGATCAGGACAACATCAGCCGCTGGGCCATCGCCTATCTGATGAGTGCCAAGGACAGAAGCCTGCCGGTGATGCTGGAGGCCGCACTGGACCGCAAGTATTCCGCAAGTCCCTATGAAGGCTTCTTTACCGGCGGTGGCATGCACACCTTCAACAACTTCCGCAAGGAAGACAACGGTCGCATCCCGCCCATTCGCGATGCGCTGCGGGAATCCATCAACCTGCCCTTCGTGCGCTTGATGCGGGACATCGTCCGCTACAGCCTCTACAAGGAGGGAAATCGTGCCCAGTTGTTGAAAGATGACAGGGATCCTCGCCGTACCGAGTACCTGGCCAAGTTTGCTGACAAAGAGGGCCAGACCTATCTGCTGAGGTTCTGGCGCAAATATCGTGGCAAGAGTGCAGAAGAGCAGCTCGATACCTTCCTCGATGGTCTCAAACCCAGCGCGGTGCGTCTCGCCGCCGTGCATCGCTATCTGATGCCGGAAGCCTCCCAGGCCGACTTTGCCGCTTTCCTGGCCAAGCGCCTGCCGCGGGAGAAATTGACCGAGAAGCGCATAGAGCAGCTCTATACCAATTACGGCCCTGGCAAATATTCTCTGCCGGATCAAGGTTATATCGCACGGGTGCATCCACTTGAGCTGTGGTTGCTTGCTTATCTCAAGGAGTTTGACAAGGCCACCTTTACCGATGCGGTAACCGCCAGCCGTGACGAGCGTCAGGAGGTCTACAGCTGGCTGTTCAAGACCCGTCATCGCAGTGCCCGGGATAGCCGGATCCGCACCATGCTGGAGGTTGAGGCCTTCCTCGACATCCATCAGCGCTGGGCTCGCCTGGGCTACCCGTTCGATCACCTGGTTCCGTCCCTGGCGACCGCACTGGGCAGCTCGGGCGATCGTCCTGCTGCGTTGGCCGAGCTGATGGGGATCATCCAGAACGGCGGCATTCGTGCGCCGACCCTGCGCATCGAGCACCTCTCCTTTGCCAAGGGGACCCCCTTCGCCACCGTCTTTGAGCCGGCGAACACCCAGGGGGAACGGGTGATGCCTGCCGAGGTGGCCAACGCCTTGCGCAATGCACTCTCCAAGGTGGTGGAAGGGGGGACGGCGCGGCGCATCGCCGGGGCCTTCGCCTTGCAGGATGGTACTGTCCTGGCCCTGGGGGGCAAGACGGGGACCGGGGACAACCGGATCGAGACGGTCGGTCGCTACGGCAATGTGACCAGTTCACTGGCTCGCAACCGGACTGCGACTTTCGTCTTCTACATCGGGGATGATCACTTCGGCACGCTGACGGCCTATGTACCTGGCAGCCAGTCCGACAAGTTCCGCTTCACGTCGGCGCTGCCTGTACAGGTGCTCAAGGGGATGGCCCCCCTGCTGGTCCCCTATCTGCAACCTGCTACTCATACCCAGTGCATGGCGGGCAGCTGAGCGGATAGCGTATGAAAAAACGGGGCCATTTCGGCCCCGTTTGATTGTGTACTGCACGCCGCCCTGAGGCGGACGTGAGTCATCACTTACAACAGATCTTCAATTTCACCGCGCAGGTACTGGTACATCTCGCGATAGGCTACCGGCGGCTTGTTCAGCTCCCGCTCCTTGTTGGCGGTGCGGATCAGCTGACGCAGCTTCTGGCGATCCAGCTCGTGGAACTGGGACATCAGCTCGTTGAGGGCGCTGTCGCCTTCGGTGATCAGCCGCTCGCGCCACTGTTCGAGGCGATGCAGGCGGGCGTTCACGGTGGAGTGACGCATCTTGATGATGGAGAGGGCCTCTTCGATGGGGGCGACATCGCGGCTACGCATCAGACGGCCGATGAACTGGAGATGGCGACGGAAGGACTCATCCTTCTTCGGCTTGAGCTTGCGACCCAGCTCGACCGCTTCGGCGAGCTCTTCATCCAGGGGGATCTTCTCCAGCTCGCTGTGACTCAGGGAGACGATCTCTTCCCCCATCTTCTGCAAGGCTTCGGCATCACGCTTGAGCTGGCTCTTGCTGGGGCCCCAGTCTTCCCACTCGTTGTCGTCTTGATATTGACTCATCGGTCTCTGTATTCCTGTCATTCACGTTTGGCGGATATGTTACCAGCTTCTCCCGCTGGGCGCAGGGGTCTGATATGCTTAGCCCCTTTCCTTCCCTTCATACAGATGTGAGTTATGGACCAGCAAGATCAAATCCGCCAGGATCAATCCCATCTCGAGGCCGTGGTCGCCGAGGCCCTTGAGATAGCGAAAGGGCTGGGCGCCGGGCTTGCCGAAGTCTCCATCAGCAAACAGACCGGCCTCTCGGTGAACACCCGGGGCTGCGAGCTGGAAAGCATCGAATTCAACAAGGATGGCGCACTCGGCATCGCCGTCTATCGCGATGGTTGCAAGGGGTCCTCCTCCACCACGGATCTGACCAAGCCGGCCATTCGCGCCGCCGTGGAAGCGGCCATGGAGATCGCCCGCCACACCTCTCCCGATGACTGCGCCGGTCTTGCGGATGCGGATCTGCTGGCCTGGGATGCCCCGGACCTGCAACTGTGCCACCAAATCGAGCTGGATCCCCAGCGTGGCATCGCGCTGGCCATCGAGTGCGAGCGGCTGGCCCTGGGACGGGATGCCCGCATCAAGCACTCTGACGGAGCCAGTTTCTCCAGCCACCTGGGCGTCAAGGTTTATGGCAACAGCCACGGCTTCGTCAAAGGCTATGCTGCATCGCGCAACTCCCTGAGCTGCGTACTGATCGGCGAGCAGGATGGCGACATGCAGCGCGACTACGGCTACTCCTCCAGCCGCTCCCTGGACGGGCTGTGGAGCCCCCAGCGCATCGCTGACGAGGCGGTGGAGCGCACTGTTTCCCGCCTGGGGGCTCGCAAGATCAGCACCCGCCATGCCCCTGTGCTGTTCCACCCCGATACCGCTGCCGGCCTGTGGGGCCATCTGGTGATGGCCATCAGCGGGGGCAACCTTTATCGCAAGTCGAGCTTCCTGCTGGATAAACTGGGCAAGCAGATCCTGCCCGAGTGGCTCACCATCCAGGAGTTCCCCCACTTGCCGGGAGGACTTGCCAGCACCCCGTTCGACGGGGAAGGGGTTCGCACCCGCGACATGGACATCGTCCGCAGCGGCGAGCTGATGAGCTGGCTGCTCACCTCCTACTCCGCCCGCAAACTGGGCCTGACCACCACGGGCCACGCCGGGGGCATCCATAACTGGCAGGTCTCCAATACCGGCCAGGACTTCCAGGGCATGCTCAAAGAGATGGGCACCGGGCTGCTGGTGACCGAGCTGATGGGGCAGGGGGTCAACATCGTCAATGGTGATTACTCCCGCGGCGCAGCCGGTTTCTGGGTTGAAAATGGCGAGATCCTCTATCCTGTGGAGGAGATCACCATTGCAGGCAATCTAGCCGACATGTTCAGCCATATCGTGGCGGTGGGCAGTGATGAGGATGAGCGTTCCAGCCTCAAGACCGGCTCCGTACTGGTCGAGCAGATGAAACTGGCGGGGCACTGATCCCCTCCGTCCGATCTGGAATATGGTGTCTAGTCCTGAGATAGGTCTACACATTTTCAGCTAGCTTTTAGCACTCAGAACCCCCGATGCGTCACATCAGGGGTTCTGTATTTCAATGCCTGATGCGGTTGCTCCAGGTTATAAGTATCCACTGCCTTTCGCACTTTTCCCCGCCTGCGCCAGCCTCTGCAGGCTTTGCAGCAGTGACTCTCTTTTCAAGATCTCAGTGCATTTTGGTGACAGTTATGAGTATCTGTCATCAAGCATTTGACCCCGTGTTGTTCATGCAATGACTGATACAACCCCGAACAATACTGCACCTGGTGGTCCGAATGATGAATAAGCTCTCCGTGGTCACGTTGTTGCTTCAGTGTTTTCTCGATCACCATCGACTCGGCATTCATCTCTTAGTTGCCACTATTTTGCGTGAGCAGGTGTCCGTCACCTAGCTCAGGTAGAGCGGCCCTGAGTGTCATAACGCGTCTGCGTCTGTTTATAGGTGAGCTTGCCTTCTTCAATCTGCTCGACCAGGGCCAGTTTAAAAATCAGAGTAATTGTGTTGTGTTCGTTTACGCCCTGTCCCATCGAGATCTCCATCTATTCGGAGGAGAAGATGCAAACCATATTCAGGCAGATGCGCCGATCAGACGTCGGCCAGCTGCAATGCCTGGCGGTAGTACTCGTTGGCCTTATTGGTCAGGCGGCGCTTGTCCATCACCTGGCCGAGGGCGTGGTAGAGGGCGGCATCAGGCGCCTTCGCCACTTCCTGCTCCAGCAGCCGCTGGGCTTCGTCCAGTTGACCGGCCAGCAGGCAGACCCGGGCCAGCGCGGCTTCGGCGCCAGGCTGATCCTGGATCTTTCTGAGCAGGGTCAGCATGGGCTGGTAGTCGTCCAGTTTGAGCTTGGGCAGGCGGGCGAACAGCTCGGGGGAGGGATCCTTGCGCAGGGCCTCCAGCCAGAGATCGGCGGCTTCGGCATCGGCCCCCAATCGGCGCAGGCGATCCCCGTAACTGGCCAGCAGCACGGGATCCTGGCGCTGTTTGCGGGGCAGACCCTGCCAGACCGTGCGCAGGGTGTCGAGGGAGTCGCTGGCGGCCTCCAGACGACCGCACCACGCCTGGTGCAGCAGGGTCTCTTCCTGCTGAGCGGTCAGCTTGCCCACCTTGCGCAGGGCAGGGGCGAGATCGATGAGGGCCGCCCAGTCTTCACGGGCCAGATACACCTGACGCAGCTGATCCAGCACCATGGGGTGGCGCGGGTTGAGGGCATAGATGGACTCGAGGCGACCGAGGGCGCTGTCGTACTGGCCCTGCTCAATCTGCAACTGGGTCTGGATCAGGGTCAGTGCCAGCTCTGCCTTGGGGTTCTCTTCCTGAGCTTTCTGCAGGTAGTGATCCCGGCGCACGTCATCGCCCCGGGCCTGGGCCACCCGGGCGGCGCTCAGGTAGTTGAGCAGCGGGGTGTCGCTGTTGTCTGCGCCCTTGATGAGGAGCTTCTCGGCCTGGTTGTAGTGCCCCTCGGCCATGGCCAGGGTGGCATTGACGGTTTGCAGGTTGGCCTTGCGGCGGCGGCGGGAACCGAACCAGCCCTGGGTCTTGCGGCGCAGGCCGAACAGGCGGGCCAGCACCCATTCCACGATGAGCAGGGCGCCGTAGAACAGCACCGCCAGGATCACCGCGCTGGTGACCGAGGATTCCACCGTGTAGTTGCCCAGCGAGATGAGCACATAGCCCTTGTTGCCGGAGGCTTCGGGCCCGAAGATGAGGCCCGCCACCATCACGGCGACTATGACGATCAGACGAATCATGGTCTCCTCCTCAGTTGCCGGCCAGGATGCGTTGCAGGCGTTCGGTCAGCACCTGTTCCAGCATGGTCTGGGTCTTGAACTGATCCGGGTAGTCAAACTGGATCTGCTCGCCTTTGAGCTTGTCGAGCTCGGACTGCATGTACTGGGTGGCGCTGTTGTCGGCATCGAAATACTGGGTCAGCCAGCGCTGGGCCTTCTCCAGGCTGTCGACATAGAGGGACTGCTGTTCACGATAGACGGCGAGCTGGGCCTGCAGCAGCTTGGTCTTGAGGTTCTCCCGCAGGAAGATCTCCTGCTGCGGGGAGAGCAGGGCTTCCACGGCGCCATCCCGGCGACGAATGGTGATGAAGTTTTCGGTGAACTTGACCCAGTTCTTCTTCAGGTTGCTCTGCCACTCGTCCGGGTTGGTGCTGACGGTCTGGTCGGGCTCGCTCTTGGCTTCCGGCATGCTGACAGTGGAGAGGGGCAGCAGCTCGATCTGGTCCGAGAGGGCGGCCAGCTTCAGGGTCAACCCTTCGCGATCGACCCGCGGCATCCCCTTGAGCTTGGCGATGTCTTCCGCCAGCGCCTTGCGAATGGGCATCAGGCTGGGGTCGTTGAGCGCCTTGATGCGCTCGTCGGCGTTGCCGAGCAATGTGATGGCGGAGACGATGTCGTGTTCGAGCCACAGCTTGCGGCCCGCCATGCGCACCAGGTATTCGGATTCGGCCAGCATCCAGTCATTCGGGCGCTTGTCGTCCAGATCCAGCACCTTGGTCTGCAAGGCGTCCAGCGCCTCCTGCAACTGCTGCTGGCTCTTGCCGAGGGCACCGATCTGTTCGGCATCCTTGCTGCTACCCTGATCAATCCTGGTCATGGCGTCGGCCAGTTGCTGCTTGAGGGCTACCAGTTCGGCCTGCTGGGCAACGGCGTTCTGGTGTCCGTGCACATAGAGACCACCGGCCAGCCCCAGGGCCAGCAGGATGGCGATGCCGCCAAGCACGGTGCCAGAGCTGCCCTTCTTGCTCCCTGTCGTTCCGGGCGCGGGCTTGTTGTTGTCGGCCACGGTGGCCGCGGCACTCGGCTGGACTTCTTGCTGTTCAGTCATTCCATCTTCCTCAGTTCCAGGGCGGCCACCAGAGCCTGGTTGGATGCACCTTGGGCAATCACGATACGGGTAAAACCAGCCCCTTCTGCCATCTCGGCCACCCGGGGACTGGGCACCACCAGCAGGCGGTCATAAAGCCAGGGGTGCTGCGGGCCGGGCACCAGGGCCAGCAACCGCTGCAACAATTCGCCACTGGTGATGAGCAGGCTGTCGAGCCCGGCTGCCTGCCAGTGGCGGGTCAATGCGTCCCCGTCAAGATCGGGGTAGTGGCGCTCGTAGGTGGCACAATAGTGCACCAGTGCGCCCCGTGAGGCCAGCGTCCGGGCGATGAGATCCCGCCCGTCGTTGCCGCGCAGGATCAGCACCCGGCGGCCACTCACCCCTTGCAGTGCCGGCAGGGCCAGCAGCCCTTCGCTGCGGGGATCGGCCGGGCACAGGGCCTGGATGCCCGCCTCGGCAAAGGCATCCGCACTCGCCTGACCGACTGCAAAGTAATCAATATGTGGCCAGGTCTGACCAGTTTGCAACAGAAAATGATGTGCAAAATGAACGGCATGCATGCTGACGGCGATAACGAGGTCCGCCTCCCGCAGCATGTCACCCAGGTGAGGGAGGTCGCATCCCGGCCGGGTTTCCAGCAGCGGACAGCAGAGCGGTGCATGACCCAGCTGGTGCAGCATCTGCACCAGCTGGTTGGCCTGGGCGGCCGGGCGCACCACCAGGGGGACCATCAGGCGGCGCTCCGGGCAGATGACCGCGAACCTGGCTGTGCTGCACTCATGCCCGGTAGACCTCGGCCAGGATAACGTCGGCACCGGCGGCCAGCAGGCGCTGGGCCAGGGTGTGGCCCAGTGCCTCGCCCTCTGCCAGGGGGCCGCGGATCTCGTCGCGAATGACGCGGGCACCGTCCGGGCTGCCCACCAGGCCGCGCAGCCATACCTCTTCTCCCTGTACCAGGGCGTAGGCCCCGATAGGCACCTGGCAGCCCCCTTGCAGGGCGCGGTTCATGGCGCGCTCGGTCAGCACCCGGATGCGGGTTTCGGCGTGCTCGAGCGGCGCCAGCAGGGCGTGCAGCTCAACATCATCCAGGCGGCATTCGATGCCGACCGCCCCCTGGCCGTTGGCGGGCAGGCTCTGTTCGGGCTCGATGAAGGCGGCGATGCGATGGGCCATCTCCAGTCGTTTCAGGCCGGCGGCGGCCAGGATGATGGCGTCATATTCACCGGCATCCAGCTTGGCGAGGCGGGTGTTGACGTTGCCCCGCAGGTCGCGGATCACGAGATCAGGGCGGGCAGCGCGCAGCTGGCACTGACGGCGCAGGCTGGAGGTGCCGACCACGGCCCCTTGAGGCAGCTCGTCTATCTGGTTGAAATGGTTGGAAACAAAGGCATCACGTGGGTCTTCGCGCTCACAGATGGTGTGCAGGCCGAGTCCGTCGGGGAACTCCACAGGTACGTCTTTCATGGAGTGGACAGCGATGTCGGCACGCCCTTCCAGCATGGCAGTCTCCAGTTCCTTGACGAACAACCCCTTGCCGCCGACCTTGGCGAGGGGGGTGTCGAGGATCTTGTCACCCTGGGTGCTCATGGGCACCAGTTCGACCTGCAGATCCGGATGGAGTGCCTCCAGCCGATCTTTCACAAAATTGGCCTGCCACAGGGCCAGTGGGCTCTTTCGAGTGGCAATTCTCAGGGTTCGGGCTGCCATATCAATCAGTTGTTTCATCTTTTGAGAGGAAAACGATCTTACCACCCTTTGCAGGGGCTTTCATGGCGCAGCCCGCAAAAGCGGGGCCAAGCTCAAAAACGGGGGCTGAAAATTATTTTCATTCAGCCAATAATTGATTTTAAGTTATTGAAAGTAAGCAACTTTATTGCTTTCCTCTGATACCGTTACGAACGGGGTCAGAAATAATCCGGTGATTGTGTGCGGGCTTGTTTACCACTGCTGTTTGCATTGTTAACATGATCACACTTTTTTGACGTCTCCCCGTTTTGGTGCGTCATTTCTCTTCCCCATAGGTAGGGCATTGCTGGTTAAACTCGACACGCTGGTGGCGCGCTACGACGAACTCAATCGTCTCAAGACGCAACGAGCGCTGGATCTCATGAGTCGCTACGGGCAGCAGGTTTTCCACTTGCTGCCTGTCATGCTGCACTTCAATCACCCCCTGTTGCCCGGTTATGTGGCAGGGGATGTGCCTCATGGTATCTGGAGTTTTGTCGCCAACGATGCCCAGCAGGCCTTCATCCAGGATCTCTGCCAGAACGCCAACTGCCAGGGCGGTCTCAGTACCCACGACAAGTCCATCCAGGGCCTCTACTCCATGGGGAGCACCTCCTCCATCGGTCAGTGCTGCCACTCGGATCTCGACATCTGGGTCTGCCACGTGGCCGGTCTGTCGAGCGAGCGCCTCGCCCTGCTGGAACAGAAGTGCCAGCACCTCTCCATGTGGGCCGAGCAGCGGGGGGTCGATCTCAACTTCTTCCTGATCCCCGAAGACAAGTTCCGTCAGCGCAACGATGCCCAGATGCAGGGGGAGAGCTGCGGCAGCGCCCAGCACCTGCTGCTGCTTGACGAGTTCTACCGCAGTGCCATGCACATCGCCGGCAAGCGGCTGCTCTGGTATCTGGTGCCGGCCGAATATGACGATCACTACGACGACTACGTCAACGGCCTGTTTGCCCACGGCAAGTTGAGCCAGGATGACTGGCTCGATCTCGGCGGCTTTGATCGCATTCCTGCCGAGGAGTATTTCGGCTCCGCCCTGTGGCAGCTCTACAAGGGGATCGACTCCCCCTACAAGGCGGTGCTCAAGTCGGTGCTGATGGAGGCCTACTCCCACGAGTATCCCAACACCCGGCTGCTGTCGGTGACCAGTCGCGACTGGTTCCAGCACAACGAGGGGATGCACTACCGCCTCGACAACTACTGTCTGATGCTGGACAAGGTGACCAACTACCTCAAGTCCATCGGCGACATGCAGCGCCTCGATCTGGTGCGTCGCTGCTTCTATCTGAAGGTGTGCGACGGGCTGAGCCATCCCAAGGAGGATCACTCCCCGGACTGGCGCCGGGAGCAGATGGCCCAGCTGGTGGCCTACTGGGGCTGGAGTCCGGAGCGCCTTTACCACCTTGATCACCGCCAGGAGTGGAAGGTGGAGGACGTCAAGGTGGCCTACGCCGAGTTGCTGGAGGCTCTGATGCAGAGCTACCGCAACCTCATCCAGTTCGCCCGGCGCAACAACATCAGCGAGTCCATCAATCCGGAAGACATCGGCATCCTGTCGCGCAAGCTCTATGCCGCATTCGAGAGCCTGCCGGGCAAGGTGCAGCGCATCAACCTCAAGATTGCGCCGGATCTCGGCGAGCCGGATCTCAGCTTGGTACAGGTACCCCACGGCCGCCTGAATCGCGCCGGCTGGTATCTCTACAAGCATTCCCTCGAACCCGCCGACATCATCGGCCGGGCGCCGCTCGAATATAACGGCTACATCAGCAAGCTGGTGGCCTGGGCCTATTTCAACGGCCTGCTGACGCCCCAGTCCCGGGTACACCTGTTCAACCAGGGCTCGGATCTGCACATCGACAACCTGCATCAGTTCTGTCGCGATCTCTCCGGCACCTTCCCGGTCAAGTATCCCCGCGCGACCAACCTGGCCCTGAGCCGGCCGTGCGAGATCCGCCAGCTCTCCATCTTCCTGAACCTGGAGACGGACCCGTCCAGCCACTGGGTGGGGCAGGTGATCGAGTTCGATGCCAACGCCGCCGATGTCTTCTCGTTCGGTCGCAACCAGGAGTGTCTGGTGGGATCCGTGGATCTCGTCTATCGCAACTCCTGGAGCGAGATCCGCACCCTGCACTTCGAGGGAGAGGAAGCCGTGGTGGACGCCCTCACCACCATCCTCGGCAAGATGCACCAGGACGCCGCGGCCCCCGAGATGATCGAGGTGTTCTGCTACAGCCAGCACTTCCGCTCCCTGGTGCGCACCCGCTTCCAGCAGCTTGTGGCTGAATGCATCGAGCTGCGCCTGGCCCGGGACAAGCAGCAGCTGGTCAAGACGCTGGCGCTCGGCAAGGAGAAGTACGGCATCTTCTTCGAGCGGCGCGGGGTGTCGGTCAAGAAGCTGGAAAACGCCATCGACTTCTACCGCCACATCTCCCACAACAAGCTGGATCACCTGCCGCTGCGCCTCGACAAGACTCACAGCCAGCACCTGCCCGGTATCGTCGACGCCTACGCCAGCGAAGGGCTGGTGCAGTTCTTCTTCGATACCCGGGATGCAGGCACCAACATCTATATCCTGGACGAGGCGAATCGGGTGGAGATCTACCAGCACTTCGCCGGCAACAAGGACGAACTGGTACAGGGGGTGAACCGGTTCTACACCTCGGGTCACGAGCGATTCAGCAATGCGGGTCAGTTCAGCAACTTCAACCTGCCCCAGTACTACGAAATCGTGCAGGTGGGTGACAAACTCGATGTGATCCCCTACCGCAGCCAGAGCCCGCAGCGGGACACCCCAGGCGCGGCGCGGGAAGTAGGATGATGCGCTGATAACAGCACCGGCAAGATGGCAAACGGCCTGCATGATGCAGGCCGTTGTCGTATCCGTGGTGCGGGAATCAGGCGTGGAGGGGGCGCAGCCAGTGGGGGGATGCCGTCGAGCATCGCCGTCAGGGATGAAAGCAAACGGCCTGCTGATGCAGGCCGTTGTCTTACCCGTGAGCCGACAATCAGGCGCCGAGGCGGGCCAGCAACCAGCTGCGAATGTCGCCCAGCTGGGGGCGGCAGATCTCGTGGCGCATGGGGTATTCGTGCCACTCGGGGCTGAGTCCCGCCGCTTCCAGCCGGTTCTTGGCGTCCCAGCCCATGGAGAGGTTCACCACGTCGTCATAGATGCCGTGCATGTAGCAGATGGGCAGGACGCGGGCCGCCTCGCTCATCTCTGCTTGCAGGGCATCGGGTACCGCCAGGTAGGTGGACATGCAGAGCAGGCCTGCCAGGGGCACCGGATGACGCAGGGCGGTGAAGGAGGCGATGACGCCCCCCTGGGAGAAGCCGGCCAGCACGATGCGCTCGGGGGGGAAACCCTCGGCCACCAACTGGTCGATCAGCGCGGCAATACGGGCCGCTGACTCCCTGACATGGGACTCCACGGCGCGATCCGCCGGATCCTCGAAGCTCTTGATGTCGTACCAGCCGCGCATCCTGTAGCCCATGTTGATGGTGATGGGGCGCTCGGGCGCATCCGGCAGCAGATGGCGGACGGGCAGGTCGGCGGGCAGGGCCAGCGCCTCCACCAGGGGGGCGAGGCCGGCGCCGGAGTCCCCCAGCCCGTGCAGCCAGATCACCGCATGGCGGGCACCTTCGGGATGCAGATCCGTCATGAGAAGACCACGGGCTCGCCGGCCTGGGTGGTGCAGGCCCGGGTCAGCAGGGCCTTGAGCTCGTCGCCGAAGCGGTTGTCGATCCAGCTGTCACCGCGCAGCTCGAAGTGGAAGCCGTTCTCCCGGGTGGCGACCCAGATCTGGTGCAGGGGCTCCTGCTTGTTGATGATGACCTTGGTCTTGTTCTCGAAGCTCAGGGTCAGCACCCCGCCGGCGCGTTCGCAGTCGATATCCGGATACCCCTCGTCGATGGTGTCTTCCACATACTGGAAAAAGGCGTCGGTCAGGGCGTGATACTCGTGATCCTTCATCGGTTTATCCTGTTGCTTTTAACAATGTGAGTGCGATTATAGAGGGCCAAAAATTTTTTCGCAGCGAACCATTATGATTACCCAGTTCACCAAGTGCCTGTTTGCCGCGTCGCTGTCGCTCGGGTTGGCCGCCTGTGGCCTGACGGGGCCGCTCTACATGCCGCCGGCCGAACAGCCCGCACCTGCAGAGCAGACACAGCCCAAGACAGAGAGTACACCGCAAGCCGCCTCGCCTGCGACCGCTACACCGGCCTCAGAGGCCGCGCCGCAATAATCTAGGAAGGAACCGCCCCCTTGGATCACTTTAACTACGACGCAGACGGTCAGCTTCAGGCCGAACAGCTTCCCCTGCAACAGCTTGCCGACCAGTACGGCACTCCGCTCTATGTCTACTCCCGCGCCACCCTGGAACGCCACTGGCATGCCTTCGACCAGGCGGCTGGCGACATTCCCCACCTGATCTGCTACGCGGTCAAGGCCAACTCCAACCTGGCCCTGCTCAATCTGCTGGCACGCCTTGGTTCGGGCTTTGACATCGTCTCCGGCGGCGAGCTGTCCCGGGTGCTGGCGGCGGGCGGTGATCCGGCCAAGGTGGTCTTCTCCGGCGTCGCCAAGAGCGAAGCCGAGATGCGCCTTGCGCTGGAAAAAGAGATCCTCTGCTTCAACCTGGAGTCCGAAGCCGAGCTGGAGCGCCTGAACCGGGTTGCAGGCAGCATGGGCAAGAAGGCGCGGGTCTCGGTGCGGGTCAACCCGGACATCGACGCAGGCACGCACCCCTATATCTCCACCGGCCTCAAGCAGAACAAGTTCGGCATCCCCATCGAACAGGCGCCCGCCATCTACCGCAAGGCAGCGGCCATGGCCCACATCGAGATCAAGGGGGTGGATTGCCACATCGGCTCGCAACTCACTGAATTGAATCCCTTTATGGAGGCGGCGGACAAGCTGCTCAAGCTCATCGACGAGCTGGCGGCGGAAGGCATCCACATCCATCACCTGGACGTGGGCGGCGGTCTGGGGGTCAACTACGGCGCCGAGCAGCCGCCGCACCCCACCGAGTATGCCGAGGCGCTCAAGCAGAAGCTGGCGGGCCGGGATCTGACCCTCTTGTTCGAACCGGGCCGCGCCATCGTCGCCAACGCCGGTGTGCTGTTGACCCGGGTCGAGTTCCTCAAACCCGGCGAGACTCGCAACTTCGCCCTGATCGACGCCGGCATGAACGATCTGCTGCGCCCCTCCCTCTACGGCGCCTGGATGAACATCATCGAGGTGGACAGCCGGGCGACCCACGAGAAGGCACTCTATGACGTGGTGGGCCCGGTGTGCGAGACCGGCGACTTCCTCGGCAAGGAGCGTACCCTGGCGATTGCCGAGGGCTCCCTGCTGGCGGTGCGTTCCGCTGGCGCCTACGGCTTTACCATGTCCTCCAACTACAACACCCGACCCCGTGCGGCCGAGGTGCTGGTGGACGGTGACCAGGCGCACCTCATCCGTGAGCGGGAGCAGTTGGCGGATCTCTGGCGTGGCGAGCACCTGCTGCCGTGATGGATGGATTTTCAGCGTTCCTCCATGTGAGAGCGTGATTAACGGTGAGACAGGAACGCGCGATGTTGATTGAGTTTTCCAAAATGCACGGCCTCGGTAACGACTTCATGGTGGTGGATGGCGTCACCCAGAAGGTGTTCTTCAGCAACGACATCATCAAGAAGCTGGCGGATCGTCACTTCGGTATCGGCTTCGACCAGCTGTTGCTGGTGGAGCCGCCCTATGACCCCGAGCTCGACTTCCACTACCGCATCTTTAATGCCGACGGCAGCGAGGTGGAACAGTGCGGCAACGGGGCCCGTTGCTTCGCCCGTTTCGTGCGTCTCAAGGGGCTGGTCAACCGGGATCGCATCGCGGTCAGTACCGCCCGGGGCCGCATCACTCTGCAGCTGGAAGGGGAGAACCAGGTCACGGTCAACATGGGGGTGCCCCAGTTCGAGCCGGGCAAGATCCCGTTCCGTGCCCAGAAGGCGGAGAAGACGTATCTGCTGCGGGCCCAGGATCACACCGTGATGTGCGGTGCCGTCTCCATGGGCAACCCTCACTGCGTCATCGAGGTGCCCTCGGTGGCCGATGCGCCGGTGGAGACCCTGGGACCCATCATGGAGCGCCACGAGCGCTTCCCCGAGCGGGTCAACGTCGGCTTCATGGAGATGGTCAACGCCAGCGAGATCAAGCTGCGGGTCTTCGAGCGCGGGGTGGGGGAGACCCTGGCCTGCGGGACCGGGGCCTGTGCGGCCGTGGTGATAGGCATCAGCCAGGGCAAGCTCAAGGAGCGGGTCACCGTCACCCTGCCGGGTGGCAAGCTGACCATCGCCTGGAAGGGACCGGGTCAGCCCGTCTACATGACGGGACCGGCCGAGCACGTCTTTGACGGCCAGATAGAGTTGTAGACAAGGAGCGGGTGATCCCGCTCCATCAACGGATCATATCGGGGCCCTTGGCCCCTTTTTCGGATGGATCAACCAAGTTATGAGCGAACTCAAACGGCAGGAATCACTGGTGGATGAAGCCACAGTGCTGGAGTACCTGGCCCGTTATCCCGAGTTTTTCCTGCGTCACGGGGCCATGCTGGACAAGATCCGCATTCCCCATGCGCAAAAGGGCACCATCTCCCTGGTGGAGCGCCAGCTGGACAGACAGCGGGAGCGCATCGAGCAGCTGGAGCAGGAGATCACCGAACTGATGGGGGTCGCCAGCGAGAACGAGCGGATCTTCCGGGTCTATGCGGATCTCTACGGGGAGATCTACGGTTGCCAGACCCTGTTCGAGCTGAGCGCCGTGATGGGCAAGGCCTTCGTCCAGCGGCTGCGACTCACCGGCCTGCGGCTCTGGCTCAATCCCAGGCATTTCCAGCTGAGCGGCCCCGAGCAGCGTTTCCTGGCGCAGGGCAAACAGCTCGAACAACTGCTGGGCCAGCGCCTGCCCGGCACGGACTACTATTTCGGTCGCCTCAACCAGAGCGAGAAGCAGGCGCTGTTTGGCAATGATGTGCTGGTCAACTCGGTGGCCCTGATGCGGCTCGGGGAGCTCGGCGTGCTGGCCTTCGCGAGCTCGGATCCCAGCCACTTCACCCCCCACAACGACACCCTGCTGCTGGGTCAGCTGGGGCGTCTGCTGCAACTGCGTCTGCCCGAGCTGGCCCGTGGCTAAGGCAACGACCCGAGCCCCTGCCAGGACGCCCCCTGCCGCCGACCCCCTGCCGGTCGCACTGGCGGGGGAGCTGGACGCCTTTATCGAATACCTGCGGGTCGAGCGCCAGCTCAGCCCCCACACCCGTAGCAACTATCAGGCCCACCTGGAAGCCATGACTGCCGAGCTGGTGAAGCTCGGGGTCGACGACTGGGCCCGGCTCGAGGCGAGCCAGGTGCGCAGTCTGGTGACCCGGATGCACAAGGGGGGGCTGGCGCCCCGCTCCCTTGCCACCAAGGTGTCGGCCCTGCGCAGCTTCTGCGACTGGCAGGTGCGCCAGGGGCGGCTCACCGCCAACCCGGCGCGGGGCATCGTCACCCCCAAGCAGGGGCGGCCCCTGCCCAAGAACCTGGACGTGGACGAGATGTATCAGCTGCTCAACATCACCGACGAGCAGGATCCGCTGGCGGTACGGGATCGCGCCATCATGGAGCTGATGTACTCCTCCGGCCTGCGCCTTGCCGAGCTGGTGGGGCTCAACCTCGCGGACGTGAAGCTCGACGAGCGCCAGCTCAGGGTGATCGGCAAGGGCTCGCGGGAACGGGTGCTGCCCATCGGGCGGATGGCGGTGGAGTGGTTGCACAAGTGGCTCAAGGTACGCCCCCTGCTGGCCGGTGACGAGGGGGAGGCATTGTTCGTCTCCAAGCGCAGGCAGCGGCTCTCGGCCCGCTCTGTACAGGAGCGGCTCGACGGCTGGGGCAACAAGCAGGCGCTCAATGCCCACGTGCATCCCCACAAGCTGCGCCACAGCTTCGCCACCCACATGCTGGAATCCTCCGGCGATCTGCGGGCGGTGCAGGAGCTGCTGGGGCATGCGGATCTCTCCACCACCCAGATCTATACCCACCTCGACTTCCAGCATCTGGCCAAGGTATATGACAGTGCCCACCCGCGAGCGAAGCGGGATCCGGAAACGCCGGAGGATGAGTGATGTGGTGTGCGATCTGCGGGGATGACAATCTCCACGTCGCCCGGGTCAGGCGGGCGCTCGCAACGCCAGAGAATGAGGAGTAAAGAAACAGCCATGCAGTTTTACCGTCGCTGGCAGCCGGTGGCCGCCATCTCGTTCGATCTGGACGACACCCTCTATGACAACGGTCCCGCCATCGCGCGGGCGGAACAGTGGATGTTGGACCATCTGCGCAGCGAATACCTGGCTACCGCCATGCTGGACAAACCGCGCTGGCTCGCGCTCAAGCGCCAGTTGCTGCTGGACCACCCGGCGCTGAGCCACGACGTCAGCCTGGCGCGGCAGCGGGGCATTCGCGAGGCCCTGGTGCAGGGGGGCATGGAGCCCGGGCTGGCGGAGCAGCAGGCCAGGGCGGTGTTCACCGGCTTCATGGCCGAGCGCTCGAAGATAGAGGTGAGCGAGGCGACTCACGCCCTGCTGGCTCGTTTGGCGGCGCGCTACCCGCTGGCGGTGATCACCAACGGCAACCTGGATCTGGAGCTGGCGGGTCTGGCTGGCTACTTCACCTTGGTCTGCAAGGCGGGAGCGGGAGCCAGAATGAAACCGGCGCCCGACATGTTCGTGCAGGTGCAAGAGGCCCTGGGGCTGACCCCCGGCCGCATCCTCCATGTGGGGGATCACCCGGTGACCGACGTGCTGGGGGCCAGGCTGCACGGCTTTCGGGCCGCCTGGCTCAACGAGAGCGGTCAGTCCTGGCAGTCGCTGTCGCTGCTGCCGGATGTGGAGCTGGGACAGCTGCAGGATCTGGCCACCCTGCTGCTCTGAGCTGGGGGTGAGGGACAGATTCCGTGATGTATATCGGGCAATAACAACAAGGGAGCAAGGGCGTGAAGGGACTGAAGGGTGTCATCTGGCTGGCGATCCCCGTGGTGCTGGCGGGATGCGATCTGGTGCAAGACCGTTACCGGATGGAGTTCAGGGACGGATCCTGGCGGGAGATCGCCATCTCCCCGTTTTCCGACGAGGCGCGCTGGCGCGAGGGGTGTGCCACCGGAGAGATCCAGGTGGACATGACCCTGCCCCTGAAACGGGGCAAGGTGGTGAATGGCCGGGAGCAACTGCTCATCGGCGGCGAGCTGTTCGAGCTGGAGGATGCCCGTCTCTATCGCGGCAACGGCATGGTGCTCGGGCAGGCCCCGGACCATATCCAGCGGGGCCTCAAGGGGCTGGATGTCTGCCGAACCCTGCGCCCTGATCGCGGAGCCCTGCCCAAGCTCAAGGGCAAGGGATTTGGCGACTAGCCCGTCTGCTGCCTGAATGGGCAGGAGGCATCGCCGAAGGCAGTGGACAGCTTGATGGCGTGGGGGGGTCACAGGCCCGCCACGTCGGATGCCTCCGGGCAGCCCCCGATGCACGGGGCCCTGCCCAGGCTCAAGGGCAAGGGGTCGGCGACTAGCCGACCTGCTGCCTGAACCGGCGGCAGGCGTCGCCAAAGGCGGTGAAGAGCTTGATGGAGTGGGGGTTCTCGCTGGCCTTCCACTCCGGGTGCCACTGCACCGCCAGCAGGAAGGGGGAGAGGGCGGGAGCGTGGATCGCCTCGATCAGCCCGTCTTCGGCATGGGCCAGGGGTGCCAGCCCCTTGGCCAGCGTCTTGATCCCCTGCCCATGGAGGGAGTTGACCGGAATCGACGGCTGCCCCATCAGCTCGGCCAGCCAGGTACCGGGCACCAGCTCGACCTGATGGCTCTCGCCATACTGCTCGTCCACCGGGTCATCCGCATCCTCCCGATGATCGTCATAACCCGGCTCGCAATAGACCTTCTGGTGAATGTCCCCCCCCAGGGCCACGTTGATCTCCTGCATGCCGCGGCAGATCCCGAGGATCGGCAGGCCACGGTCGAGGGCGGCGCGCACCAGGGGAATATCGAACAGATCCCTGTCCCTGTCCTGGGGCTTCTCCGGGGTGAGGTTCTCCTGGCCATAGAGGGCAGGATCGATGTTGGATCCGGCACCGCTCAGATAGACCCCGTCGGCGAGGTCCAGATACTGCTCCAGATCCTCGGTGCCACAGCAGGTGGGCACCAGCAGCGGCACGCAGCCGCTGATCTCCACCAGAGGCTTGATGTATTTGTGGGTCATGACCTGGTAGGCGTGGCCACTGCGGGCCTGGGCCCCCATGGTCATCAGCACGACGGGTTTGTTATGGGCACTGGGGTTGGGCATAGGTCACCTTGGCTATCCTTGGCGGTCTCATCCTGCGCCTTGGGAAGGCCCTTGCCGCCTCGGCTCGCAAGGGCATACCTCAAGGCATGGTCGTGGGATCAGGGTCGCGCCAGCGTGCCAGAATCGTCGGTCAGCCTTGGCAACGACAGCCTGGATCCTGCCTCCAGTCTGCCAAGGCCGTTCAATATGTCAAACAAAATGATGCAATTATGTTAACCGCTGATGCCGAGATAGGGCTGTGAGTCCCATTTAAAGGGGCTTGAGGGGGGATGTCTGGTGCGGCGAGAGATTTGATGGTGGATATATTAAACATCTGGCCGGGCGGCCGGATAGCAGAAGGGGCCCACAGGGCCCCTTGTCGACTCAGGCGTTCAGGATGAAACGTTCGATCACCTGAGCGACCCCGTCTTCATCGTTGCGCCCCGTGGTGTGCTGTGCCAGCGCCTTGATCTCGTCGGTGGCGTTGCCCATGGCGACCCCGAGTCCGGCGTAGGCGATCATGTGGTGATCGTTGCCCGCATCCCCCACCGCGATCACCTGGGAGGCATCCAGCCCCAGGTGCTCGGCCAGGGCGGCGACGCCGGTGCCCTTGTTGCTGCGCTTGTTCATGAACTCGAGGAAGTAGGGGGCGCTGCGCACCACGGTATAGCGCTCGTGGAGTTCGGCGGGCAGCTGGGCGATGGCACGGGAGAGCAGGGGCTCTGGGTCAATCATCATCACCTTCATGATCTGCTCGTCGTCGGGCAGGGTGGCGAAGTCCACCAGGTTGATGGGTTGACCGATGAGGCGGGATTCGTGCTCGGTGTAGGGGCTGATCCTGGGGCTGATGAGCCCCTGGCGGACGGAGAAGCCGTGGATGTTCACCCCCAGCTCACAGGCCAGGTGGGCGATGGCATGGGCATCGCTGCCGGTCAGCAACTGGCTGCGGATGATGCGTTGCTCGGACACCTGCTGCACCAGGGCGCCGTTGTAGCAGATGACGTAGTCATCCTGTCCGGTGAGGCCCAGCTCGGTCAGGGCGGCGGTCATGCCTTCCAGCGGGCGGCCGGAGGCCAGCACCACGGTCACGCCCCTGGCGCGGGCTGCCGCGATGGCGGCCTGGGTGCGGGGGGAGATTCGGCCCTCTGGGGTCAGCAGGGTGCCATCCATATCCAATGCGATCAGCTTGTACATCTTCTCACTACCTGAGTCTGGCCGGCCCGCCCGATGGGGCCATGGGGAGGCCGAGTGTAGCGAAAATCGCCGCCGGGATCACGCCGCCTGCCGACGCGGGGGCACGTTGCCCCTCAGCGCTGGCCCTGGTAGGGGGTCAGTTGCAGCTGATCTTCCCGGATGGCGAAGTGGATGGGGCCGTGCTCGATGTCGACCCTGTTGTGGTGATGGGCCATCTCCACCTCGACGCCGGGGAAGAGGCGCTGGGTGGCGATGATGTCCATGTTGGCCATGAGCGCCTGCAGCTCCCGCTGCGCCTCGGCGAGCTGCTCGTCCAGGCTCTTGCTCTCGTCGAACTGGCGGGTGCGCAGCGCCTTGATCTTCTGCAGGGTCTCGGGATTGCGCTTGTCACGAGGCAGTTGCAGCAGACGCAGGATGAGATCCTGCAGCTTGTCTATCTGCTCGGCGCAGGTCTGTTTGCGCTGGCGAAGCGCCAGCTCCTGCTCCTTCTGGCTGAAATAGCCGCCGAGGATCTGCAACCGGGTCCGGTTGGCCGCCGAGGCTCCGAGCACCGGTGCCATGATGAGCCGGTTGGCGATGTTGATACCGCCGATGAGGTGCCCCTTGCGCATGGCGCTGTCCCCCACCTTGAGATCCTGGCCGCTGCGGCAATAGCAGTGACTGAGCTGGCTCAGGATATGGATGTCGCCATCGGCCTCCAGCCTGGCGTACTGGGCATAGCTGGCGTGGATCTCCCCCCCGGCGTTGAGGTGGCAGAGGTATTCGTCGTCCGCCAGCTTGCGCCCTATGATGCCGTTACGCACCGTGATGGTGCCGCCGGATTCGATGTAGCCGCCCTCGACGAAGCCGCCGATCACCACGTCACCGCTGGTCTTGACGCGCATGCCGGGCATGACGTCCCCGGTGACCAGCAGCGATCCCTCGAACTCGACGTGGCCGTGGCGGATGTCGACCTGCTTGACGTTGAGCACCTCGTCGACCCGCATCCCGGCACGCTCCTGACAGGGGAGCCCCGGGCGTGTCGCCAGCAGCAGGTCCGGATCCTCGGGGGAGAGGCAGGTGCCGTCACCCGGCGTCATGGCGCTCTCCTTGCCGTGGCGGGCGGTCAGGGTCTGGCCCGTCACGGTGAAGCCGTCGATGCCCTGGGTGGCGGGGTGCCTGCGCATCAGCAACGCCCCCGCCTTGACGGTGAGCAGGGTGCCGAGGTCGCGCATGTCCACCTTGCCGTGATCCCGCTCCTGGGGTTTGAGGATCCGCTCGGCTGCGGTCTCCACCAGTCGCTCCAGGCGGGTATCCAGGCCGTGCCTGGCGGCCTTGCCGAGGGCGATGACGGGATTGAGCTGGGCACCGGGGGCAGCCTCACCCGCCGCCTGGATGGCGGCGGCAAGCAGTCGCTCGCTCACCCCCTGCTTGACCGTGCTGGCCGCCAGGGCCTCCTGCAACCGGGCCAGGGTCAGGGGCTGGCCACCCCAGTCCGCGGTGATCTGCGCCCTGGCGCTCATCTGGTCCTTGTCCACCTGGATGAGCAGCCTGGCATCCTGGCGCCGGGCAATGGGGACTGGCGGATGCGCGGGGGCATCCGGCTCTGCGATGAGGGCGTTGAGCAGGGTGACGGCTTCGCGGATCCCCTCGCCGAGGGGTTCGTAGCGCCGGCAGTTGGAGAGTCGCAGCAGGGCCAGGACGTCGCTTTCCTGGATGGGCTCGGTGAGGCCCGAGGTGATGCGCAGGCAGACATAGCTCATGTCGGCCGACAGCTGAAACCACGCTTTGCTTAACACCGGGCCCTCCTTCGTTGTCCCTGTCCGGTTTGCCCCATGCCGGGGCCTCTCCTTGCCGGCATCCAATGCCGCCGGGGCGGATCCAACGCGCAGTATTCGGGTATTTTTCCTTCCGGGTCAACGATCTGAATGCAAATGGGTGAGCCGGGTTGAGGAAATATCGGCTGACGGGAGAGGGGCAGAGCCGGCCATGCCATGGGCTCCATTGCAGTTTTTTAGCGCAATATGCTGACGTTTTATGCTTTCGCTATCCAGAGTGTCAACCACGTTGAAGGTGGCGATGCAAATCACCTTGCCAGGCAGGAAGAGAAGGATTTTAATCTGCCGCCGCCCCAGGGCGAGGACCCTGGTCACCATCGATCAGCCCCTTTTTCTGTCCAACCGAACGAGCCCCATGACCGCCCAAGGCCACCTGCTGTTTTCCGTCACCTGCGTCCTGCTTGCCCACAAGGTCGAACTGACTCCGGCCCTGGCCGATGCCAGCCTGTGGCACATCGTCCCCATGGCCCTGGCGAGCGCCTTGCTGCCGGATCTCGATCACCCCCGTTCCCTGCTCGGGCGGCAACTGCCCTGGATCTCGGGGCCGCTCTCCCGGCTGTTCGGCCATCGCGGTTTCACCCACAGCCTGCTGGCGGTGGGGATGGGGGTCTGGGGGCTGGCCCAGGTGGAAGCCCCCTGGTTGCTGTCGGGGGCGGTGAAGGATGCCCTCATCGTGGGCTATCTCAGCCATCTGCTGGGGGACTGGCTCACCCCCATGGGCATTCCCCTGCTCTGGCCCTGGCGTCGGCGCTTTCGCCTGCCCGGCCTGCCCCTCAAGAGCGGCGGGGGCTACGAGAGGGCCTTCTGCCTGCTGACCCTGGCGCTCGCCGGGTACTGGGTCCATGGCGGTGCAGGCTTGGCTCACTTCTAGCCCCGGGCGCCCTCCTGGCATCTGGCCGTTCGGGTCAGGGTGAGGTAATCGGCGAGCACCGGCAGCCCCAGCAGGTGGCGGCGCAGCATGTCGAGGGCGGCGAAGGCGAGGATCCGGCGACCGCTCGCGGGATCCGGGTGGCTGACCCTGAGCGTCTGGCCGTGCAGTTGCCCGTCGGCGCAGAGCAGCAGCGGCACGCCGTCCGGCCCGGCACGGCCTATGGTGAGGCTCAGGGGGGCGGCGGGCACCGCCAGTTGAGTCAGATCGTCGCTCAGGGTGTGGCTGAAGCCGGCGGTCAGGGCCGGGTGCCCGTGACACATGGTCAGCAGGGCGCCCCGGCTCTCTCCTTCTTGCAGGTGCAGCGACCGCTCCCCCAGCAGGGCCAGGATCTGGCTGGCAGGCGCCTCGTTGCCACGCCCCACCAGCCAGGGGGCGATGGCCGCAAGCAGCCTCGCCTCGGCGGCGTCCATGTCGGCGGTGCTGGCACCGTGGCCGATGAGCTTGAGCTCGATGAGAGGCATGGAGGAGCGGTAGCCCAGCTCGATGCCGGCAGGCCAGGGGGCCGCATCCAGCATGTCGCTGAGGGCGGACTCCGAGACGCCGAAGGTGTAGAAACGGCGCAGCTCGGTGTCGGTCTCTTCCCCGGCCAGCGACTTGAGGCGGGGCATGATCTGTTCGCGCACCATCTGCTTGAACTCGAACGGCACGCCCGGGGTGAAGAAGAGCCGGCTCTGGCCGTGGCTGGCCGGGTGGCAGACCACAAAGCCGCAGGCGGTGCCCACCGGGTTGTCGAGGATCTCGCAGTCCCGGGGCAGCCAGGCCTGCTTGGTGTTGCTCCGGGCCATGGTGCGGCCCCGACTGGCATAGCGTTCGGCCATGGTGGCGAGCCAGTCCGGGAACAGGGTCAGGGGCTGGTCAAACGCCTCGGCCGCGGCCTGGGCGGTGAGGTCGTCTGCCGTGGGGCCGAGCCCTCCGCACACCAGTACCACCTCGGCGCGGTTGGCGCTCTCCTGCAGTACGGCTGTCAGATCCGCGAGGTTGTCCCCCACGGTGGCGCGGCGGCGCACCTGCCAGCCCTGCTCCAGCAAGAGGGCGCTGAGCCAGGCGGCATTGGTGTCCACCACCAGGCCGGTCACTATCTCGTCGCCTGTGCTGATGATCTCGATGCGCATGGGGACTCCTTGGGTGGGGCCAGCCCTCTCAGGGCTTGCCGTGTTCGAAGTAGTAGCTGATCCGGGTGCGGGGGTTGAGGTATTCGAACACCGCCGGGGGCAGGCGTTTGGGCTGGATCACCTTGGCGATGGTCAGCCCGGCCGCGTCGAGGTCGATGATGGCCGCCTCCTGGCGCGGAATGCGGGGGTCGTATACCAGCACGGCGGGGTAGAGCAGGCGGGAGGCGTTGACCGACATCACCAGCCCCACCTGGCCGTTGGAGAGCTGCACCACGCTGCCCGGGGGATAGACCCCCATCAGCCGGATCAGCATGCCGAGGTGATCGGCGTTGAACTGGGACTTGCGCTGCTTGTAGAGGCTGCCGAGGGCCGCGTAGGGCACCTTGGCCTCCAGGTGGCAGAGGTTGTCGTACTCGTTGATGAGGGAGACGATCTGGGTGAGGGGATCGAGCTGATCCCCCTTGAGCCCCTGGGGGCCGGTGCCGTCCAGGTACTCATGGTGGTTCTGCACTATCTGCTTGGCTGCTTCCGGAAAATCGCTGACCAGCCCCAGCAGTTCCAGGCCGTAGCGGGGATGCTGGGCCATCAGGTTCTGCTCCGGCTTGGTCAGCGGCTCCGTCTTGCGCAGGATCTGGCTCGGGATCCTCAGCTTGCCGATGTCATGGAACAGGGCCCCCATGCCGACCTGGCGGATCGCCTCGGCCGGCAACTTGCACTCCCGGGCGAGCAGCATGCTGAGCACGCTGACGTTGAGGGAGTGAAACTGCAGGCTGTTGCCATCATCGCTGTCAGAGACCAGGTGCAGCACCATCTCGTCCACCGAGAGGAGCTGCTCCGTCATGGCGTTGATCAGCTCCTGGGCCTCGCTGATGGCGTTGAGGGGGCGGGACTGGATCTTGCCCATGAGGTTGCGCACCTGGGCCAGGGATTGGCGGAACTGTTTCTCGCACTGCTGCAGGTCGCGGCGATAGCGCTGCAACTGCTCGATGCGCCGCAGTTTCTCCTGCTGCATCTCCTCCTGGCGGGCGACGAGACCCTCTCCCTCAACCTCATCCGCCTGGGGCTGGGTCTGGCCGAGGGGCTTGGGCGGCGTGTCGCTCTTGTCGGGAATGATGGTCACCAGCTTGAGGCCAAGGCGACGAATGAGCTCGATCTCCTCCTCGCTCTTGAGCTTGAAGCTGGAGAACAGAAACGGGTGCTCACGCCATCCCAAAGGCAGGGAGACATAATTGCCGACTTGCAGCCGTTCTACGGAGATCTTGATTCCTGTCATGGGGTTGGGCACGAGGGACACACTGAGCCGTATGCTAGTCAAAGGGCGGGGTGAATACAAAAGGTATCTGATGACAGCGGGAGCGCTTTATTATAGGCTTCTAGATGTCCAGACATATTTACCGATGCAGTACAGGGAGTCAGCATGCCGATCAAGATCCCGGACCAGTTGCCCGCCGCCGAAGTGCTGGGGCAGGAGAACATCTTCGTGATGACGGAATCCCGGGCCGTCACCCAGAACATCCGCCCGCTGCGGGTGCTCATCCTCAATCTGATGCCCAAGAAGATAGAAACCGAGATCCAGCTGATGCGGATGCTCTCCAACTCGCCCTTGCAGGTGGACGTGGATCTGTTGCGCATCGACGATCGGGAGTCGAAAAACACGCCCCAGGCGCACCTGGAGAACTTCTATCACGACTTCGAGCAGGTGAGAGGCAACAACTACGACGGTATGATCATCACGGGGGCGCCGCTCGGGCTGGTGGAGTTCGAGGAGGTGGTCTATTGGCCCCGCATCGTCGAGATCATCGAGTGGTCCCATCAGCATGTCACCTCCACCCTCTTCCTC
Organism: Aeromonas sp. R6-1; assembly: GCF_040908165.1. Taxonomy (NCBI): domain Bacteria; kingdom Pseudomonadati; phylum Pseudomonadota; class Gammaproteobacteria; order Aeromonadales; family Aeromonadaceae; genus Aeromonas; species Aeromonas sp. R6-1. The sequence goes on from NZ_JBFODF010000055.1 coordinate 27,867, forward strand.
TGCTGGGCGGTGCAGGCGGCGCTGAAAGCCTTGTACGGCATGGAGAAGCAGACCCACGGCGAGAAGCTCTCCGGGGTCTATCGCCACCACCGCCTCGACGAGCACGAGGCGCTGCTGCGTGGCTTCGATGACGAATTCGTGGCGCCCCACTCCCGCTATGCGGCCTTCGACGGGGATCTCATCCGCGCCCACACCGATCTGCAGATCTTCGCCGAGTCGGAAGAGGCGGGCGTCTATCTGGCCGCCACCAAGGATTGTCGCCAGGTGTTCGTCACCGGCCATCCGGAATATGACGCCCTGACCCTGGATGGGGAATACCGGCGGGATCTGGCGGCCGGGCTCACCCCCGTCATTCCGGTCAACTATTACCCGAACAACGATCCAAGCCAGACCCCGCGCGCCACCTGGCGAAGCCACGGTCACCTGCTGTTTTCCAACTGGCTCAACTATTACGTCTACCAGTTGACCAGCTACAAGGTGGAAGACATCGGCAAGGTCTTTACCTACCAGCAGCCCAAGGGATAGAGCCCTCAGTCCGCCCCGGCCAGCCGCCGTCCACGGGTATCGAGCCAGTGACGGTGGCAGGCCAGGGTGAAGGCCCGTGGCCGTCTGGCCCGGATGAGGGTCATGGCCTCCTGCTGGGGCAGCCCCTGGGTCATCAGCAGCAGGGCGGCCGCCAGCCCGGTACGCCCGCTTCCGCCGTGGCAGTGAATGGCAAGGTGCCGTCCCTCGCGCAGCAGGGCGAGCAGTCGGGGTTGCACCCCGGGCCAGGCCTGTTCGAAGGCTGCATCCGGTGCCTCGTCATCCGCAATGGGCAGATGGAACCAGCTCATGCCTCTGGCCTGCACCAGCTGCCCGAGAGAGAGGGGCCCGCACAGGGCCAGCTCTTCTTCCGTCATCAGGGTAAGCACCCCGCCGGCACCGGCCAGCTGCAACTGGGCAAGGGCGTCGGCCATGGGGACCTGCTGGCTGCCGGGGCAGGGGGTGAGCAGGAGCTGGCCGTCGAGCCGTGGAATGTCCAGGCTCCAGAAGGGATGGGCACTGAGCATGGGGTTCCTCGTGGTGGCCGGGATCAACGGGATCGGCATCCCGCGGGTGCGGCACAGCATAGAGGGGCCGGAGGCGATGTCAATCTGCGTTGTGTTCGGCCCGGTTTACGGGCAGAGTCTAAAAAAATCGAGCGATGCAAGGAGTAAAGATGAGAAACCTGGATCAACTGGACTTGGACATCCTGGCCCATCTGTTTCGCGATGCGGGCATGACCAACAAGGATTTGGCGGCCCTGGTCGGGGTGGCGCCGTCCACCTGTCTGGAGCGGGTGCGCAAGCTGCAGCAGGATGGCGTGCTCAAGGGGGCGCACTGCGAGGTGGATTACCAGGCCCTGGGCGGTCACATCCAGGCCATGGTCTCCCTGCAACTGGCCCGTCACAGCCGCCAGATCATCGATGCGTTTCGCGACGCCATCCTGGCCCTGCCCGAGGTGATCAGCCTGTTCCACATGGGCGGCAAGGATGATTTCCTGGTGCACCTGTGCGTCTCCGATACCGAACACCTGCGCAATTTCGTCTTCGATCACTTCACCTCCCGGGAAGAGGTGGTGCACCTCGAGACCTCCCTGGTGTTCGAGCACAGGTTCAGCCGCTCGCTCCCCTGCTTCCCCCACCCCTGATGGGGCGAGCCGCAAGAAAAAACCGCCCGAGGGCGGTTTTTTTGTGGGCGGTTCCTCAGTTGAGAGCCAGCCGGCTGTCCTGCGCCGTCCGGTAGAGCCCCTGCTGATAGGCCAGGCTGCCCCACAGGACCAGCCCCAGGGCGGCATCCTTCATGGCGCCCGGCTGCGGCGCCGGGGTGAGCGTCTCGGTCGCATCCTCGTAGATGAAGCCTTCCGGCGCCCGCTCGGGCTGCAGGATCACCACATCCTTGCCGCGCATCAGGGCGAAGTTCTTGTCGTACTGCATGATGGCGCGTCCCGGCCAGTCGGCGGGCATGCGGGTGAGATCCTTGCCCAGCATGGGGTAGTCGGCACTTATGCCCATGAGGGAGAGCAGGGTCGGGGCCATGTCGATCTGGCTGACGATGCGGGGGTCCTTTCTCGGTGCTATGCCGTCCCCCAGGATGACCCCCGGGATGTGGAAGCGGGGGATGGGCACCAGGCTGGCTCCCCCGACCCGGCTGTCGTGATCGGCGATGACCAGGAACAGGGTGTCCTTCCAGTAGTCCGATGCCCTGGCCTTCTTGAAGAACTCGCCGACGGCGTAGTCCGCGTACTTGGCGGCGTTGTTGCGGGTCTGCTTGGGCTGCTCGTACAGGGCGATGCGGTTGTCGGGGAATTCGAAGGGATCGTGGTTGCTGGAGCTGAACACCAGGCTGAAGAAGGGTTTGCCCTCCTTGTGCAGCGCCGCGAAGGTCTCGTCGGCCTTGGCCATCAGATCTTCATCCGAGGCGCCCCAGGATCCCTCGAACACCGGGTTCTTGAAGTCCTTCTGCTCGACGATGGTGGTGAAGCCGTTGCCGAGGAAGAAGCTGCGCATGTTGTCGAAGTGGCTCTCGCCGCCATAGATGAAGCTGGTGTCATAGCCTCGCTGCTTGAGCAGGTCGGCGATGGTGAAGAAGTTGGTCTGGCTCTTGCCGAGCTTGACCACGGCCTGGGCCGGGGTCGGCGTGAAGCCGGTGAGCACCGCCTCGATGCCGCGTACCGAACGGGTACCGGTGGCGTAGAGCTGCTCGAACGCCCAACCCTCTTTCGACAAGGCATCGATGTTCGGGGTGAGCGGCAGGCCGCCGAGGGAGCCGACGAACTGGGCCCCCAGGCTTTCTTGCAGCAGGATCACCAGGTTTTTGGGCTTGCCCTGGTAGCTGGCCGTATTGAAAGTCTGGCTCGGCAGATCGGCAGAGGTGAAATCGCCGAGAGGGCGGCCGCTCTCCTCGCGGACTATGTCTAGTACCTGATGGTCAGCCATCTTGCCGTAAAACTGGCTGGCGTCCTCCTCGGCCCCCATCTGCTTGATGGCAAAGAAGAGGGAGTAGGCGGAGTTGACGGTGAGGGCGTTGACCAGGGGATCGTCGGCAAAGGCCACCATGGCCGGGTTCAGGGCGCGATGGCCGAGACTGGAGCGGGCGCCGAGGAAGCCGACGGCGAGGATCAGCAGGGCGAAGGCGGGGCGCCAGTACCAGCGGGGGAAGCTTAGGTCACGCACCAGGCGGCCGCTCAGCCACCAGCCACCGCCCAGCACGGCGCCGCTGAAGATCACGGCCAGCAGCAGCTCGCCCTTGCGGCCAGCCCACAGCATGGAGAGCACCTCTTTCGGATAGATGAGGTACTCCACATAGAGGCGGTTGGGGCGCACCCCGTATTCGGTGACGAAGGCGGGAGTGGAGATCTCGAGAAAGAGCATCAGCCAGAGCCCCAGGGTGAGCCAGATCCGGATAAGCTGCATCCAGAGCCGCCCCGGCGCGTGGGGCCCGGCCAGCAACTGGGTCAAGACGGCGGGTACGCCCCAGACCCAGCAGAGGGTGGCGACGTCGACGCGAATGCCTTGCAGCAGCATCTCCTGCCAGCCAGAGACAGCATCCACCCGTTCCAGTTGCCAGAGCCCCAGGCCAAGGCGGCTGACGGTCAGGGAGATGAGCGCGATCAATGAAAATACGGCGATGGGCCAAACCGGTCCCAGCCATTGTCTGATGGTGGTCATATTGTTCCTGCAAACCTGTTTGCGCCCAGTCCCCGGACGCATTGTTGTTATGGTGCAGGAGTATGACAGTGGCGCCTGGCAAAGGTTGCATGGGCATGGGGTATACATGGAAAAGTTGGCACGTTTTATGATTTTTTTGTGACGGGATGCAGGGTTCGAAGAGAGCATAAAACGCTGGGAAAACTGTGATCCTGCTGGCACATCGAGACAATGGTCGTGCCTATAATGGCGCCGAATTTCTCAATCGGAGCCGAAGGGATGCCGGTCTTCATCGATGTGGAATATATGCAGGGCTGGTCTCTGTTCGTGGTGCTCTCCGACGGCACCACAGGCGTGCTGGATCTCACCCCCTGGCGCGGCCAGCCGCTGTTTGCGGCCATGGAGACCGAGCGTCGCTTCGCCCGTGTCTTCATCGATGATCGCCATCAACTGGCGTGGCCCTCGGGCTTCACCCTGGCGGCCCACGAGGTCTACCACCTGATCCTGCCCATCGACGAGCGCGCCGCCTTCCCCGATCGCAACATGCATCGCTTCTGACATGCTAACTCGTTGAGTCAGGTAACGTTTTCAGTCACAGACCCGCGTCGGTCAGGTCGTTATCATGACCCCAGTGCGGCGCTTTGGGCGCCCATCCACCACAGCGGGAACATAACAATGAAACAAGGAACGTTGCGTCGTGGCGGCCTCATCGGGGCCGCCCTGTTACTGACGGCTTGCGGCAGCGGGGGAGGCGGTGGCAGCAGTGACCCCCAGCCCCCGGTGGTCAATCCGCCCCCCGCGTCGGCCAGCCGCGCCTGCTACGGCAATGATCAGCCAGCCTGCAACCTGCGCACCTACCAGGTGATGGTGGAGTCCTTCGTCGACGGCGACGGCAGCGCCAACTACGGCGTTGGCTACGGCCCCTCCCGGCACAACGGCGATCTGCAGGGGATCATCGACAGCCTCGACCACATCAAGAGCCTCAACGTCAACGCCATCTGGCTCACTCCGGTGTTTGACTCCTGCGCCGGCCAGGCCGGGGACGACCGGCTGGATGCCACCGGTTACTTCGCCTGCGACTTCTTCAACGTGGATCCCAACTTCGGCAGCAACGCCCAGCTCAAGCAACTGGTGGACGGGGCGCACCAGCGCGGGCTCTATGTCTTCCTCGACGGGGTGTTCGGCCACGTCAACAAGGTGGGGGTGAGCAAGCCTTCACCAGAGGGGCGGCTGCCTGCCCTCAAGAGCGGCGGCGCAGGCTACCCGGGCCAACTGGTGGATTACGGCCAGCCCGAGAGTCTGGCCTACTTCAAGGAGGTGGCCCGTTACTGGGTCGAGCAGTACGGCATCGACGGCTGGCGCCTCGATCAGGCTTATCAGTTGGGGCTGGATGACTGGCGCGCCATTCGCAGCGAGGTGGCGCGGGCCAGCGCGGCGCGCAAGGCCGCCGGCCAGCAGTGGGGCACCCTCGGCTACATGGTGGGGGAAGTGTGGAAGGGCGCCGACGAGATCCGCACCCAGGCCTATGGCCCGAGCGACAACCCGGCGCTCTCTTCGGCGTTCGACTTCCCCCTGCGCTACGGCCTGGTACAGGCGCTGGCGGTGGAAGAGTCCGGCAAGGGCGGGCAGGGGGCCAGCGTGCTCGACGCCAGCTGGAACAAGGTGGAGAACTACCCGGACCATGCCATGCCCAACCTGATGCTGGGCAACCACGATCTGGTGCGCTTCGGCGATCTGCTGGAGCGGGGCAACTTCAATGGGGCGGACTACTGGCAGCGCCACAAGGCGGCCTTCAGCTTCATGGCCGCCCGCTCCGGTCCCATTACCTTCTACTATGGCGAGGAGTTTGGCGACGAGGTGCCTGGCTTTGCCAGTCAGGTGGGGGGCGACTGTGCGGCCCAGGGGCTCTGCGATGATCACGTGGCCCGCAGCGATGGCAAGGTCCCCGGTGTCACCGGCTTCGTGCCGAGCAGCGAGCAGGCCGAGCTCAAGCAGTGGCTGAGCGCTCTGCTGGCCCTGCGCGCCGCCCACCCCGCCCTCTATCAGGGGGAGCGGGTCAAGCTGGTGGCCGAGGGGAGCGTCTATGGCGACATCAAGCAGACGGCGGGCGAGCAAGTAGTCTACCTGCTCAATGTCTCCACCACGCCTCAGAGCTACGCCGTGCCGGTCGGCAAGCTGCGCAGCGGCAGCGCCCTGGTGGATCTGCAGAGCGGCGAGAACCTGGCCATCGGTGGCAGCAGCGTGACGGTGGACTTGCCGCCCCTCACCGGCCGCTTCCTGCTGGTGCGCTGAGGGAGGCAGACAACAGAAAGGGCTCCATAGTGGAGCCCTTTTTCATGGTGGCGGCTTACTTCTCGATGCCGCTGCCCAGATCGTCCCGGCGGGAAGAGACCGAGGGCTCGGCCCCGTGGCGCCAGTGTTCCAGCCGATTGTGCACCCCGCGGCGCAGGCTCTTGAAGCTGGCTTCCAAGTAGTCCACCCCCACCAGGATGGAGAGGGTGACGCCGGTGAGCAGCAGCGCCTGATGCAGCATGTCCATGCCGATGAGGGCGCCGAGGGCGGCCAGCATCCAGATGGCGGCGGCGGAGGTCACCCCCAGCACCTGACCATCCCGGGTCATCATGACCCCGGCCCCGAGAAAGCCGACCCCGGTGATGAGCTGACCCAGCACCCGCGCCTGATCGGCGCCCTGAGGACTGACGGCGGCGCCGATGGCGAGAAAACAGTAGGTGCCGAGCACGATGAGGGAAGAGGTGCGGATCCCCACCGGCTTGCCGCGAAGCTGCCGCTCCAGCCCCACCAGGGTGCCACACACCAGACAGACCAGGATGTTCTCCCAGCCAAGGGGCGCGATGTCCCACCACTGCATTGTCATCATATCCACCTCTGCTCGCGATGCTTGTTATCCTGTCGCGCTCTGCCCCCGGTTCTCCAGCCGCTGGCGGAAGGCCCGGGCGAGGCGCTCGTAGAGGTCCTTTGCCTCCCTGTCTTCAATATCGCCACGTATCCAGGGGTTGTCGATGATTTCCAGCAACACGCAGCCCTGACCCTGCTGGCGCAGATCCACCCCGAACAGGCCGTTGCCGAGCTGGTGCACGGCGCGGCGGGCGGTTTGCAGCACCCGCTCCGGCACGTCGCTGAGGGGCAGCGCCTCGATGCGGCTCATGTCGAGGGGGTGTTTGCGGCGACGGATGCGGTTGCCGGGTTCGGGTCGGTAGCGGCGGCAGGCGAACAGCGGCGAGCCGTCGAGAAAGCCGATGCGCCAGTCGAACTCGGCAGGGATCCGGCTCTGGACCAGCAGCAGGGCGGAGCGGGCCAGCCCCTCGTCCAGCAGGCGGGCGAGCTGGATGTCATCGCTGGCCATGGCGAGGTCGCGCCCCTGGGCGCCGTCGGGGATCTTCACCATCAGCGGCAGACCGAGGCGCTGCACCAGTTCGTCCACATGCTGGCGGCCGCGGCGGGTCACGACGGTGGTGGGGGGCATGGGCACGCCGCTGCGCACCATCAGCTCGTAGAGATAGAGCTTGTTGCTGCAGGCGAGGATGGCACGGGAGCTGTCGATGACCGGCATCTTGAGCTGCTCGGCACGGCGGGCAAATTCGAAGGTGTAGTGGCCGACCGCGGTCTCGGCGCGCAGCCAGAGGGTGTCGAACTCCGGCAACCGCTCGATGGCCGAGGGAGGCAGGATCTCGGCCTGGATCCCCTGGGCAGCGGCCGCCTTGATGAAACGCTCCAGCGCCAGGGCATCGCTGCTGGCGCGGCCGTCGTTGGGGTCGACCAGGATGGCGAGCTGGTAGCGTGGCGCCGTCTGTTCCTCGTCCCCCGTGCCCACCAGCGCCTGGGCGTGCTGCACCATCAGCGCCTTCTCGCTCGGGCTCAGCGCCAGCGGTGACAGGCTCTCCTGCTGGCGCACCGACCAGCCGTGGCGACCGCGCTTGAGGGTCAGCTCCTGCAGCGGCAACTGGCTCAGGCCGTAGTAATAGCGGGCGAGCCCCGCCAGCTCGCTCTGTTCGCACTGGCCGAAGATGGCGCGCACCCGGATCCTGTCCTCGCTCTGCTGGGCCAGCCAGCCCTGCAATTTGCGCCACAGCTTGGCGGGAGGCTGCTGGGGTTGCAGCCTGCTGATGGCCTGCAATCCCGGCAGGCAGTGGTGGCCGCGGGCCTGGGCCAGCAGGGAGCAGTAATAACCGGCCCCCAGGTGTTCCAGGCTGCGGCAGAGGTTGATGATGCGCGGACGCCCCCCTGTGGTGGGCAGACCGTGTTGCAGGTAGGTGCGGGCGGTCAGCAGATAGTCGGCATGGCAGGGCCAGTCGCCCGGCTCCTCGACGATGACATAGGTACTCATATTTTCAGGCTCCACAGAAAGGACTGCCAGAAACGGCAGGATCCCCAGTGGGCTTCGATGCACCGACAAGCACGACAATGGCGCGAGGGGAAACAAGAGGTTACAGTGCCTAATATTCTGCCTTGGTAACTTGTGATACAAGTCGCATTTCTGGTGCTGAGGATAAATAACCGAACAAGGACTCCCCGTGTTGACCGTGCGCGCCGCCCGAGCCGATGATTTGGGCGCCATCGTGAAGCTGGAACGCTACTGTTTTCCCCCCGAGGTCGCCTTCGGCCGCAGCCGCTGGCACTATCTGCTCAATCAGGCCAAGGGGCGCACCCTGCTGCTGCAAGACGAGAAGGCGCAGGTGATGGGCTATTTGAGCGTGCTGGAGCACAAAGGCTGGGATCGTCTCATCATCCAGACCCTCGCCATCCGCTGGACCGTCCGCCGTCAGGGGTGGGCACGCCGCCTGCTGGAGCAGGTGATCCGTGAAGGGCGCGAGGCCGGCTGGGGGGCGATTCGCCTCGAGGTCGCCGACGCCAACCCAGAAGCCAGGACCCTCTATCAGGGGCTGGGGTTTCGCCCCGGGGTACGGCTGCCCGATTATTACGGGCCCGGCCAGCATGCCCACCGCCTGGTGCTGGCGCTGGGGGATGAGCGGCAGGAGCCATCATGAGTTGCGAGGATTGCCTGGCCACCGCCATCAGGGCCAAGCTCGGGCGCTGCCCGGTCTGCGCCGCCCAGACCTTTCTCATCGGGGTCGTCGGCTGGCTGGTCTGGTGGTGGTGCGGCGCGGATACCTCGGTCAACGCCCTGACCGGCCTGCTGTTTGCGCTGGGGGGCTCGGGTCTCTTCCTGCTGCATCTGGCGGTGTTCGCATGGCGAAAGCTGGGCAAGCGCGACATATAACGTGCTGATTTTTCAAGAAGACAAATAACAATGGAGGTTCACATGATTGCAATGGTAACGGGCGCCTCGTCCGGCTTTGGTGAGGCCATCAGCCGCCTGCTGGTGAGCGCAGGCCACCGGGTGATCGGCACTGGGCGTCGCGCCGAACGGCTGGCCGCCCTGTCCGAGGAGCTGGGCGAGCAGTTCCTGCCCCTGGTGTTCGATGTCCAGGACAAGGCTGCCACCCGCGCCGCCATCGAGGGGCTGCCGACCGAATGGCAACAGGTGGACCTGCTGGTCAACAACGCCGGCCTGGCTCTGGGGCTGGAGCCTGCCCACAAGGCGGATCTGGAAGACTGGGAGCAGATGATCGCCACCAACATCAGCGGCCTGACCCTGATCACCCGGTTGCTGCTGCCGGGCATGGTGACGCGCAACCGCGGCCACGTCATCAACATCGGCTCAATCGCAGGGACCTATCCCTATCCGGGCGGCAACGTCTACGGCGCGACCAAGGCGTTCGTGAAGCAGTTCAGCCTCAACCTGCGTGCGGATCTGGCGGGCACGGCGGTGCGTGTCACCAACGTGGAGCCCGGCCTGTGTGGCGGCACCGAGTTCTCCAACGTGCGCTTCCACGGCGACGACGCCAAGGCGGCCACCGTCTATCAGGGGGTGCAGGCCATCCTGCCGGAAGACATCGCCAATACCGTACTCTGGATCAGCGAGCAGCCCGCCCACGTCAACATCAACAGCATCGAGATCATGCCGGTGGCCCAGACCTTCGGCCCGCTCCACATCAGCCGTCGCTGATGTCATGACGAGCCGACTCCTGTCCACAAGAGGCGCCTTCGGGCGCCTTTTTTAATGGATCTGGTCGCACTCGTCATGGAGTGCAGAAGGAGGCGTGCTGCGACCCCGTGCTCAGCCGTCGAGAGAGGGGGTACCCAAGTTGGCCTGCATTTTGCTGTCTCCGGCTCATGGCGGGGAAACCATCCCCGGAGCCGGCGAGGCCGGCAGTGAGCGTGGAGCCTTCATGGATATCAAACCCTATGGTCATCAACTCGCCCAGAGCGCGTCCCAGAACCGTGCCCTGGCGACCCTCAGCGACAGCGACGACAAGCAGAGCGGCTGGTCTCAGCAGGTCAGCCTCTCCAGTCAGGTGCTGACCGGCAAGGCGCAGCAGGCGCTGACCTACGAGCATCTGGCCAGGAACGGCAAGAACACAGTCCTGACCGGTGGTGTCAAGGATGCGCGGGTGCAGCAGATGGTGGACAAGGCCCTGGGCTTTGATCGCAAAAAATTTGACGATCTCGAGCGTCAGCTCAAGGGGATAGCGGATGACAAGACGCTCTCTGCCGAGGAGCGCGAAACGCAGAGCAAGGACCTGGCCGCGCAGCGCGATGCCATGCTCAAGGAGGCCATGGATCGCCTCACCGGCAAATCCGCCTCCCAGGCATGATGTGATTCAAACGGAAATCTTTGGGCGTTAAAGGCAAGGAGTTGCCCCCTTGCCACGGGGCTGGCAGGCCGTGGTCAGGGCTCAGGGACTCTGGGGGGTGATGCCGATGGCGATGGCGGTGGTCTGCACGGCCTTGATCTGGTCCCCCTTGGCGATGAGGGCGAACTGGGCCGGATCCTGCACCTTGAGGGTCAGGGTGTGGTCGACCCCCTTGACCCGGATGGTCTGGTGCGCCTTGTCCACGTCGATGACGTCGGCATAGATGGTTACCTGCATGCCGGCGCCGGCTGCGGGTTTCTCCCCGGCGGCCGCCTTGCCCCCTTCCACTTCCACCACCCGTTTTCTCACCCCGGCGGTGCCCTTGAGCAGGGTCAGGTCCAGCAGTTGCAGATATCTCAAGGCCACGACATCTCCCACCTTGAGCTGGGGAAGGTTGGTCACCTCCTCCCCGGCGATCAGATCCAGGGTCTGCCCTTCGGCATTTTTCAGGCTGACCTTGCGGGTGGCCAGGTCGATGGCGGTGACGGTTGCCCTGGCCGTCAGTTCTTCGGCCAGACTGGCTTGTCCGGGGGCCACGGCCACATGGGTGGTGACCTCGGCGGCATAGAGCAGGGGAGGGGCACAGAGGGTGAGGGCACCCGCAATCCAGGCGTGCTTCAGTTTCATGATAGAGACCCAGTGAGTGGGAAAGGGACCCCGGGAGGGGCTTGAGGGGGCGACGAACTCGTCTTCCCGCTATCACCATAGCAAAGCCGGGCAGGAGCGCCCGGCATCGGCAAGCTGGCATCGTATTTTTGACGACAGGATCCCGTTTTTTGACCTGATGGCACGGCAGGCGCACAATTCCCCGGCATGCAATCAACCGAGGGCTCTGCCGTGTACAACTTCCAATATGCCAATCCCACCCGCATCTGCTTTGGTGAAGGCCAGATAGCCATTCTGCCCGAACTGATCCCGGCCGGCAGCCGTCTGCTGGTGCTCTACGGGGGTGGCAGCATCAAGCAGAACGGGGTCTATGAGCAGTTGACCCAGGCGCTGGCGGGCCGGGAGTGGCTGGAGTTTCCCGGCATCGGCGCCAACCCCCAGTACGATCAGCTGATGGAGGCGGTGGCTCTGGTCAAGCGCGAGCGCATCGACTTCCTGCTGGCGGTGGGTGGCGGCTCCGTGGTGGATGGCACCAAGTTCGTGGCCGCCGCGGCCTGCTTCGAGGGGGACGATCCCTGGGAGATCCTGCGGGACAAGGCCCCCATCAAGGCAGCGCTGCCGCTGGGCTGCGTGTTGACCCTGCCGGCCACCGGCTCGGAAAGCAACCCCGCCGCCGTGGTGAGCCGGGGGGAGGCCAAGCTCTCCTTCTACAATCCGCTGGTGCAACCGGTGTTTGCGGTGCTGGATCCCGCCACCACCTACAGCCTGCCGCCGCGCCAGGTGGGCAATGGCGTAGTGGATGCCTTCGTCCACATCCTCGAGCAGTACCTCACCTTCCCGGTGGGGGGCGAGGTGCAGGACCGGCTGGCGGAAGGGCTGTTGCAGGTGCTGGTGGACAACGGTCCGCGGGCGCTGGCGGAGCCCACCAACTACCAGGTGCGTGCCAACCTGATGTGGGCGGCCAGCCTGGCCCTCAACGGCCTCATCGGTCGCGGTGTGCCCCAGGACTGGTCCACCCACGCCATCGGTCACCAGCTCACCGCCCTGCACGGGCTGGATCATGCCCAGAGTCTGGCGGTGGTGCTGCCCTCCCTGCTGCGGGAGCAATCGGCCCAGAAGCAGGAGAAGCTGGCCCAGTTCGCCGAGCGAGTATGGCACTCCAGCCGCGAGGACAAGGCACTGCGCATTGAGGAGGCGATCATCCGTACCGAGCAGTTCTTCCAGCAGATGGGGGTGGGTACCCGCCTCGCCGACTATGGTCTGGATGCGCGCTGCATCCCGGGGATCTGTTCCAACCTCAAGCTGTTCGGCCTGACCGCCCTCGGGGAGCAGCAGGACATCGACCCCGACAAGGTAGCCAGGATCCTTTCCCACGCGCTGTAAGTCATCCTGGCAACCATAGTGGCGCGGATCCTTTCTCGCGCCCTCTAGGCCTGAGTCCCTTGGTCAAGGGGCGATCTGGACAATAAGTGCGGCCAGGATCCTGTCCCACGCGCTTTGATATCTGGCTGACGGCCGGAAAAGAGAACGCCCCGATCATCGGGGCGTTTTGCAGGGTGTCACCGGGGCACCGCCGTTTATTCGGCGCTGCGGTCCAGCTCGCGCTCCAGGGCTGCCGCCTTCTGGCGAGCCGGATAGGTGTTGAGTCGCTGCCAGTAGGCCTCAAGGTGCGGGAACTGGGCCAGCTGGCCGCTCTGGGCCAGCAGATCCACCAGGAAGGAGTTCAGGATGTCGGCGCCGGTGAGGCGATCGGCCACCAGGTAACGGCGGTTTGCCAGCACCTCATCGAGATAACCCAGCACCTTGGCGCACTCGGCTTTGGCGTAGTCCGGCAGGAAGCGCATCGGGCTGCCATCCTTGCGCACGAACATGTCGAGCAGCAGCGGCAGAATGCCGGAGCTCTCGGCGAAGTGGAGCCACTGCAGGTATTCGGGATACTCCGGGCTGTCGGCGGCCGGTGCCAGCCGGTCCGGGGCGTGGCGGGCGATCAGGTACTCTGTGATGGCACCGGATTCCGCCAGCACCCGCCCGTCAAACTCGATGACCGGCGACTTGCCGAGGGGGTGGACGGCCTTGAGCTCGGGCGGCGCCAGAAAGGTGGCGGCATCGCGCTGGTAGGCCTTGATCTGGTAGGGCAGGCCCAGCTCTTCAAGCAGCCAGATGATGCGCTGGGAGCGGGATTTGTTCAGGTGGTGCAGGACTATCATGGAAACCTCGACGCAGTGACGGAAGGCGGTGATACGTAGCGCCCCGGCAGCAGGTTCACTGATGGATGAAAAAGAGCGGGCGTGGTGCCCGCTCCTTCGTCGATTGACTCAGGCCTCCAGCGCCTGATCCAGATCCGCCAGTATGTCCTCGATGGCTTCGATCCCCACCGACAGCCGGATCATCTCAGGTTTCACTCCAGCCTTGGCCTGCTCCTCTTCGCTCAACTGGCGATGGGTGGTGGAGGCGGGGTGGCAGGCCAGGGACTTGGCGTCGCCGATGTTGACCAGCCGCTTGAAGATCTTGAGGGCATCGTAGAAGCGCACGCCCGCCTCGTAGCCGTCCTTCAGGCCGAAGGAGAGGATGGCCGAGGGGCGACCGGCCATGTACTTCTCCGCCAGCGGGTAGTGGGGGTGACCCGGCAGACCGGCGTAGCTGACCCAGGCCACCTTGGGGTGGTGCTTGAGGTGGTGGGCCACCCGCAGAGCGTTGTCCACGTGGCGCTCCATGCGCAGGCTCAGGGTTTCCAGCCCTTGCAGCAGCAGGAAGGCGTTCATCGGCGCCAGCGCTGCGCCGGTATTGCGCAGCGGCACGGTGCGCACCCGGCCGATGAAGGCCGCCGGGCCGAAGGCCTCGGTGTAGACCACCCCGTGATAAGAAGGCTCGGGTTGGGTCAGCTGGGGGAAGCGCTCGGCGTGATCCGCCCAGGGGAACTTGCCCGAGTCGACGATGACGCCCCCCAGGGAGTTGCCGTGGCCGCCGACATATTTGGTCAGGCTGTGCACCACGATGTCGGCGCCGTGTTCGATGGGTTTGCACAAGACCGGAGTGGCGACCGTGTTGTCGACGATGAGCGGCACGCCGCGGGCGTGGGCGGCCTTGGCCAGGGCGGCGATATCGACGATGTTGCCCGCCGGGTTGCCGATGCTCTCGCAATAGACCGCCTTGGTCTTGTCATCGATGAGGGCGGCGATGGCCTCGGCGCTGTCATCCTGGGCGAAGCGCACCTCGACCCCGAAACTTGGCAGCATGTGGGCGAACAGGGTGTAGGTGCCGCCATAGAGCTGGGGGGTGGAGACGATGTTGTCACCGGCGGCGGTCAGCGCCTGGATGGCGTAGGTGATGGCGGCGGAACCTGCCGAGACCACCAGGGCGGCGATCCCCCCTTCAAGGGCGGCCATCCGCTGCTCCAGCACATCGTTGGTGGGGTTCATGATGCGGGTGTAGATGTTGCCCGGTACCGCCAGATTGAACAGATCCGCCCCGTGCTGGGCGCTCTCGAACTCGTAGGCCACCGTCTGGTAGATGGGCACGGCCACCGCCTTGGTGGCGGGATCGCTGGAAAAGCCGTGGTGCAGGGCCAGGGTCGCATCTTTCATCACACACTCCTTGTTGGATGTCACCATTATGGATGGATAGACGTCCAATCTAGCAGTCCTGGCGCCGATGTAAACCACCCATTCCGGCAAAGCAATGCCGGGGGATGGCGGTGAGCGGATGGCGTCGGTGACGGCAACCTCAGAGACGGCGGCGATACTCCCTGTCGTCTATCTGGTGCATATCCCACTGCATCAGGCGGTTGAGCTGCACCATGGGATCTTCGACCAGCGTCAGAGGGCGGGGCAGGATCCTCAGGAAGTAGCGACGAAGGGTTTGCTGGATCCGGTTCGGTTTGAGGGGGTTGGCATGGCTCATGATGGTGCTCCTGTGCAGTGGTTCTCACGTTCGCCAGCAGTATTGAGCTAAAATGCGGAAGTAAAAACTGATGACTTTCAGAGACAGGATTTCCTCTTTTATGCCTACCACCCGCCTTTATCAGCAATTTCAACGGCTCACCCAGCAGCTTGGCTGCGATGAGCGGGAGATCAGCCTCGCCGAGGTGGCGGATCTGCTCTGCTGCACCACGCGCAATGCCCGCCTGCTGCTGCGCCGCATGGAAGGGCAGGGCTGGCTGTGCTGGACGGCGGAGGCAGGGCGGGGGCGGCGCTCCCGCCTCACCCTGCTCGACAACCAGGAGAGCCTGACCCGGCGCCGATTGCGGGATCTGCTGAGTCAGGGCCAGCTGGCGCAGGCGGTGCGACTGGCCGAAGATCGCCTGGATCTGCTCACCCCGCTGCTTATCGAGCAGCTCGGCCAGGCCACCCGGGAGGGGCGCCAGATCCTGAGGGTGCCCTACTACCGGCCCCTGCCCGGTCTGCTGCCCACCGCGCCCTTGCGCCGCTCCGAAATTCACCTGAGCCGCCAGATCTTCAACGGCCTCACCCGGCGAAATGAGGAAAATGGGGAAATCGAGGGCGATCTGGCTCACCACTGGGAGCAGGTCGGCCCTTGTCACTGGCGCTTCTACCTGCGCCCGGCGGTGCGCTTTCACCACGGGCGTGAGCTGGTGGTGGAGGATGTGATGGAGAGTCTGCTGGCCTTGCGGGATCGCCCGTTGTTCGCCCATCTGGCGCGGCTGGAGAGCCCCTGGCCGCGCACCCTGGATCTCTATCTCGACAGCCCGGATCCTCTGCTGCCCGACCTGCTGGCCGAGCCGGTGGCGGCCATCCTGCCGCGCGAGCTCAAGGGGGAGGCGAATTTCGCCCTGCAACCGGTGGGTACCGGCCCCTATCGGGTGATCGCCAACGACCCGCTGCAGCTGCGCCTCGCCGCCTTTGACGACTATTTCGGCCTGCGCGCCCTGCTCGACGAGATCGACATCTGGATGTTGCCGGAGCTGGCGGAGCGGCTGGAGAGCCACCTGCAGCTGGGTCGCGACAGCCCCGAGCTTGGCACCATGCGCGGCGAGTCGGAGCTCGAATCGGGCTGCTACTTCCTGCTGCAGGACGAGCGCTCCCGCGCCTTGCAGGATCCTGCTCTGCGCTACTGGATCATTCAGCTGCTCAGTCCGGTGGCCCTGATGGCCCGGGTGGCACCCGAACTGCAGCGGGGCTGGACCAGCGCACTGGGCCTCCTGCCCCACTGGCGCGAGAGCCTGCCTCTTCCCGAGCCCGGCCCGGTCAGCCTGCCAGCGCGGCTGGTACTGGCCTGCTTCAACCAGCACCTGGAATTCAACGAGTGCGCCAGCGCCATGAGCAGCCTGCTGGCAGAGCAGGGGATCCAGCTCGAGGTACGTACCCTGGACTACGGCCGCTGGGTGAGCGGGGAGGATGAAGATGTGGATCTCTGGTTCGGCACCCTCAACCTGGAGCATGAGCACGCCTTCGCCCCTTACGCCTGGCTTCAGGGCACCCCCTTGCTGCGCCGGGTGTGGGGCGGCCAGCAGGCCCTGTGGCAGGGATTGACGCAGTGGCGCGCCCATGGTGAAGAGCCCGGCCCCCGCGCCCTGCTGGCCGAGGTGCAGCGCCAGAGCTGGTTCGTGCCGCTGTTTCACCACTGGTTGGAGCTGGAGAGCCGGGTCGGCGTGCACGGTGTGCGCATGACGGCCCTCGGCTGGTTCGATTTTCGCAGCGCCTGGTTAAAGCCCGAGCAGGTGGCGCAGGAGCCGGAAACCGGCGGTGGCTCTCACCCCCAGGCAGGGACGCTTGAGTCGGACGGGTTGGCGCGCTAGCCTGTGCGCGGTCCTACGACAAGGAGTCGACATCCATGCTGGAAATGCAGATCCAACCCCGTTTTCAAGAGACGGACGCCCTCGGCCACATCAACAACACGGTGCCGGCGGTCTGGTTTGAATCGGCCCGTGATCCCCTGTTTCGCCTCTTCTCCCCCGAGCTGGATGTGCATGACTGGCATCTGATCATCGCGGGCTACACGGTGCAATTCAAACGGGAGCTGTTCTATGGCCAGATGGTGTCGATCAAGACCGGCGTGCGGCGTATCGGTACCAGCTCCTTCACGCTCTGGCAGGAAGCCTGGCAGGGCGGCGAGCTGGCGGTGACCGCCGAGACGACCCTGATCCATTTTGAC
Source organism: Aeromonas sp. R6-1 (assembly GCF_040908165.1). NCBI lineage: Bacteria > Pseudomonadati > Pseudomonadota > Gammaproteobacteria > Aeromonadales > Aeromonadaceae > Aeromonas > Aeromonas sp. R6-1. The sequence continues at coordinate 44,968 of NZ_JBFODF010000055.1, forward strand.
TACCGGTCCCGGCAGTCCATCCCTTTGAGCGAGGCTCACCGGGAGGGACTGAGGACCTGGCTGGTAGAGAGTTAATCCGGCCTTCGGGCCCACCACAGGACACTTATGCGCACAACCGCGATCGCCCTGAGCCTCGGCTTGGGACTGGGACTCTGCTCCCTGCCTTCATTCGCCGCCTCCCTGGCCGAGCAGTTCACCCTGATGGAGAAGGGGGCCAACAGCGCCCTCGATACCCGCTTGTTCAGCCACGATGGCGTTGACATCAAGGCCTGGGTCGACGGCACGCCCGTCATCATCGCCGTGCCCATCCTGAACGAGCAGGGCAAACAGGAAGGGGAGAGCCGTTACTACTTCAAGGGCGGCAAGCTGTTCGGGGTGAAGGAGCCCGCCGCTCAGTTCGCCTTCGATGACAGTGGCAAGCTGACCCAATGGCTGGACGACAAGGGGCAGCCTGCGGAGTTTGTCAGCAAGATGAGCATGCAGCAGCGGGAAGCCTGGCTGACCAGACGGGCGGCCGAGCTGGGCGGGTTGTTTGCACCGAGCACCGCCGAGGAGAAGGCTGACAAGGGGGGCGTCAAGCTCAAGGGGGCCGAGCTCGCCCAGTGGCTCTGCAATGGCAAGCTGATGGCGCTGGCCGGGGGTGACAAGGTGACCTTCGAGCCGGCCAAACTCAAGAGGAATGCAGAGGGCATCAAGGGAGAAGTTTCCCTGCGCCAGGAGAAGGGGTGGCAGGATCTCTGCCTCACCTGCGAGGTGCAGGGCAACCGGGTGACTCGCCTCACCTGGCAGCCGCTGCCGGGGGCCAACAAGCCGCAGTAAGGGCGGCAGCGTCAAAGAATGGGGGCCCACTTGCGGGCCCCTTTTTCATGCCGGTTACTGCTCGCCCAGGGTGAGCCGGGTGAGGGCCTCCACCCGTCGCCACTGACCGGGCTCGAACCAGCGTGCCAGGATCTCCGGCTGCTGGCTGGCACGGGCCTCGGCAGGCAGGGGCCTGATCTCGGCCAGATAGCCGGCCAACTGCTGCTCGAACCCCTGCTGGCTCTCTGCCAGCTGGTGCAACCGGTCTGCCGCCTCCGGTCCCAACTGTTCGCGCAGTGCGGCGTCACGCCCTACTGCGGGGAGTTGCTCCAGAGCCTGCAGATCGCCGAGCAGGCGGCTGTTGGCCTCCGCCTCCCGAAACCACTGGGGCTGCTCCGCCAGCCAGAGCTCCAACTCACTCGCCAGCAGCGGCTTGTCGGCATCGCTGGCCTCCGCCAGCGCCTTGCGGCGCAGGGTCCACTGCTCCATCAGCCTGTCCTCGGCAAACAGCTGCTCCTGCTCGGCCGGGGTGAAACGCTGCCTGCGCAACTGCTCGCGCTCGTCGAACAGCTTTTGCAAGCTGGCGAGGCCCGGATCCGCCGGCACCGTCAGGTTGCCCTCGGCCGCGAGAAAGGCTTCATGGCGGGCCTGCAGCGAGCCCTTGTCCGACGGCGGTGCGGCCTGCCTGACCAGAGGGGAAGCGGGCCCGGCATGTTGCGGCGAAGGGGCGGTTGCGTCAGCGGAGGTCCAATACTGCCAGCCCCCCAGCAGCAGGGCCGCCGCCATCGGAACGGCCATCAGCCATGCCCTGTTCATAGTCCCAGCCTCTGCAGGCGGTTGGCGTGCTGGCGATAGAGGTTGACCGGGTCGGTCTCGAACAGGTGGCGAATGCCGAACGACTGGTTCACCTCGTCCAGATGGTTCATGCGGTAGTGGGTGCCGATCACCTTGCCGAGGTGGCTGCTGCACACCCCGACCAGGCCGTCACTGGGCTCCTTGAAGAAGCTGCCGGTCAGCGCCAGCGCCGGATCCACCGGATCCAGGATGTTGGTCATGGTGCCGCGTCCGCTCCAGGAGAAGTAGTAGACCCCGTTGGCGGCCTGCATAGGCCCTTCACCGCAATGCTGGCTCGGCAGCCCTTCCGGGTAGCGCTGGTTGAAGCGCTGGGCGCCGGTGCTGGTGAGGGCGTCGAGGGCGGCGAGGGGATCCTGCGGCAGCTGGCTTCCCCCGGAGAGCAGCGAGATGACCCCGGACAGGGCCGAGGCGGCGGCCACCGCCAGACCTTCGGCCGCCGAGCCCGGCGTCACCTTGGCCCGCACCAGGTCGGCGATCTCCGAGCCATGGTTGACCCCGCCCACGCTGGTGGCGGAGGCGACCAGCTCGGGGGCGACCGAAGCGACATAGCGAATGGTGGGGCCACCGTGAGAGTGGCCGATGAGGTTCACCTTCTCCGCCCCCGTGATGGCGAGCACCTGCTGCACCTGCTTGAGCAGCTGTTCACCGCGCAGCTCCGAGCTCTGGGTGGCGGAGACTTGGGCCACGTAAACCTTGGCGCCATCCCGGGTCAGGGCCTGGGGGATGCCGTAGAAGTAATCGACTCCGAGCAGCTTGTCGAAACCGAACAGACCGTGCACCAGCACTATGGGGTAGCGGGTCTGGGTATAACCGGCGCCCTGACCCAGCATGGGCAGGGCGCACAACAGCATCAATAGCCATCTTTTCATCTTCACCGTCCTTGTGAAAAAACCGGCTGCATTCTGGTCGTCACCGGGGGTCGTCACCGGGGCAGCCACCGGCCTCATGCCAGTACCGGCAGCATGGTAGCTGAACTCAAATGTATCTGTGGGTGGGATCACTAAACCGGGGATTGCAGAAAAACCCTACCCATATGGGCAAAAAAGGCGGCACCAACTATTCCTTGTGTCTGCCCATTAAATAAGTTAAATAATAATTATTATCATTTGAGTGGTCGAGTCATGACGGGAACCTGGGTGAAGGGGTGGGTCGGTACCACCGGAGCGGACAGCAGCATGGCGCACTGGAAGGCGCAGACCCTGAGTGGCAACCGCCATTTCGATGCGGGGGAGTACGCCAGGGCGCTCGACTGCTATCAGCAGGCGCTGTGGCTTGCCCGCCAGCAGTTTGCCGACTGGCACGATGCCGACGAAGCGGTGGCGGCCCTGGTGGTGGCCCATCACAACCTGGCGGATCTGCTGGTGGCCATGACCCTGCCGGATCGGGCCGCCGACCTGCTGTGTCACATCCATGATTGCCTGCTGGCCACCAGCCAGTCCCCCACCAGTGCCGCTGCCCTGCGGGAGGCGGCTGTTCGCCACGCCCGCAGCACCCGTACCGAGCTGCTCGCCTTTCTGGGCAAACACGGTCATCACGACGGCATCCAGCGCAGCCTGGGTCAATGTCTGTGTCAGACCGGCTCTGCCCATCAACTGCATTGAGCCCAACAGGAGAGACAATGAACATGAGCCATACCCTGCCAGCCCTTCCTTACGCCTATGACGCGCTGGAACCCCATATCGATGCAAAGACCATGGAGATCCATCACAGCCGTCACCATCAGACTTATGTCACCAACCTCAATGCCGCCCTGGCCGATCTGCCGGAGCTGGCTACCCTGCCGCTGGAGGCATTGCTTGCCCGTATCGACAGCCTGCCGGCCCAGGTTCAGGGGGCGGTGCGCAATCACGGCGGCGGCCACGCCAACCACAGCCTGTTCTGGCAGGTGATGAGTCCACAGGGCGGCGGCGAGCCGGGCGGCGAGCTGGCCACAGCGATGGAGCGGGATCTGGGTGGGCTGGAGGCCTTCAAGCAGGCCTTTACCCAGGCGGCGCTGAGCCGTTTTGGCAGCGGCTGGGCCTGGCTGGTGGTCGATGGGCGCGGCAAGTTGCAGGTGGTGAGCAGCGCGAACCAGGACAGCCCCCTGATGGAGGGGCTCACCCCCATACTCGGGCTGGATGTGTGGGAGCATGCCTACTACCTCAAGTATCAGAACAAGCGTCCCGACTACATAGCCGCGTTTTACAACGTGATCGACTGGGACGAGGTGGCACGGCGTTACGTGGCGGCGCTGGCCTGATCACCGGAAATACCGAGCCCAATGAAAGAGACCCGCCTGTTGGCGGGTCTCTGCTATTGAGGGGTCGGCGCACTGCCGGTTGGCGGCGCCACACTGGCGGCAGCCGGATTATCCACGGGCGTTGCCTCGCTCGGCACGGCTGCGCTGGTGGCCGGGGCACTGCTGGTTGGCATTGCTGCACTGGCGGCAGCCGGGCTATCCATGAGCGTTGCCTCGCTCGGCACGGCGGCGCTGGTGGCCAAGGCTCCGCTGGTTGCAGCCGCCGCACTGGTGGCGGTTGCCGCGCTCACTGCCGCTGCCGGTTTGGCCTTCGGCTTATGAGGGGGCGGTGCAATGGGCAGGCAGGGCTGGCTCGCGCCTATGGTGCTCAGCGCCTGGCAGGGGACCGGGCCGCCGATGACGATGGGCTCGCCGAGGAACTTGGGACCCTTGTCCAGCACGTAGAGGTCGAGCAGCCCCATCAGGCGGGCGAACACCTCGCGCACCCGGGTCTTGATGCCCTGATAGGCGCTGGGATCCACGGCGTTGAAGCCGACCGCCTCGATGCCGAAATGGCGGGCGATGAAGATGGCTCGCTCGTTGTGAAAGGCCTGGGAGACCACGGTGAAGTGGGCCTGACCGAACACCTCCTTGGCACGCACGATGGAGTCCAGGGTCCGAAAGCCGGCGTAGTCGCTGTAGATGGCGTTGGCCGGGATGCCGGCCTGGATCAGGGCCCGCCGCATTTGGCGCGGTTCGTTGTACTGCACGGTGGCGTTGTCGCCGGAGACCAGGATGTAGTCCACCTTGCCGTTGTTGTAGAGCTCGGCGGCGGCCTTGATCCGGTATTTGAAGTAGTGGTTCGGGCTGCCGCCAATCAGGTATTTGGAGGTGCCGAGCACCAGGGCGACCCGGTTGTAGGGCACCGCGTTGACGTCGTCGTAGGTGTAGTGACGGGCGTCCGAGACGGTCCACTCGCTGTAGCCAAGCAGGGCGGCGATGGAGGCCAGCAACAGGCAGAGGCAGGCGAGCAGGATCTTGGCAAACTTCTTCATGCGCGGTGCGGTTCGGGTCTGAAGTAAGAGAAGACAGGGGGCCATTCTATTACAAGTTGTTGTGGCGCGTCAGGTTTGATGGCGGCGCAGGGGCTCACTCGGGCAGAGGTTGTCGCAGCGCGCGCCAGGATCCCGGGCTTATCAAACGGCGCCATAAACAAGGGGCGGCCATGGCCGCCCCTTGTCATCGCCGTCTCGTCCTCAGTGGGAGGAGTCGTTGGCCTTGCACTTGTCGGAGTCCTTGTTGGCTTCCCACCAGGGCAGCAGCTCGCGGCCGAGCCACTGCTGGTAGGCCTCGCTGTCATTGGCAATCAGCTGGTCCAGCTCGGCTTCGAAGGCACTCATGGCCTGCTCTCGATCCGGGCCTCGCAGGGCCCGGGCCATGGCCAGCCAGCTGGCGCCGCGACCGGTCTCGTTCAGGAAGCGGTGCACCGTGTAGGACCAGGAGTAGACCATCTCGCCGCCCTTGTCGTAATCCAGGTGCAGGATGTCGGCGAGGGCCGGACGATCGCTGGCCGGGCGGCCGGTGACGTTGTCCAGACCGCGGGCGAAGCACTGGCCGTGGGCGATGAACTCCGCCAGCCCTTCCGACCACCAGGTGGTGCGGTTGAGCGGGTAGTGGCCGAAGCTGCCGTACTGGTTGAAGCGGCCGTCCAGGTAGTGCACGTACTCGTGGCGCAGGTTCCACACCTGGAATGCAGGGCGCTTCCACTCCGCCTCGTAGGCGAAGAAGCGGGCCTGGTTGCCGGGGCGCGCCGGATCCCCTTCGAGGTAGATGCCGCCGTTGTCGGTGGAGACGCCGCCGAACAGGGCACTGCCGTAGCGTTTCCAGTCAGCGGAGGAGTCGAAGATCACCAGTTCCAGCGCCTCGTTGTGATCATCCGCCACCGGCTGCCAGCCGGTCTCCATCTGCTGGTGGAACTGCTGCTCTTCGGCACCCAGTTCACGGCAGATCCCCTCGGCCTGGCTCATGGTCAGATCCTGGGCCCGCAGGCGCAGGGTCGGCGAGCAGGTGTGCTCGAACGGCAGCACGTCCTCCACCCGGACAGGGGTGCAGAGACCGGCGAAGTCACCGCTGATGCAGGCTTCGCTGGTGCGGTCCGTGTAGGTCAGGTAATAGGTGGAGAGGGTCAGTGACATGTCTTCCAGCAGGTCCTGACTCTGCTGACCACCAGGGATCAGGTCGTGGTGGCGAACCAGTGCGATGACGGAGTCATCCAGCAGCTTGCGGTAGCCGTCGAGCTCGTCCGGGCGGGTATAGCGGGCGACCCGGTAGAGGCGGGTGTAGGCATCCAGCACGTTGTTGAGCAGGAACAGATCGGCGCCATCCCTTCCTTGCCACAACGCGAGTTCGCTCATGCCGAGGGCGTGCAGCTGCTTGCGCAGCTCGCCATCCTGCTGGCGGAAGTCGTTGGCGAAGGGGTCGCTGTAGTCGCTGGCGAAGTCGAGGAAGTTGAGCAGATCGAACAGGCCGGTTGCCCAGGCGTGCTGACCGTTGATCTCGCTGGCATGGCGGGTGGCGTAGGCCAGCATCTGGTTGAACTCGCCGAGCAGGGTGCCAAAACGGCTCTGCACTGCCGGGCTCTTGAACTGGCCGTGCAGGGCGATGCTCCAGGCACCCATGACGGCACCTACCTCGTCGCTGGCCTGCTCCGGGAAGAGCAGCGGATGGGCACCCAGTGCGGTCAATGCCTCGGCCAGCGCCTCGGCGGCGGCCGGGCCGTCTTCCTTGTGCTTGCCGTAGTTGTGGTAGTTGTGGGCTCGCACGTATTCCAGCAGCAGTTTCATGGCCGGATGGGCCGGCTGATTGGCCGCCAGCAGGCTCTGGATGCCGCGCGACACGGCCAGCAGCTTGGTGTCATCGTGACCATAGTTCTCCTGCCAGACCGGCGCGGGCTGGCCACTGGCATCCTGCACTATCTTGGCAGCTTCGGCGTCCAGCAGTTCGGTGCCCGGCAGATCCGGCTCGGAGCAGGCGCGGCCGTCGGCACGGCGACAGTCGAGCTGCTCTTCCTTGCTGGCCAGCACGATGGGGTGGTTGAGCACCCGGCTCTCCTGCCACTCGGTTGTTTCCGGCAGGGTCTGCCATTCGCTGCCCCCCACCGGGTATTGATAGCCGGTGTCCTTCAAGACCACCTGCACTTCGCTGCCGGCGGGCAGGGTCTGACGGCACACCCGATAGCTGATGGTCTTGTCCCCTTCCTGACGGGTCTGGGGTTCATCGCACTCCTGCTGGGCCTTGATCTCGTCCAGCAGCCAGGTGTACTGGCGCCAGACGTGCAGCTCGCTCACCTGTTTGGCGGCCTGGCTGCCCGCGATGGGCTGCAGGCGGAAGAAGATCTGCTCGAGGCGACCATCCCGTTCATTGGGGGTCTCTTCCAGCACCTTCAATTGCTGCCAGTTTTGCGGCTGGTACTGCCATGCCTGCTCGGCGCAGCGACCTTCGGCGTTGAGCTCACAGCGATCCAGCTCCTGCTCGCTGTGACCCAGAATGACCCGTTCAGCCAGCGGCAGACGATCCTGACGCGGCGCGGTCGGGGTGCCCGCCAGCGGCTCCCAGCGGCCCTGCTTCATGCCGTAGCCATTGTCATAGCTGCTGGCCGGGACGGCCTTGCCGGCCGGTACCACCTCTTCACAGCTGAGGTAGCGGATCTGCCAGCCCTGCTCGATCTTGAGTTGCGGCTCGCCGCACTGCTGCTCTGCCAGCGCGGCCAGGTTGGCATCGCGCCAGTCGAAGCGGCGATACACCCTCAACTGCTGATAAGGGGCGTCGCTGCTGTGGGCGCTCAGTTCAAAGGTCACTTCGGTGAGACGATCCCCCAGCTGACGGCTGGATTCACCGTTGAGTTGATACTGTTGCCAGTCGGAGGGGGAGTAGTTGGCCAGCGCCGAAGTGGCGAGCAGGCTTGGGGCTGCCAGGAGCAGCAGCCGGGGAGAGAGGTGCTTCATCATGATCCCTTTGGTGGATGGAGAGGCGTGGGGACCAGAGAGGGTATTGGGCTCCAAAGGAATATCAATTGGCCAGATGGCGCAGCGAAATGATGCATTCGGGAGCAAACAACATAAAAACAGCCCCAAAGGGGGCTGTGTTGATAGCAAGGACTCCGCCCCATATGGGGGAGGCGTCACTCCTCTTGTCGCAAGCTGCGGGCTAGCAGGGTGCGGGAGGGTTTCAGATTGCCGCCGAGATCCGGCCAGGGATGCCACTGGTCCGGCACCATGAAGCCGGGTAACGACACCCTGATCCAGGCGGCCAGTTCGGCAGGGGGGACAGGTTCGCCATGCCAGTCGATGAAGGCGGCGGGCCTATGCCCCCACTCGTCGCTCGGCACCGGCACCACCAGGGCCTGGGCCACGGCGGGGTGATCCACCAGCCGCTGCTCTATGGTCTCGGGCTGGATGTTCTCCCCCCCCGAGATGAAGAGGTTGTCGAGCCGCCCCTCCACCACCAGATCGCCCCCCGGAGTGAGGCGGCCCTTATCCCGGGTGTGGAACCAGCCCTCTTCATCGAGGGGGCGCACCAGCTCGCCTTCCCTGAAATAGCCGGCAAACAGGGTCTCACCGCGCACGCAGATCTCCCCCTGGCGGATGCAGACCTCCCGCCCCGGCAGCGGGCGGCCCACCACGCCGGCGGCGCAGGGTTGCCCGGTGCAGACCTGGCTGCCCATCTCGGAGAGGCCATAGCTCACTTTGGGCTCCAGCCCCAGAGCGGTCAGCCGGTTGACCAGGGGCGCCGGGATGGCGGCGCCCCCGAGCAGCAGCTCTCGCACTCGGGTGCGGGATGGGTCGAACCCCTGTGCCAGCAGGCGCCAGAGCTGGGTCGGCACCAGCGAGAGGTGGGTGATGGGCTGATCCTCGAGCCGCGCCTTGAGGGGCCGGGTGCGATCGTCCAGCACCAGGGCGGCTCCCGCCAGGAAGACCCGAAACAAGATAGCGTAACCGCCGACGTGAAACAGTGGCAGGGAGAGCAGCCAGCCGCAGGCTTCGTCCAGGGGGATCAGGGTGGCGGAACCCCGGGCCGAGGCGAGGTGGTTGGCGAGGCGGTGGACCACCGCCTTGGGGGTACCGCTGGATCCCGAGGTGAGGATCATGTTGTTCGGCTGGTCGGGTACCAGCGGGGACTCCCCATCTGCGGCCAGATCGCCCGTGAAGTCGAGGCTGAGGGCTTGCCAGTCGCCCGCCGGGATCTCGCCTGCCGACCAGAATGCCCGGGCCTCGAGCTGGCTCGCCAGTTCGCTGTGTCTGGTTGCCGGAAAGGCGGGATTGAGGGGGCAGAAGACGATGCCGCTGCGCACGCAGGCCCAGGCCAGCAACACATCCTCCAGAGCGCCGCGCACCACGGCGGCGAGATGATCTCCCCGTTCCAGCCCGGCCCGGGCGAGCTGATTGCACAGGCTGTTGAGGCGCAGGTCGAGGCGCTGGTAGCTAAGAGGCTCCCCGCTGTGGATGGCAATACGATGAGGGGCCAGTGTCGCCCAGCGTCGTACCGGGCAGGTTTCCTGCCGTGGGATCTGACGGGTCACCATGGATCAGTCTCGGTGAAACAGGGGGTCCATCCTGCCCGGATCGGGTTGTCCCTGCTTGTCCAGCAGATCCCTGGCCAGCCAGCGGCGGGTATCGAGGCCAGGGGCCTGATCCGGCGCCCACTCCCCCGCGAGGCGGGCGAGCTGACCGAGGCCGAGACCGGACTCGAAACAGGAGGAGACGATCACCTTGAGTTTCAGTTCGCGAGCGCGGGCTACCAGGGCCTCGCTGTTGGCCAGGGTGCCGAGCAGGGTCGGCTTGAGCACCAGGGCGCGCAGTTGCGGGATGGGCTCCCAGGGCTTGCCCTGGGCCAGCAGTTCGTCCAGCGCCACCGGCATGCCGGTGCGGCTGGCGACGAAGGCGATGTCCTCGAAGTCGGCGCACAGATCTTCGAGGTATTCGATGCGATTCGGATCCAGGTGGCCGCAGAAGGCCCAGGCCTCCTCGCGGGTCCAGCCCTGGTTGGCGTCCAGGACCAGCTTGAGGTTGGGGCGCCGATCGAGCAGCAGCCGGATCAGCGCCAGCTCGTCGCGCATGGGGTAGCGGGCCACCTTCAGCTTGGCCTTGAGGGGGGTCTCGTGCAGCCACTGCTTCCAGTTCTTGAGCAGCTCCTGGGGAGAGCCCTGGATCAGCGGATAGGGCTCGGGCAGGGGGGCACCCTGCTCGGGCCAGCTACGACGGGCGCAGTCGAGCCCGAACTGCACCGAGGGCAGCTGTGGCGTCGGGGTCTGTCCCCGCGCCAACTGCGCCAGACAGTCGAGGGCCTCGGCCTGGGCGTCGGCCAGGGTCTCTTTGGAAAATCCTGGCAGGGGGGCTATCTCCCCCCAGCCATCGTCGATGCGTACCAGCAGGCCCTCGCGCGCTACCTGCAACTGACCGTGAAAGGCCAGGGGCTGGGTAAAGGGTAGTTGGTAGCGGTAGAGGGCGAGTGTCATCAGGGGTTCCGCTTGTATTTGGAGAAGTCGGGACGGCGTTTCTCGTTGAATGCGTTGCGCCCTTCCTGACCCTCTTCGGTCATGTAGAACAGCATGGTGGCATTGCCTGCCAGCTCCTGCAAACCGGCCTGGCCGTCGCAGTCGGCGTTGAGGGCCGCCTTCAGGCAGCGCAGAGCCATGGGGCTGTGTTGCAGCATCTCGCGGCACCAGCGCACGGTTTCACGCTCCAGCTCGGCCAGGGGCACGACGGTGTTGACCAGCCCCATGTCGAGGGCCTGTTTGGCGTCGTAGAGGCGGCAGAGGAACCAGATCTCCCGAGCCTTCTTCTGGCCGACGATGCGGGCCATGTAGGAGGCGCCCCAGCCGCCGTCGAAGGAGCCCACCTTGGGGCCGGTCTGGCCGAACTGGGCGTTGTCGGCGGCGATGGTCAGGTCGCACATCATGTGCAGCACGTGGCCGCCACCGACGGCGTAGCCAGCCACCATGGCCACCACGGGTTTGGGGCAGGTACGGATGTCACGCTGGAAGTCGAGCACGTTGAGGTGATGGGTGCCTTCATCGTCCTTGTAGCCACCGTAGTCGCCGCGGATCTTCTGGTCGCCGCCGGCGCAGAAGGCCTTCTCGCCGAAGCCGGTGAGGATGATGGAGCCGACCTTGTCGTCGTAGCGGGCATCGGCCAGGGCTTGCAGCATCTCTTTCACGGTACGGGGGCGGAAGGCGTTGCGCACCTGGGGACGGTTGATGGTGATCTTGGCAATGCCCTCTGGGGACTTGTGATAGAGGATGTCCTCGTAACCGGCGGAGCAGTCGTGCCACTCGACAGGGGCATAGAGCTCGGCTTCCGTCATTGCTTCAATCATGGATCTTCTCTTCTGGTTGGTGAGCCCACTCCCGCAGGAGCCGGGCAAAGGTATCGGGCTGGCTTGTGTGCAGATTGTGTCCGCCATCCAGAGCCAAGTGTTTGATATTGCAGCCTTGCTTTACCAACTGGCAAGCGAGGGCATGGAATTTGTGATCCCGGTTGCCTGAGATCCACTGCACCGGCAGCCGGGTATCCCGAAGCCAGGGGGCGAGATCCGGCTGCCGCCCCAGGGACGTGGCCCTCAGCATGGCGGCCACGGCCTTGCCGTCGTTGCCAAGGCGGCGTGCGGCCTGGCGGGTGCGGGCATCGTCGTCCAGGTCGGCGAAGACGCCCTGGCGGTACCAGTCGGCAAGCACCCGGGTCAGGGGCTCGCACTCGAAACGCCGGGCCCAGGCTTCATCGTGAGCGATGCGGGCCGGACGTTCCCCGGCAGGCAGCCCGGGGTGGCAGTTCTCCAGCAGCAGGGCCTGCAACCCCGCCGGGGAGTGGCTGGCGTGATGAAGCGCGAGCCGCCCCCCCAGCGAATACCCCACCAGCCGGTAGTGGTCGATATCCCGCGCGGCCAGCTCGTCGCAGAGCCAGCGATGGGCCTCGTCAAAGCCGCTCACCCGCAGTGCCCGGTTGCGGCCGTGGCCCGGCAGATCCAGGGCATGGCACGGGACGCCGGGCAGGGTCTGGATGACAGGTCGCCAGTCGTCGGCGTCCCCCAGCAGGCCGTGCAGCAGCACCAGCGGCGCGGCGGGATCAGAGACCACGGATAGCGGCTCCCAGTGCCTTGAGATCCTCGGCGACTTCACTGCTCGGTACCTTGATTTCAATCAGGGTTACCCCGTTTTTCAGGGCTGCGGCATAGTCCTGCTCAAATGCGTCGAGGGTGGTGGGGGCCCGGTAGTGCAGGCCGAACATGGCGGCGGCGTGCTCGAAGTGCAGGCCGTGGGGCAGGCAGTAGTAGGTCTCCAGCAGGGCGTCCCGGGTGGGCACAGGCAGCATGCGGAAGATGCTGCCGCCGTCGTTGTTGAGCAGGATCACCACCAGGGGGCGGCTCCCCTTGCCGAGCAGCGCCAGGCTGTTGAGATCGTGCAGGGCGCTGAGATCCCCGAGCAGCAGGGTGGTGGGCTCGCGACTGTCAGGTGGAACCGACTGTGCGAAGCCGTATGCGGTGGCGATAAGGCCATCGATGCCGGAGGCGCCGCGGTTGGTCATCACCCGGCTGGGGCCCTTGCCCACCTCGCCCAGCATGTCCATCAGCCGGGCCGGCATGCTGTTGCCGACGAACAACTGACCCTGGATGAGCTGATTCAGGCGGTGGCACACTCCGAGCTCCGAGAAGCGATCACAGGCGGTGCGGATCTGCTGGCTGATGGCCTGCTGGCGCGCGGCCAACTGGTGCCAGGGCTGCTGCGAATGGGGGATTGGATGGGCGGCCGCAAAGGCGGCGGGGTCGCACACCAGGCGACGGCGCAGCCGGTAGTCGGGGTCGAGGCGTGCCGGCTGCGGGTCCACCAGCCAGTAATCCTGCCAGGGGTGTTGTTTGATGAACTGGCCGAGGCGCTTGGAGATGAGGCGAGCGCCGAATTGCAGCAGTACCTCGGCGCGGGCCAGCTCGGCCACGAAGTCGCTGTGTTGCAGGGCGAGATCCGTGTGGACGAGGTTGCGATCATCGAAGCGGATCTGGCTTTGCAGATCCGCCAGAAGGGGCCAGCCGAGGCTGTCTGCCAGCTCGGCCACCGCCTTGCCTTGCACCGGATCCTGGATGCGCCCGGCGACGATGACACCGCGCTTGCCCTTCAGCTCCTCCCAGTCCGGCTGGGCGGGGCAGCCCGGCTCGCCCACCAGCCAGGGGCTCCAGGGCTTGGCCGAGTGCAACCAGTCGCCGAGGGGCGCCAGGTAATCGGAAAAGTCCAGATAGTGGTCGCCGGGGTAGAGGGGCTCGGGGTACATGCAGTTGAAGTGCACCGGCCCCGGGGTGTGCGCCTGTCGGGCCAGGGCCTGATCCACCGAGCTCAGCACGAAGGCCGCCGGAATGGCGGGAGTGGGGCTCGGCAGATTTTGCTGATAGACGGGGTAGCGACCGAAGATCCCCGGCTGATCGATGGCCTGGTTGGCCCCGTTGTCGATGAGCTCGGGTGGCCTGTCGGCAGAGAGAATGATGAGCGGGACCCCGGTGAGCTGGGCTTCCGCCACCGCGGGCCAGAGGTTGGCCACCGCGGTGCCCGAGGTCATGATCACCGCCACCGGGCGGCCGCTCCCCTTGGCCAGCCCCAACGCCATGAAGCCCAGACCCCGCTCGTCGAAGTGCAAATGGCGGCGAAAGCCCGGGTGGGCTGCGGCGGCCATGGTGAGCGGCGCCGAGCGGGAGCCGGAGGCCAGGGCGATGTCGCGTACGCCGAGGCGAAAGAGCTCTTCCAGCAAGAGGGAGGACCAGACATGGTTGAAGGTGGCGTGATGGCTGGCAAAGGCGTGATGCGCGGACACGTGGCTGGCGGACATGAAGCTCTCGCAGTGAGGAGTCGGTGAGAAACGCTATCCCAGCAGGGAGAGCACGTTGGCGATCTTGTTGTCGAGTTCGGCCCACTCGGCGGCGGGCTCCGATCCCGCCACTATGCCGGCACCGGCGAACAGGCTGATGCGTTGGCCCCTGATCCGGGCGCTGCGAATGGCGACGGAGAACTCCGAGGTCTCCCGGCTCAGCATGCCGCAGGCACCGGCATACCAGCCGCGATCATGGGGCTCGCATTCACGGATGAAGGCGAGCGCTGCCTCGCGGGGGGCGCCCCCCACGGCGGGAGTGGGGTGCAGGGCAGCCAGCAGTTGCCAGTCGCAGACGCCGGGTTTGAGCTCGGCCTCGATGTCGCACTTGAGGTGTTGCAGCAGCCGCAATTTCAGAATGCGCGGCTCGGTCAGGGTGGCATCGGTCGTGAGGGGGGCCAGGCGGCTGAGAATGTCGGCGTGAACCAGCCGGTTCTCCAGCCGGTTCTTGCTGTCGGCCAGCAGCTCGGCGGCCAGGGCCGCGTCGGTCGCCTCATCCCCGGAACGGCGAATGGTGCCTGCCAGCGCCTCGGTAAAGAGGTGGCCCTTCTCCCGGCGGTAGAGGCGCTCAGGGGAGCAGGAGATGAAGCTCTGCTCGGGGGAGAACTGAAAGCCGAAGTGGAAGCACTCCTGGGCGTGGCGGGCCCACTGTGTCAGCAGGGACCAGGGGCAGAGGGGCGCATCGTGCGCCTCGCTCTGGAGCAGGCTCTCCCGCGACAGCACCACCTTGGGGGTGCGGGCCTGGAAGTCGGGGGCCGTGACCTGCTCCACCAGGGTCTGCCACTGGGCAGGGCCAGGCAGGTCCTGGCGCTGCCATGGCCGCTTTTGCAGGGCGGGCAGGGGGGCCTCGGGTTGCAGGGCATCAAGCGCCGCCTCGGCGGCGCAGAGTTCGGCTTCGAATGCGTGACCCTCTTCCCGGGCGGGCAGCCAGAGATTGAGGCAGAGGCTGGTGCACTCCCCCCGGCGTACCAGCTCGATACGGGGCAGCACGAAGCGGCAGGGGCCAAAACCCTGCCAGCCGGGCAGATCCGGGTCGAACGCCAGACCGCCGTAGTAGCGAGGGCTGTCTTCACTGGCCGAGCCGACAAGGTCGCAGACCCGCTGGATATCCTCCGGCCGGGTCAGTTCGTGGATGGCGCCAAGCGCCACGTACTCCGGGCTCTGTTGCCCTCTGGCGTGCCAATAGATGCGGGGGTAGAGCGTCTGGGCCGCCAACCAGCCGGGAAAGACGTCGACGTGAGCGGCCACGCGCAGTCGCACGAAACCGCTGACAGTGCTGTGACGCAGGGCGTCCAGTTGTTGCTTGAGGTGGGTCTGAGCCAACATGGATGTCTAGTCTGAGCCGGATAATCGCGATCGCTCCGGGGGAGGATGGCGCAGGTTGATGCCAAAGGGCGACGATTTCCTATATATTATCTGCCCATTCGTCCATGTAAATTGCCCGGGGGAGCCGACGCCCCCGCGCAGCCAAGTATACCTAAATCCGGTTCGATAACCCTTAACACGATCAATATCTGATTGTTTGGCCATCACAATATGACAAATACCTTCTCTGTTTGGTTGCTGGCGGCGCGTTTGCGAACACTGCCCCTGGCGTGCTCCTCCATCTTGCTGGGCTCGGGGCTGGCAGCCAGCCGGGGAGCGTTCGACGGCACCATCATGGGGCTCTCCCTGCTGACCGCCATCCTGCTGCAAATTCTCTCCAATCTTGCCAACGACTATGGGGATGCGGTCTCCGGTGCCGACAACGGGGAGCGGATCGGTCCCCAGCGCGCCGTGGTTTCCGGCCTCATCACCCGGCACCAGATGTGTGTGGCCATGGGGCTGACCGCCCTGGCGGCCGTGGTGAGCGGCCTCTCCCTGCTGGTCTGCGCCTTCGGGGAGGCGTGGCAGCAGATCCTGACGTTCATCCTGCTGGGGGGAGCGGCCATCGTCGCGGCCATCACCTACACGGTGGGCAAGAGCCCCTACGGCTATCGCGGCTTCGGGGACATCTCGGTGTTCCTGTTCTTTGGCCTGCTGGGGGTGCTCGGCTCCTACTACCTCTTCACCCATCGCCTGGAGTGGGACCTGTTGCTGCCCGCCACCGCCTGCGGCCTGCTGGCGACTGCCGTGCTCAACATCAACAACGTGCGGGACATCGAGACCGATGCCGCCAGCGGCAAGATCACCCTGGCGGTGCGCCTTGGCCGCAACCGGGCCATCGCCTATCACTGGGTCTTGCTGGGGGCGGCGCTGCTGGCGACCATCGCCTTCCTGCTGACTCAGCCTGCGAGCCTCTGGCCCTGGATCTTCCTGCCCGCCATGAAGCCCCTCACCGATGCCGCCCGCACCCTGCGAGAGAGTTTCGATGGCGAGGTGCTGACCGGCGCCCTCAAGAAGACCGCCATCAGCGCATTTCTGTTCAGCCTGCTGCTCTCCGCCGGGCTGGCGCTCACCTGAGGCCGACGCGTTTGGCAATGAAAAGGGCTCCCGAACGGGAGCCCTTTTTGCTGTTGTGTCGATGCGTTGTTGTTCATCAGACCGATGTGATGATCGCCAGGGGAGGAGCATGCCGCCAGGCGAAGGATGATGCCAGGTGATGCAGACGACGAGGGCCCCCGACAGGGAGCCCTCGTGTGGATGAGGCGGGCTTGCCCCTGGGTCAGCTTGCCTGGGCTACGGCCGTGCGGCGAGAGAAGAAGAGACAGTCCAGCAGCCAGATGGCAACCATGGAGGCCCCCACCAGCGGGAAGCAGATCCCGAGCACGACCAGCACCGCGATGGCACCGCCCATGGGAGGCAACTTGGCGGGCAGGGGCGGGGCGGCGAGGCGACCACTGGGACGGCGGCTCCACCAGATCCAGAGCCCGCTCACCGAGCTTGCCAGAATCATCAGGCAGATGAGCAGCATGACGAGCTGGTGCGGCCAGCCGTAGAGCTTGCCCATGTGCAGCATGACGCCGGTTTCCACCGTCTTGGCGACCGGGCCGTAATCCTGCCAACGCACGTCGACCAGCACCTTGCCGCTGTATTGGTCGATGTGCAGGGTGGCGTCGTTGCGGGGATCATCGGCAAAGATGGCGATGGTATAGACGCCGGTTTCACCGACCGGGGGGGTGATGCTGTAACCCGGGCTGACCCCACGCTCGCTGGCGATGTCGACCACCTGTTGCAGCGGAATGCGATGGCTGGCCATGACCATGCCCTCGTGTCCGCCGCCATGGGTCATGGCGCTGTGATCATGGCTCTCTGCCGTGGGTTGGGAGCTCGGCATGGGCAGGGTCTCGGCCCCCCAGGAGACGGTCTGTTCGTGAGCCTGGTTGAGGCTGCGGGTGAGGGGGGCCGACTTGGGCACCTCGTTCCACATGGCCGCAGGGAAGCGGTTCCAGACATCGGCGAACTGGCCGCCCCAGAAACCGGTCCAGGTCATGCCCGTCAACAGCAGCAGCAGCAGGAAACCCGCGCCCCAGAAGCCGACCACGGCGTGCAGATCACGCCACCAGAGACGGCCGCGCTGGTGCATTCTCGGCCAGAGGATGCCCCCCACACCCGGCCCCTTGCGGGGCCACCAGAGATAGAGTCCGCTGACGAGGAGCACGATTCCCCAGCCTGCGGCCAGCTCGATCAGGCGATCACCCGTGGTGCCAAGCATCAGCTCCGCATGGAGAGCGCGCGCCACCGCCTGCAGGTTCCACTTGTTGTCCATGGTACCGAGCAGGGCGCCGTTCGCGGGATCCATGAAGAGGGTCAGCTCCTGCCCTTCACGCATCACGACTATCTGGGCGCTCGCGTCCGCTGCCACCGGGGGCAGGTATTTGCGCAGGCTGGCGTCCGGCATGGCGATGGTTGCCTTGGCCAGCAGCTGGTCGGCACTCAGGGTCTGGGTGGCGGGCGTCACCTTCATCAGCTGGGGGTAGAGCAGGTTGTCCAGCTGCGGCTTGAACAGGTAGACGATGCCGGTGAGGGAGAGCAGGATCAGGAAGGGGGCGACGAAGAGACCGGCATAGAAATGCCAGCGCCAGATCCGTTGGTAATAACTTGCGTCTTGTTGCTTCATCGTTGATCCCTGGGTGAACGCCAAAAGGTTTCAGTAGGTGGAATGTTTTGAGTGGCGCGGATGATAGCAGCAACGTTTTGTTAACTGCAACAGAACATGTCGAAGAAATGTACATTCCGCCACTGGGGTAAAAACGGGGGGTGAATGGCGCTTTCCGTTCACAATGGGGGGAGCTTCATGGACTTTTCGGGGATAAATTCTTACTTTGTGGCAACACAGGGCATATCAGCCGCAGCGAAGGACTCAAGGCAGGAGGTGAACGTGCAAGCACACGGCCATTTTGAGATGCAGCGACAAGGGCAACTGCTGATCTGTCGGCCGAGCGGCCCTTTCAACCTGGCAGGCGCCATGGCCTATGAGGGCAAGTTCAGCCAGCAGATAAGCCGTTTGCAGGGAGCCCCCTGGGGCATCGTCGAGGTCGCGACCGAGTTCGAGGCCGCCGGCCCCGAGGTGCTGGCCCGTTTTCGTCGCCAGTTCAACTGGTGCGCCACCCATGGCTGCGCCTTTCTGGCGGTGGTCATGATCGGGGATTTCAAACGTTATCTGGCGGATCACGTTTTCAGCGAGCTTCCCTTTCAGGAGGTGCGCTATTTCGAGGAGGAAGCGCAGGCCATCCACTGGCTGACACAGCGCCTCGAGGGGCTGCAAGGCAAGGAGATCCACGTCAGCACGGGTTGAACACCCCGGTTACTCCAGCCTGATGAACCACTTGTCCCGCTCGTCGAGGCAGTCGGGCTCCCCCATCTCGAATTCACGGCAGATCAGCGGCCGCACCTCGTAGATGCGACACATCATGGTGTTGCGGTCGAGGGCGGCGCACCAGCCATCTTCCAGTCTGTGCATCACGGGCACTTCTCCTTCCCGTTCCTCGATATAGCGGTCCGGCACGCCGGTGTCGGTGAAGAGCATCACCTCGAGGCGGCAGCAGCAGGCTTCGCAGTTCTGGCAGCTCACATCGCTCTGGATTGCTTGGGTCATGTCACCTGTCTTGCCGCATGGCGGCGAATGATATGAAACAGGCGCCTGTCAGGCGCCTGTGGTCTGGCTGGGGCGTGTGAAATACCTTAGCCCAGTTTGCGGGCACGGTAGCTGCGCCCCTTGATCTTGCCTTCCTGCAACCGCTTGAGGGCGGCGCTCGCCACCTGGCGCTTCACCGCCACGTAGGAGTACTGCTCGGAAATCTGGATCTTGCCCACATCGGCCCCGGCAATGCCGCCTTCGCCGGTCAGGGCGCCGAGGATGTCACCGGCACGCACCTTGCTCTTGCGGCCTGCATCGATGGAGAGGGTCACCATCTGCGGCGCGATCGGCTTGATGTCGCGGCCGATCCCGGCCAGGTCGCCCTGGGGAATGGGGGCCTGCTGGTACTCCTCGATGAAGTTGACGCGCTGGGCCTCGTTCGGCTGGTAGAGGCTCAGGGCCAGGCCCTGCTGGCCAGCGCGGCCGGTACGGCCGATGCGGTGCACGTGCACCTCGGGGTCGTAGGTGAGCTCGTAGTTGATGACGGCCCCCAGCTCCTTGATGTCGAGGCCGCGGGCCGCCACGTCGGTGGCGACCAGTATGGTGGCGCTGCCGTTGGCGAAGCGCACCAGCACCTGATCCCGCTCACGCTGTTCCAGGTCACCGTTCAGCGCCAGCGCCGAGAAGCCCTTGGCGGCCAGGTGATCGGCCACGTCGTTGCAGGCGCGCTTGGTGTTGCAGAACACCACGCAGGAGCCCGGTTGGTAGTGGCTGAGCAGCCAGGTGAGGGCATCGAGGCGCTGGCCGGCCGGCACTTCATACAGCTTCTGTTCGATGGCGCTCTCTTCATGCAGGGACTCCACGCTCACCTCCACCGGATTGCGCTGCACGCCGCGGCTCATCTGGGCGATCCCTTCCGGATAGGTGGCGGAGAAGAGCAGGGTTTGCCGGTCCCGCGGGGCGTGGCTGATGACCCGGTTGATGTCTTCACCAAAGCCCATGTCCAGCATGCGATCCGCTTCGTCCAGCACCAGCGTCTTGAGATCGTCGAGCTCAAGGGTGCCCTGCTCCAGGTGCTTGAGGATCCGGCCCGGGGTGCCGACGGCGATGTGGGCGCCAAAGCCCAGGGTGGCGGATTGCGGTGCGGTCGGGGTGCCGCCGCACAGGGTCACCAGCTTGACGTTGGGCAGGGTACGGGCGAGACGGCGGATCTCGGTGGCCACCTGATCCGCCAGCTCGCGGGTCGGACAGAGCACCAGCGCCTGCACGGCCAGCCGGTTGACGTCCAGCTTGGCCAGCAGACCCAGGCCGAAGGCCGCGGTCTTGCCGCTGCCGGTTTTCGCCTTGGCGATCAAATCTTTGCCGTCGAGCACCAGGGGCAGGCTCTGGGCCTGGATCGGGGTCATCTGCAGATAGCCCAGGCTGGCGAGGTTGTCCTGCAGGGCGGAGGAGAGGTTCAGGCTGCTAAATTCGCTGTTGTTCACAAAAGGACTCTATGTCGGAAAACCAGAAATGGGGGTGCGCGGTGCGCAAGGGGGCGCATCATACCAGAATGTGCCGCCGGATGCGGTGAATATTTGAACGGTTGGCGTCATGGGTTGCCGATGGAGGCTTCTGTCTGCGTTGGCGGGCTTGCGGTATGTAAAAAGAGCACAATGGAGCAGGGGGTGGTCATGGCCAGATCATGATGAATGGCGAGAAAACGTTTTTAATTAAACATGCCCTGGTGATGATGAGTCATCGGAGGATGCCATATGGGATATGGTCGTTATTCAATCTATATACGAATGAGGAATGAAATTAACAAATGAGCATAACTTATTGTTTTTGATTTATTTTTAACCTCATCCATTAACGATTAATAATCGTGTGTCATGGCAATTAATTTAAAAACGTTTGTATTATTTCGCATGCATATTTTTACCGCGGATTGTGATGATTCTCTGATTTTTAAATATGCAGTTCTTTATGATGGCGCCGGTCAAAAATAACAATTCAATGGGTGCTACTGGTATGGAATACGTTCATTTCGTGCTCGGACTCGTGATGGTCCTGGCATTGGCGTTGCTGGCAAACCGCCGCAACTGGAAACAGATCAAGCTGCGTTACATCGGCCAGCTGCTGGTGGTCGAGCTGGCGCTCGCCTGGTTCATGCTCAACTCCGAAGTGGGTCTGGCGGTGGTGGGTGGCTTTGCCGCCGGCTTCACCAAGCTGATGGAGTTTGCCAAGCAGGGGACCGACTTCGTGTTCGGCGGTCTGGTCAACGAAGGGGCTTTCTCTTTCTTCCTGATGGTGCTGATGCCCATCGTCTTCATCTCCGTGTTGATCGGCATTTTGCAGTACATCCGTCTGCTGCCCATCGTCATTCGTGGCATCGGCACCGTGCTGGCCAAGATCAACGGCATGGGCAAGCTGGAGTCCTTCAACGCCATCAGCTCCATGATCGTCGGTCAGTCCGAGAACTTCATCGCCCTCAAGAACATACTGCCGCACTTGAACGAGAAGCAGATGTACACCCTGGCGGCGACGGCCATGTCCACCGTCTCCATGTCCATCGTCGGTGCCTATATGCAGCTGATCGAGCCGCGCTACGTGGTGGCCGCGCTGGTGCTCAACATGTTCAGCACCTTCGTGGTGCTCTCCCTCATCAACCCCTACGAGCCCGACAACACCGTGACCGATGCCAAGGCGCTGGCCGAGGGTGACGAGCACCACACGCCGAAGAAGGAGAACTTCTTCGAGATGCTGGGGGAATACATCATGGCCGGTTTCACCGTGGCGGTGATCGTCGGTGCCATGCTGGTGGGCTTCATCGCCCTGATCGCCCTCATCAACTACCTGTTCGAGGCGGCGTTCGGCGTCAACTTCCAGCACGTCATGGGCTACATCTTCTATCCCGTTGCCTGGATCCTGGGCATCCCGGGCAGTGAAGCGCTGCAGGCCGGCTCCATCATGGCGACCAAGCTGGTGACCAACGAGTTCGTGGCCATGATGGATCTGGGCAAGATTGCCGCCGAGCTCTCCCCGCGCACCGTCGGTATCCTCTCCATCTTCATGGTGTCGTTCGCCAACTTCAGCTCCATCGGCATCATTGCCGGTGCGGTGAAGGCGCTCAACGAAGAGAAGGGCAACATGGTCTCCCGCTTCGGTCTGAAGCTGGTCTATGGCTCCACTCTGGTGAGCCTGCTCTCCGCCGTTATCGCCGGTGTGATGATCTAGGTCCTCCCCCCGCGCTGCTCATGACGACCCCCTGCCTTGGCAGGGGGTCTTTTTTTGGGCAGATGAGCGGGTGAACAGAGGAGGGGACTGGTCGGCAGCCCGGCCATCAAGCGCGGGGGTCTTCCACCTTGATGTTGGCGGGGACCCGCTTTTTGCCCAGCACCATGGCGCGGACCAAATCGCTGCGGGTGAGGCGATCGGTCAGGAGTACCACGGCCGCATGGATGCCAACGGCGGCCATCAGGGTGTTGGCGATGATGCCGTGCAGCTCCTCCAGCCACTCCTCGCCCCAGAAGGCATCCCAGGTGGTGAGCCAGCCGGTGACGACGGTCCCGACCAGGGACAGCAGCAGCAACCAGATCATCAGGGAGCCGACCGGATTGTGGCCGAGGTAGTAGGGGTGGCGCCCCTGGGCGAGCTGACGCAGGTAGTAGCGGACCCGGGCAGGGGTTGGCCACCACTGGCCGAAGCGGGCGTAATAGGGGCCGACCAGTCCCCACAGCAGGCGGATGATGAGCAGGATGCCCACCGCGTAGCCAGCATATCTGTGGGGTTTGCTACCCTCTTCCAGCACGAAGAAGTTGAGCAGGCAGAGAGTGACGGTCGCCCAGTGAAACACCCGGATGAGGGGATCCCAGACTTTCACTTCAGAGGCAGGTGTCATGGCAAGGCTCCATGGTGGGGGCCGGGGGAAGACCGGCCCAGGGCGGCGTTACTCGTCGATCTCTTCTTTCACCTTTTTCAGGTCGGTCGGGTCGAAGTAGATCTCGACCTTGCGCTTCTCCTTGTCCCAGCCGTAGATCTCGTAGCAGCCGGTCTTGGTGGCCTTGAACTTCTTGATGTCGTATCCCATCGCCTTGATCTGCTGCTGGGCGTCGGCTTCGCTCATCCACTTGCTCTTGTCGGCCTGGGTGCATTGGGGGTCGGCCAGGGCTGCGCCGCTCAACAGGGGGATCAGTAACAACAGGGGGGTCAGTTTCATTGCTTGCTCCTTGCGGGTGGTTGGGTCAACAGTCGCAAGGCTAATCAAGGCGCATTAAGGAAGAATTAAGGGAAAAGGGAAATGAATGGCTCTCCCCGGCGGTGGGCCGGGGAGAGGGTGATCAGCTTAGCTTGCCCCTGACCAGCCACTTGTCCAGCGCATTGGCGAAGCGCTGCTTGTCGGCGGCGTTGAAGGGCGCAGGGCCACCGGTCTGGACGCCGGCAGAGCGCAGCTCCTCCATGAAGTTGCGCATCCCGAGCCGTGCCTGGATGGTCTCCCGGGTGTAGATCTCGCCCCGGGGATTGAGCGCCTCGCCCCCGGCGTCGATGACCCAGGAGGCGAGGGGAATGTCGCCGGTGATCACCAGGTCGCCGGGCTTGACCTGCTGGGCGATGACATGATCTGCCACATCGAAGCCCTTCTCCACCTGCTGGGTCTTGATGAAGGGGGAGGGGGGGACTCTGAGCCCCTGGTTGGCCACTAGCGTGGTCACCACCTGGGCGCGGTGGGCGGCGCGGTAGAGGATCTCCTTGACCGGGATGGGGCAGGCATCGGCATCAACCCAGATGGGCATGGCATGGCTTCCTGTGTCTGGAACGGGTGGCGCATCTTAGCATGGCTGGCGCGGGGCGGCTGCCCCGGGGCTGAGTCGTCCCCGCCTTTGGTGTAAGCTGGGGCCTGCACATGAAACGAGAAGGAGACGAGATGGATCGGGTGCCCGGTGACGTGATTTATGGCCTGACCCTGGACGGCAAGGGGGGCATGACCCCGCTGGCTGAAGGTAGCGAGATCCCCGGTGCCCAGCCCGGCTGGCTGCATCTGGACTATGGCAACCCGGAGTCGGCGCGCTGGCTGCTGCAGACGCCGCTGCTGGGGGAGGCGGCCCGGGAGGCCCTGCTCGGCCAGAGCAATCGTCCCAAGCTGGTGCGGATGGGGGAGACGGTGCTGCTGATCCTGCGCGGCATCAACCACAACAAGGATCACAGGCCTGAAGAGATGGTTGCCCTGCGGATCTTCATCACGCCGGATCTCATCATCAGTAGCCGACGTCGTCCGCTGCTCTCCGAGAAAGATGTGTTCGAGCAACTGTCGCTGGGGGGCGGTGCCGACACACCCGCCGACTGGCTGGTGGAGATCTGCGACGCCCTGACCGACCGGGCCGGGGAGTTCGTCGAGGAGCTGCACGACCAGATCCTGGATCTGGAGGAGATGGTGCTGATGCGCGACCTGCCCGCCAACGGTCGGCTTGCGCGCATCCGCAAGCAGCTCATCATGATCCGTCGCTACCTCTCCCCCCAGCGGGATCTGGTGGCGCGCCTGGCCAACGAGAAGATCAGCTGGCTGGACGAAGATGACAGGCGACGCCTGCTCGACATCGCCGACCGCTTGCGGCGCTGGCTCGACGATCTGGATGCCGGGGTGGCGCGCACCGCCGTGCTGGCGGACGAGATCAACAACCTGATGGCGGAGGCGACCAATCGCCGCGCCTACCAGATGTCGGTGATGGCGCTGCTGTTCCTGCCCGCCAGCTTCCTGACCGGCCTGTTCGGCATCAACCTGGGGGGGATCCCCGGGGCCGAGAGTCCGACCGCCTTCTGGGTGTTTTGTGGCTTCCTGCTGGTGCTGGCGACCGGACTGGCGGTCTGGCTCAAGCACAGGCGCTGGTGGTAAGGAGTGAACATGACGACATGGGAATCTTTTGGCGTGACCCTGCTGCTGTTGCTGGGGCACACCCTGGTGCGCGGCCTCATTCACAAGAGCCTGATGGCCCTTGGCCAGAGCCGGCAGGTGAGCGAGAACCGGGTACTCTACGTGGAGCACGTATTCCACTTCCTGCTGGGCTGCGCCACCCTGCTGATCCTGGCCGGGGTCTGGGGGCTCGACTTCTCCCGGCTGGTGGTGCTCGCCTCCTCCTTCTTCGCGGTACTGGGGGTCGCCATGGTGGCTCAGTGGTCGATCCTCTCCAACATCACCGCCAGCATTACCATCTTCTTCGCCTTCCCCTACAAGATTGGCGATCGCATCCGCATCCTCGACAAGGATGACTCCGTCACCGGCATCATCACCGAGATCGGTCTCTTCTACGTGCGGGTGCGGGATGACAACGGCGATCTGGTCACCTATCCGGCGAACCTTATTCTGCAAAAGCCGGTGAGGCGGCTGGAGGGAAAGGAGGCTGAGTCCACGCAGCCGGAATGAGAAAAGGCTCCCTCGGGAGCCTTTTTCGATGGGTGTTCAGCGTTCAAAGAAGCGGTAGAGGTGCTCGACCTGGACGGGGCAGTCGGCCACCAGGTGGATGTGGTCCCGTGCCTCCTCGGTGGACGAGAAGCTCATGGGGCACCCCAGGGTGTCCGTCATCACGTAGAGGTGGCCGTCCTGCCCCCTGAACTCCACGATCCAGCCGGGGGAGACGATGTCGTGCATGATCTCGGCCTCCTTGAACCTGTGCTGCTGGTGAAGCGCGCGCAATTCACTGACTGTCATGACATCCTCCTATGACTCATGGCGCCACCCTCAAGTCTAGTTCTCCTTCCCGGTGGCGCCGTCATCGGATCAGGGCGCCGTCGCCCCCTCCCGGGGTGGTTGCAGGGCGATCAGCAGCTCCCCGGGCAGCGGCGTGACAGGGCCGGTGACCACCCAGGGTCTGGCCCTGGCATCCAGCACGAACAGAGGAATGGCGCCGGGATTGGCCTCCTGATACTGGTCCCAGTCGAAGGTGTCGCTCAGGCGGGTCGCCTTGATCTGCCCGCCCCGGCTCAGCAGGCCGCTCAGCCTGGCGAAGTTGATGTCGGCACCGAACAGGTTCTGGCGGGCACGGAAGGTGGCGCTCTCCCGGTTGGCCTTGCCGTGCTGTTCGCTGGAACGCAGGGAGTGGACCTTCTCCTCCCCGTAGAGGTGGGCGAAGTGCAGCACCCCGAGGGCGTTGTTGTGGCGGCTGGGAGAGAGCGCCAGCACGGTGCTGATGCTGGTGAGGGGCAGGTGCCGCTCGGCGTGCTCCGACTGGGGGTTGCCGAAGTAGCAGGGCAGGCCGCTCATGCGGGCCAGCTTGCAGTGCTCCCAGGCAGGATTGGAGAGCTGCACCGGGATCCCCTGATCCGCCAGCGCCTTGCCGATGGCCCGGGCCACCGAGTTGGCGCCGATGAGCAGCCAGACATTGGGGGCGCTCTGGCGCATGTCGAGCAATCTGGCCAATGGCGTGGCCGTCAGGCTCTGCAGCACCACGGTGAAGATGATGACCGCAAACACCAGGGGCACCAGCTTGTCGGCATCCTGGATGCCGGCCTCGTGCATGCTGATGGCGAAGGAGGCGCTGACCGCCGCCGCCACTATGCCCCGGGGGGCTATCCAGGCGAGCAGGGCGCGGGCGCGCCAGGGCAGGTCCGACCCCCGGGTCGAGACCAGGATGCAGAGCGGGCGGGCCACGAACTGCACCACGCACAGCAGGGCCAGCACCATGGGGCCGAGCTGCCAGAGCTGGGCCAGATCGAGGCGGGCCGCCAGCAGGATGAAGAGGGAGGAGATGAGAATGACGGCGAGATCCTCCTTGAAGGCCAGCACCTCCTCCAGATCCAGCCCCTCCTGGTTGGCGAGCCAAATGCCGAACACGGTCACCGCCAGCAGGCCGGATTCGTGACTGAGCCAGTCAGACAGGGTGAAGGTCACCAGCACCAGCGCCAGTACCCCGAACTTGTGCAGGCTGACCGGCAGCCAGTCCTTGCGGATGAGCAGGGTGGTGAGCCAGCCGGCACCGACCCCGATGAGCGACCCCACTCCCACCGTCTTGGCCAGGGCCAGCAGGGTATGACCGACCAGATCTCCCTGGCTGCCGAGGCGCACCGCCTCGAACACCAGTACCGCGAACAGGGCGCCGATGGGGTCGATGACGATCCCCTCCCAGCGGAGGATCTTGTCCACCTCCCGGACCGGGCGGATCACGTTGAGCATGGGGGCGATCACCGTGGGGCCGGTCACTACCAGCACGGCGCCGAGCACCATGGCGACCCGCCAGTCCAGCCCAAGCAGGAAGTAGCTGGCGGCGCCGATGACGGCAAAGCTGGTCACCATGCCGGTGGAGCAGAGGTTGCGTACCACCTTGCCGATCCCCTTGAGTTCGGTCAGGTGCAGGGTCAGCGCCCCTTCAAACAGGATGATGGCGACCGAGAGGGAGACCAGGGGAAACAGCAGATCCCCCAGCAACTGATCGGGATCGAGCAGACCGGTCACCGGGCCGAGCAAGAGGCCGCTCAGCAGCAGGAACAAAATGGCGGGAACGCGCACGGACCAGGCAAGCCATTGGGCGAGCAGGGAGATGAGGGCTATTCCGGCGAGGGAGAGAGCAATCATGCCAACCTCGTACAGGTGATGGGGTTGGACCTAGTGTAGCGGGGAAGGGGGGCAAGATGACACCCGCCAGGCGTGCAGGGGAGAGCCGCTCAGATCAGATGGGGCTCTCTTTGTGGAGTTCGGTGACGCAATCGGTCACCGCCAGCACCAGGGCGGAGCGCACCATCTGATCGAGCCGGTTGAGCTGCATCTGGTAGAGGGGCCAGTCCTCCTCGTTGGCCGGGGGATCCTGCGGCATCATGCTGCCCTGCTGGATGGCATTCAGGCGCTCGAGCAGATCGCGGACCGGCTTGTCGCTGAAGCGGTAATCCTTGGGGTCGCGTACCAGAAAGTCGCGGATCTTCAGGTATGCCTCGAGATCCTGATAGCGCTCGAGGGAGATGAGGCCGAGGGCGAA
The DNA here is from genome assembly GCF_040908165.1 of Aeromonas sp. R6-1. Classification (NCBI taxonomy): domain Bacteria; kingdom Pseudomonadati; phylum Pseudomonadota; class Gammaproteobacteria; order Aeromonadales; family Aeromonadaceae; genus Aeromonas; species Aeromonas sp. R6-1. The sequence continues at coordinate 72,685 of NZ_JBFODF010000055.1, forward strand.
GATGAGCTTGAGGCGCACCTCCAGCTGGCCGAGGGGGCCGCTCTGGTTGAGCAGGGGTTCGATGGCGTATTTGACGGCATACTCCTCCTGACGAAAGGCTCGCCGCATCAGGGAGTCGACCGCCTCTTCCAGGATGGTCACGACCTCGAGAAAGAAGCCGCGGGGGCCATCCTGCTCGTTCAGTCGCTCCAGTACTTCATCTTCCTGGTGTGTGGTCATAAGTGCTTCGGGTCCGGCTGACAGGGGGAGAGCAGGCCCTCCCCCGGTTTGTATCGTATGGGGTCCGTCACGGGCGGTGTGACGCCACCCCATCAGGTCACTTCAAGTTGTTGTAACGGGCGACGATGGTGCGTACCACATCGCTGTGCTCATCCAGGCCGGTGACGCGGGCCAGGGTCCGTGCCGGACCAAGTTCCGCCAGCATGGCCTGCAGCTCCACCGCCTGGGGATCGTCCTCATTGCGGTAATGCAGTGCGGCGGCGATGCCCTCCTGCAGGTGATCGCTGGGCAGGCCGTACTCCAGGGTGCCGAGCAGCGGCTTCACCAGCCTGTCCCCCGCCGCCAGCTTGCGCAGCGGCTGGCGACCGACCCGGTCAATCTCGTCCACCAGATAGGGGTTGGCGAAGCGGGAGAGGATCTTCTCGATGTAGGCGGCGTGCAGGCGCGGGTCGAAGCCGTAGCGTTTCACCAGCACGGCCCCGCTCTCCTCCATGGCGCGGCGCACCTTGCTGCGGATCAGCGGATCCTCGATCGCCTCGCGCACGGTGTGATAGCCCCTGAGCTTGCCGAGGTAGGCGGTGACGATGTGGCCGGTGTTGAGGGTGAACAGCTTGCGCTCGACGAAGGCCATCAGGTTGTCGGTGGGCTCCATGCCCGCTACCTGGGGCATCTCCCCCTTGAACTGGGTCCGATCGACGATCCACTCGCTGAAGCTCTCCACCGTCACCTCCAGGGGATCGTCGTTCGCCGCGGCGGGCGGAACGATGCGATCCACCGCCGAGTCGACGAAGCCGACGCACTGCTCGAGGGTGGCATGATACGCGACCGGCAGGTACTTGAGTACCTCCTCCTTGAGGTGGCTGGTGCCGCGCACCATGTTCTCGCAGGCGATGACGTTGAGGGGAGTCAGGTTGCCGGCATCGAAGCGGGCCTGCAGCCCCTTGGCCAGGGTGCTGGCAATCTTGTCCAGGATGTTGGGGCCGACCGCCGTGGTGACCAGATCGGCGGTGATGATACGGGCGATCACCTCGTGTCCGGCCGAGCTGACGGCGGCAACGTTGCGCACCACGTCCAGCTTCTGATCCGTGCCCACCACGTGCACCTTGTACTCCTGGCGGTGGTTGAGCTGGTCGATCAGGGTCTCGTTGACGTCGGCGAAGGTGACCTGATGGCTGGCGTCAGCCAGCAGTTTGCCGATGAAGCCCCGACCGATGTTGCCGGCACCAAAATGCAATGTTTTCATGATATTAACCTCTACAACCAAAGACGATGACGGATGATTACGCGGCCTGCTCGGCCCCCAGCAGATCCAGGAACTCCTGGGGATCCTGGGTGCTGGCCAGACGGTCGACGAGACCGGGCTCATCCAGTGCATTGGTCAGGCGGGTTATGACCTGTATGTGTTCATCGTTGCGGGCGGCAATGCCGATTACCAGGCGCGCCACTTCATCGGCGCCCTCGCCGAAGGCGACCCCGGCAGGGTATTGGCAGATGACGATGCCGGTACGCTTCACGTGCTCCTTGGCGGCGATGGTGCCGTGGGGCACGGCGATGGATTCGCCGAGGTAGGTGGAGACCAGCTGTTCGCGCTCCAGCATGGCGTCGACGTAGTCCGGTGCCACATAGCCTCGCTCGGCCAGCAGCTTGCCGGCGGTCACGATGGCCGCTTCCTTGCTCTCGGCCTTGAGGCCCAGGTGCACGTCTTGCAGGCTCAGGGTGAAGACTTCCGGCTCCTGCGGCTCGTAGCTGTCGTCGTTGGCCGCCACCAGCAGTTGCGGGTTGGCGACGTCATCGTTGGCCGCGTTGGCCAGGCTGAGGTTCTGTACCAGCTCCTGATAGAGGGCGTTGTCGAGGAAGTTGGTCAGCGAAATATGCTGTGCATGCGGCGCATGGCGACGGGCACGGTCGGTGAGATCCTTGTGGGTGATGACCAGATCCACCTGATCATCCAGGTTGTTGATGGCACGGTTGGTGACGCTGATGTCGAGACCGGCGGCCTGCACCCGCTTGCGCAGCATGCCGGCGCCCATGGCGCTGGAGCCCATGCCCGCATCGCAGGCGACGACGATGTTGCGCACTGCGGTCAGCTCGGTTTCCGGCTTCTTGGCGGCGGTGGTCTCGGGCTTGGTACCCTTCATGGCCTTCATCTTGCGGGTGGCTTCACCCAGGGCATCGGCCTCGTCGGCTTCCGGCTGCTGGGCACGGACGAACACGGCGGCGACCAGGAAGGAGACGGTGGCGGAGGCGACGATGGAGAGCAGCACCCCGATGAGGGAGGCTTTCGGCGTCATCAGCAGCACGGCGAAGATGGAGCCCGGGGAGGCGGGGGAGACCAGACCGGCGTTGAACAGGGTCAGGGTGAAGACCCCGGTCATGCCGCCTGCGATCACCGCCAGGATGAGGCGCGGGTTCATCAGCACGTACGGGAAGTAGATTTCGTGGATGCCGCCGAAGAAGTGGATGATGGACGCACCGGCTGCGGACTGCTTGGCGGCGCCACGGCCGAACACCATGTAGGCCAGCAACACGCCCATGCCCGGACCCGGGTTCGCTTCGATCAGGAAGAAGATGGAGCGGCCCTGTTCGGTGGCTTGCTGGATCCCGAGCGGCGAGAAGATGCCGTGGTTGATGGCGTTGTTCAGGAACAGGATCTTGGCCGGCTCGACGAAGATGGAGGTGAGGGGCAGCATGTGGTTGTCCACCAGGAAGCCGACACCGCTCGCCAGCACGCCGGAGAGCACCTTGACGAAGGGACCGATGACGAAGAAGGCGAGAATGGCGAGCAACATGCCGATGATGCCGGCGGAGAAGTTGTTCACCAGCATCTCGAAGCCGCTCTTGACGCGACCTTCCATCGCCTTGTCGAAGCGCTTGATGGCCCAGCCACCCAGCGGGCCGACCATCATGGCGCCCATGAACATGGGGATGTCGGTCCCCACGATGACGCCCATGGTGGTGATGGCACCGACCACGGCACCCCGGTCACCCCCGATCAGCTTGCCGCCGGTATAGCCGATGAGCAGCGGCAGCAGGTAGGTGATCATGGGACCAACCAGCTTGGCCAAGGTTTCATTGGGCAGCCAGCCAGTGGGGATGAAGAGGGCGGTGATGAAGCCCCAGGCGATGAAGGCGCCTATGTTGGGCATGACCATATTGGACAGGAAGCGTCCAAAATTCTGTATCTTGACTTTGGTATCCGGTGATAACATGTCGGGACCCCGTTTTAAGCCTGTGTGATTAAAAGTGGTAGTCGGGATGACGAGTTTTGCCGAACTCCCATCCCAGTCGTCTAAGCAACTTCAATCTACCAGCTTGTGATCAAATTAGGCTGAAAACGGGGTGTCTTGTGACCTGGATCTCAAATACCCCGACCTCCCCCCTCCCGGCATAGTGATGACGATCACAGTCAGTCGCTGTATTTCGGCAACATTTCGATCTTCTCGCCTCTGGGTGTCAATTTTTTGTGATTGATGTCTCGTTTTGTGGTTTGCGCAAACACGGTGTCAACGTGACTGTCGTCACAAAACCAAATTTTGCACTCAAATGAGTCATGATTTGTCGCCTCGTATTCGCAAGTAATGACGATGGATATGCCGTAGTTCATCGTTAATCACCAATGAATCATTTATTTTGTAACCCACTTTCAGTTTTTCCCCCGAGAGGATCGGTTCCGACAAGGCCTCTTGTGACGCCCGGGTGGCGGATCCTGATCCGCTCCCGTCTCGATCCTCCCTGCCGGTCGCGACGCAGGCAGGGGCCTGCGAGCGGGTCTCCCATCCCGTCTGCCCGCGGAGCGCAGCCATAAAAAAAGCCCGCAGGATGCGGGCTTTTGCAGAGCAGACAAGCAGGGGGATCACTGCGCCTTGGGGGCCTCGTCGGCAGGCGCGGCATCGGCCTCGCTGGCAGGGGCCACCGGCGCCGGACCCGGCACCAGATCCACCGCCGGCTTGGCGATGAGGGAGCGGGTCTCTTCCACCGCCTCGGTCAGCTTCACCTCGATGATCTGGCCGAGCTCGTAGACCACCTCGGTCTTGTCCAGATAGACGCGACCGTTGTCCCAGTTGCACTCCAGCCGATCCTTGTTGTCCAGGATATGGCGGGCGGGCATGAAGACCACGGCGCCGTTCTCCTGCAGGCGCAGCTTGAGGCCGGCGCGCATCACGTCGATGATCTCGGCGTTGAACACCTTGTCGGTGCCCGCATCGGCCTTGAGGTAGCGCACATAGAGCCAGTCGCCGATGTCGCGCTCCACCATGCGGTGCAGGCGGCGGCAGGCGGTCAGGTGCTCGGTCAGCTCCAGGCTGGGGCGCTCACCCGGGGTCTTGCCGGCGATGACCGCCTTGAGCAGGCGATGGTTGACCATGTCGCCGTATTTGCGGATGGGGGAGGTCCAAGTGGCATAGGCATCCAGCCCCAGGCCGTAGTGGGCACCCGGTTCGGCGGACATCAGGGCATAGCTCTGGAAGCGGCGGATCTTGCCGTCCAGCCAGCGGGTGTCCAGGTTGTCGATCCAGCGGCGCAGGGCGCAGAAGCCGGAGAGGCTGGCGATCTCTTCCTTCTCGAACGGGGCCTCGGCGGTCTTGAGCAGCTCGATGGCGCCGTCCAGGGACTCCTCGTCAAAGCCGGTGTGGACGTTGAAGATGCCGTAGCCGACCTCTTTGCCCAGCACGCGGCCGGCACAGATGTTGGCGGCGATCATCGACTCTTCCACCATGCGGTTGGCGATGCGGCGCGGCTCGACGTGAATGGCCAGCACTTCGCCGTCTTCACCCAGCTCGAAGTCGTAGTCGGGACGATCCGGGAATACCAGGGCGTGCTCGGTACGCCACTTGATGCGCGCTTCGGTCATCGCCTTCATCAGCGGCAGCTGGGCCAGCACACCGGCGTCGATGGCCAGCTCTTTGCCATGCTCAGCCCAGTCGGAGACGTCGTCATAGCTGAGACGGGCATGGGAGACGATGCGGGCGGCGAAGAACTCGGTCTCCTCCAGCAGCAGGCCGTCCTCGGCGATGAGCAGACGGGCGCACAGGGTGTTGCGCTCCTCGCCCTCTTTCAGGGAGCAGAGCTCGTCGGAGAGGGTGCGCGGGATCATGGGTACGTTGCGCCCCGGCATGTAGACGGTGAAGGCGCGCTGGGCGGCTTCCTTGTCCAGCTCGCTCCCCTCGGCCACATAGGCGGTCGGGTCGGCGATGGCCACCAGCAGCTCCCAGCCGTTCTCCAGCTTGGTGATGGCCAGGGCATCGTCCATGTCCTTGGTCTTGGCACCGTCGATGGTGAAGAAGGGAACCTGGGTCAGATCCCGGCGGGGCAGCTCTTCCTCTTCGATCACCTTCCACTCCGGCAGGTCCGCCGGCTCAATCTGGGCCAGGTTGTGGCGTGCCAGCACCACCCACCAGGGCACGTTGTGATCTTCCTGGGTGGCGATGAGCTGGGTGATCTCGGCGGAGAAGTTGCCGTCCACCAGGGCATGGCGCTTGAGGGTCGCGACCACCCAGTCCCCTTCCTTGAAGGATTTCTCGTCCAGACCCTTCTTGGCGCGGGCCTTGATGGCGTCCTTGATGAGGGGGTGGTCGGGCACCACGTTGAGGCGGTCGCGGAACATCTTGACGCGGCCGACGAAGCGGGTGACGGCCTGCTCCAGCAGGGCATCCGGCTCGGCCACCTCTTTCTCTTTTTCAGTGCGGATCAGGGCGCTCACCCGGTCACCGTGCATCACCTTCTTCATGTAGGGAGGCGGCACGAAATAGCTGGTCTTCTCATCGACCTCCAGGAAGCCGAAGCCCCGATCGGAGGCGCGGATCACACCCTCTTTCTTGGGGATGTTTTCGCGGATTTGTTGCTTGAGCTGGGCCAGCAGCGGATTGTCTTGGAACATAAATGGGGAACCTGAGTGGAGACCTGATGGTTAATCGCCCAGCACTATACGTTTTTACCCCCCCAAAGCCAAGGTGAATGGCCCCCTCAACGGGGTTGCAGTGCCCGTCGCCCCTGCTGGATCAGGCGCTGGGATATCTGCTTGTGCAGCCCCCGCTCCAGCACCCAGCGGTGCCAGTAGAGCTGCTCGACCAGGTGGTGATCCGGGTTGAGATCGAGCAGGCGCCCCTCTTCCAGTTGCTGGCGGATCTGCAATTCCGGGATGAGGCAGCAGGCCAGCCCCTGCTCCGCCATGGCGACGAAGGCCTCGGAGGATCGCACCGTGTGGCAGGGGTAGCCACCGGGGGGGAGGGCGAAATGACGGGCCATGTAGCTGATGTGCATGTCGTCGCGCTGATCGAAGGCCACCGCCGGCGCCTTGGCCAGGGCCGCCGCCGTGAGGCCGTTCGGGAAGTGGCGGGCGACGAAGGCGGGGCTGGCGGTGAGCAGATAGCGCATCTCGCCGAGTTCGTCGACGCAGCAGCCCGCCAGCGGCTGGGGTTGCAGGCTGACGGCGCCGAACGCCTGCCCCTCGCGCACCCGGTCCAGGGTGCGGCTCTCGTCATCCACCAGCAGGTTCAGCTCGATGGGGTATTGCTCCAGCAGTGGCGCCAGGGCGGGCAGGAACCAGGTGGCCAGGCTGTCGGCATTGACGGCGATGCTGACCCGGATGGGGGCCCTGGGCTCGTCGGGGGAGAGCTCGCCGGCCAGCTCCAGCTCCAGCTGGCGCACCTGGCGATAGTGGGCCAGCAGCTTCTGGCCGAGCCCCGTGGCCTGCAGCGGCTGGCTGCGGATGATGAGCGGCTCCGCAAACTGCTGCTCCAGCTGCTTGATGCGCTGGGAGATGGCGGACTGGGTGATGTGCAGGCGCTGGGCGGCACGCTCGAAGTTTTGCTCCCGGATCACCGCGTCCAGGGCCAGCAGCAGCTTGTAGTCCAGCGTCTTCATCAGCATTCCTTATGAAAAAAGGGAGTTCAGCAAGAATGCTACTCAAGGGCGCGCCAGAGGACAACCTGACCGCCCCCATGGAGGGGGCCCGTGCCCGGGGCCGCCCCTGTGAGATGTGACAGTAGCCCTGACATGAGATTCATAAGATACTCACCCGGTCCGTTTTTGCATGGGGTGGAAACGGACCATAGCGAGCGTCTTGAATCCCGGGCCGGTCCCGGGACTTTTTTTGCTCAGATGACTGCGAGCAGAGCATCCCCCGCCGGCCGGTAATGGCCCTGCAGGGGGCGATGGACGGCGCGGTCGAAACGCTCGTCCAGGTGGAAGCGGATACCGACCCCGCGCACGGCCCCCAGATCCACCGCCTGGCGATGGCCGAGGCGTTCGATGGGCAGGCCGAGGCGACGGAAGATGCGCTCCACCGGCAGGCTGACCACGGCCACCAGCTCGCGGATCCCCTGCTCCCTGGCGAAGGCCAGCACCTCGCGGAAGATGACGCAGGTGAGTTCGCTGATGCCGTTTTCCAGGCGAGGGGCCCGGTCGGCGTCGATGGCGAGGCGGGTCAGCTCCCACACGTCGTTGCCGCGCGGCGGGGCTTCGCCAGCGAGGGCGGTGGGGAAGATGCTGGGCAGCATGTAATCCTGGGCGCAGCTGAGCAGGCGGATGCATCCGCACAGCCCCTGCTTGTCTTCAATCAGCACCCAGTGGGTGTCGGGCTTGTCGAAGTTGTCCCGCTCCAGGCCACGGCGGGATTCCACGTCCCAACCGAGTCGATCGGAGAAGACGCGGTTGCGAAATCGGTAGAGCTCGTTTTCGACCTCCCATCTGGGGTGTTCTTTCAATTTTCCTTTGAAAACAAGCATTCATGTCTCTCCATTTCATGGTTAGGCGCTATAATCCAAGGCCTTGGCCAGGGGAGGCTTGCCTATGACACGCGACCAACTGCTTGAGTACCTGGAACATTTCACGCTGGTGACCGATGGCAACCGGTTGTCCGAGCTCATCGGCCGCTTCACCCTGGGAATGGGCTACGACTACTACCGCTTTGCCCTCATCCTGCCCATGTCGATGCAAAGGCCCAAGGTGGTGCTGTTCAACCAGTGCCCCGACTCCTGGGTACAGGCCTACACCCTGAACAACATGCTGGCCTGCGATCCCATCATCCAGCTCGCCCGCAGGCAGACCCTGCCCATCTACTGGAACCGGCTGGACGAGAAGGCGCGCTTCCTGCAAGAGGGGAGCATGGATGTGATGGGGCTGGCGGCGGAATTCGGGTTGCGCAACGGCATCTCGTTCCCGCTGCACGGGGCGGCGGGGGAGAACGGCATACTCTCTTTCATCACCCGGGAGCGGGCGTCGAGCGATCTGATGCTGGAGTCCTCGCCCATCCTCTCCTGGATGTCCAACTACATCTTCGAGGCGGCGATCCGGATCGTGCGCCAGAGCATGAGGGAGGACGATCCCCAGGAACCCCTGACGGAGCGGGAGACCGAGTGCCTGTTCTGGGCCAGCGAAGGGAAGACATCGGGGGAGATCGCCTGCATCCTCGGCATCACGGAGCGCACCGTGAACTACCACCTCAATCAGGTCACCCGCAAGACGGGATCGATGAACCGCTACCAGGCCATCGCCAAGGGGGTGAGCAGCGGCATCCTGCTGCCGAACCTGGAGCAGGTGGTGGTCACCAACTTCCCCTCCCTGCTGCAGTGAATACAGGCCCGGCGGCACCGGCTCGTCGCCTGGCATCCCCTCTGTCGCCATCACCGCTGTCCTGCGCCGTCCCATCCTGCCGCCGATTCTCGGGGCGGGGCTGTGACCCCACAATTGTCAGATCCTGCAATTGACAACCTTCTTTGTGTGGTTTCGGCCCGGTTTTCATCAGTTTTATGAATGCATCAGAAAATGAATGAATTTCTCTGATTACCCGCGCCCCCTTATAGTGCGTTTCTCTCTTTCACAGGAACGCATCTCCATGTTCGCCACCACCCTGCAAGGCTTTACCCTCGGCCTTGCCATGATCATCCCCATCGGGGCCCAGAATGCCTTCGTGCTGAGCCGGGGCATTCACCGCAACCACCACCTGCTGACGGCGACCCTCTGCTGCCTGTGCGATCTCGTGCTGATCGGCATCGGGGTGTTCGGCGGGGCCAACCTGCTGGCAGCCAGCCCGATCGGCCTGGCCCTGCTGACCTGGGGCGGCGTGCTCTTCCTCGGTTGGTTCGGGGTGCGCTCCCTGCGCAGCGCCTGGCGCGGCCAGGAGGCGGCCCTGGCGGACTCGCCCCGGTTGATGGGGGTCAAGAGCGTGCTGGCCATGACCCTCGGAGTCACTCTGCTCAATCCCCACGTCTACTTGGATACCCTGATGTTGCTTGGCTCCTTCGGCAGCCAGTTTGCCGAGGAGCTCAGACCCGCCTTCGCGGCGGGGGCCATGCTGGCTTCTCTGGTCTGGTTCTACGGACTGGCGTTCGGGGCGGCGGCACTCTCCCCCTGGCTTGCCCGGGGCCGGGTGCAGCAAGCCATTGATCTTGTTGTAGGTCTCATCATGCTGGTGCTGGCGGCCAAGCTGGCGTTGGGTGCCATACCGGCCTCATGAGGCTATTTTTGTGCCGGGCTTCATAAAAATGAGTCCCGGTGCCATCTGCTGACATATTCGTCTGTTAAATTCCCGGCGCTGGTAAAGCGTTACTCATAATAAAAGGGAAAAAACAGTGAATAACACCATGAAGCTGGGGGCTATTGCCGCCATCGTGCTGCTGTCTGCCTGCAGCAACGAGAATGACAGCAAGGCGCAGCCGGGGACCGTCTCCCTGCGCCTGATCCAGACCTCCGACATCCACTCCAACGTGCTGGGGTACGACTACTACCAGAACAAGGAGGATCGCAAGTTCGGCCTCTCCCGCACCGCCCTGCTGATCCGCGCCGCCCGCGCCGAGAACCCCAACAACCTGCTGCTCGACAACGGTGACCTCATTCAGGGCACGCCGCTGGCGGACTACATCTTCGAGCAGTCCGGTGCCGGCTACCTCGAGAAGCAGGCGCACCCGGTGTTCAAGGCGATGAACGAGCTGGGCTACGATGCGGGCAACCTGGGCAACCACGAGTTCAACTACGGCCTGGACTACCTTGGCAAGGTGCTGGCGGGAGCCGACTTCCCCTATGTGAACGCCAACGTGTTCGAGGCGGGGGCCTTCAAGCGCGATGCCAAGGGACAGATTGACTGGAGCGGCAACAAGTTCACCCCCTATCTGCTGCTGGAGCGCGAGGTGACCGATGACAAGGGCCAGCGCCAGCGCGTCAAGGTGGGCATCCTGGGTCTGACCCCGCCCCAGGTGCTGCAGTGGGACAAGCGTCATCTGGAGGGCAAGGTGGTGGTGGCCGACATGGTCGAGACCGCCAATCACTATGTGCCCGAGCTGCGCGCCAAGGGCGCCGACATCGTGGTGGTGGTGGCCCACACCGGCATCAATGCCAGCAGCTACGAGGCCATGATGGAGAACTCCGCCTGGCATCTGGCCAAGGTGAAGGGGGTGGACGCCCTGATGCTGGGCCACGCCCACAAGAACTTCCCCGGGGACTTCCCGGATCTGCCGGAGGTGGACAACCAGGCCGGTACCCTGAGCGGCATCCCCACCGTGATGCCCGGTTACTGGGGCAACCACCTCGGCATCATCGACCTCAAGCTGGAGCAGGTGGACGGCAAGTGGCAGGTGAAGCAGAGCCAGGCCAGCCTGCGCAAGATAGACGCCAGCGAGGGCAGTGCGGTGGATCAGCGGGTGGTGGACCTGGTGCAGGCGGATCACGACGCCACCAACCAGTGGCTGGACGAGCCGCTCGGCAAGATCACCTCCCCCATCCACAGCTTCTTCGCCCTGGTACAGGACGACCCCTCGGTGCAGCTGGTGAGCGATGCCCAGCGCCGCCACGCGGAGCAGTTGCAACAAGACGGCCTGCTCAAGGAGTCCTACCCCATCCTCTCGGTGGCGGCCCCCTTCCGTGGTGGTCGCAACGGCATCAACGACTTCACCTACGTGGCTCAGGGTGACATCTCCCTGCGCAACGTCTCCGACCTTTACATCTATCCGAACACCCTGCAGGTGGTCGAGGTGAGCGGGGCCACCGTCAAGGAGTGGCTGGAGATGAGCGCCGGCCAGTTCAACCAGATCGACACCGGCAAGACAGAGGTGCAGTGGCTGGTGAACGAGAGCTTCCCCACCTACAACTTCGATGTGATTGACGGGGTCAACTACGAGGTGGACATCACCCAGCCGGCCCGCTACAGCAAGGACGGGGTCAAGGTGAGCGACGGCCAGCGCATCAGCGGCCTCACCTTCAACGGCCAGCCCGTGGACCCGGCCCAGAAGTTCTACGTGGTGACCAACAACTACCGCGCCAGCGGCGGTGGCCACTTCCCGGGCATCGACGGCAGCAACATCGTCCATGAAGATCCCTTCGAGACGCGGGAGATCATCGCCCAGTACCTGAAGGCCCAGTCTGCGGACAACCCGGCCGGCTTCAGCCCGGCGGCCAACAACAACTGGCACATGAAGGCCCTGCCCGCCAACGTGGACGTGCGCCTCTACTCCTCGCCGACCGACGAGGCCAAGGCCCTGGCGGGGGCGGATCTGTCGTACCAGTCCACCCTGCCGATGGATGACGCCAAGCACCCCGGCTACGCCATCTACCGCCTGATCCGCCAGTAAGGCAGACGCTGGCAGCCAACAAAAAAGCCCTCGCAGTGCGAGGGCTTTTTCATGGGGCGCGGTGCCATCCTGTCCTGTCGTCTGGACTTGCCCGGTCGACGGGGCGGGAGGGCATCAGTAGTAGCCGGGATCGTCCGGATTGGGGCGGGTCTTGAAGCGGCGGTGCAGCCACATGTACTGCTCTGGCGCCTTGCGCACGGCGGCTTCAATCTCGCGGTTGGCGCGGCTGGCATCCGCCATGTCGTCACCGCTCGGGTAGTCCGCGAGCGGGGCCCCGATATGCAGGGTGTAGCCCTCCCGGGTGCGGATGTTGTAGCAGGGCAGGGTGACTGTGTTCTTCACCCGGGCCAGGGTGGCGGTCCCCGTGATGGTAGCGGCCTGCTCCACCGCGAAGTAGGGCACGAAGACGCTGGCATGGCTGCCGTAGTCGTGATCCGGTGCATACCAGAGGGCGTCGCCGTTGCGCAGCGCCTTGATCATCCCCTTCACGTCCATCCGGTCCACCAGGTATTTGTTGGAGGCGCAGCGACCGTGGTACTGGGCGTACTCCAGCACCGGATTGGTGTTGGGGCGATAGACACCGACCCCGGGGCGCACCAGGCCGAAGCAGCGGGCATTGAGCTCCAGCGTCAGGAAGTGGCAGGAGAGCAGCAGCATCCCCTGGCCCTTCTCCATGGCGTTGATGACGTGCTCTTCCCCTTCCACCTTCATCAGGCGGCGCATCCGCCAGTCTGGCCAGAACCAGGCCATGCCCACCTCGAAGATGGCGCAGCCCACGCTCTCGAAGTTCTGCACCAGGAGGGCTTCGCGCTCATCCCGGCTGAGCTCGGGCATCGCCAGCTCCAGGTTGCGGCGGGCAATCTTGACGCGGGATTTCAGCAGCTTGCGGGCCAGGGTGCCGAGCTGGCGGCCCAGCCACATCTGGCTGCGCCAGGGCAGCAACACCAGCAGCCAGAGCAGGGAGAGGCCCAGCCAGCTCCCCCAGTAACGGGGATGGAACAGACGGGGTTCGAGGCGGGGAGCGTGTTCTTGGGCCATGAAGAGTCTCTTGTTCGCAAAGGCAAAGGGGGGAGTCCGACCGAACCGGGGGGCCTGTGTGGGGTGGCCCGGCGCGGATGCGGTCACTCGCATGTCGAGGATTCTATCCGAAAAGCGGGGGCGGGCGCGAATCGCCGTCATCTGGTCAGAGGGGGCGTCAGGGGGCAGGGCCGTGCTTTTTTCACGCCCCGGAAAAGAGTGTGATAAAATCGGCCGCTGAATTTTTCAGGTTTTGAGAGCCGATACAGATGAAAATCACCCTGCCCGAGTTTGAAAAAGCCCGCATCCTGGTCGTTGGCGATGTCATGTTGGATCGCTACTGGCATGGCCCTACCGGCCGGATCTCCCCTGAGGCGCCGGTCCCCGTGGTCAAGGTCGAGCACATCGAGGAGCGTCCGGGCGGCGCCGCCAACGTAGCGCTCAACTCCGCCGCCCTCGGCGCCCAGGCCGTGCTGCTGGGCCTGACCGGTCAGGATGAAGCCGCCGATGCCCTCGCCAGCCAGATGGCCGGGGTCAAGGTGGCCTGTGATTTCGTGCGCCTGACCGACTATCCGACCATCACCAAGCTGCGGGTGCTGTCCCGCAACCAGCAGCTGCTGCGTCTGGACTTTGAAGAGGCCTTCCACGACGTGGATGCCAGCCTGCTGATGGGCAAGGTGGAGCAGGCGCTGCCCCAGGCGGACGTGATGATCCTCTCCGACTACGGCAAGGGCGCCCTCAACGATGTGCCCGGCATGATCCGGCGTGCCCGCGCCGCCGGCATTCCCGTGCTGGTCGACCCCAAGGGGACCGATTTCGAGAAGTACCGTGGTGCCACCCTGCTGACCCCCAACATGTCCGAGTTCGAGGCCGTGGTGGGCAAGGTGAAGGGGGAAGAAGATCTGGTCGCCAGGGGGCTGGAGCTGGTCAAGCGCTTCGAGCTGGACGCCCTGCTGGTCACCCGTTCCGAGAACGGCATGACCCTGATCCGCGAAGGGCAGCCCGAGCTGCACCTGCCGGCCCAGGCCCACGAGGTCTATGACGTCACCGGTGCCGGTGACACCGTCATCTCCACCCTGGCGACTTCCCTTGCCGCAGGCAAGAGTCTGGATGAGGCCTGCGCCCTGGCCAACACCGCCGCCGGCATCGTGGTCGGCAAGCTGGGGACCTCCACCGTGAGCCCGGTGGAACTGGCCAACGCCCTCTACACCGAGCAGGAGACCGGTTTTGGCGTCATGTCCGAGGCCCAGCTCAAGGTGGCCGTCCAGGCCGCCCGTCTGCGCGGCGAGAAGGTGGTGATGACCAACGGCTGCTTCGACATTCTGCACGCGGGTCATGTCTCCTATCTGGCCAATGCGGGCAAGCTGGGGGACCGCCTGATCGTGGCGGTGAACACCGACGAGTCCGTGCGTCGCCTCAAGGGGCCGGGTCGCCCGGTCAACCCGACCGAGCGCCGTATGACTGTGCTGGCGGCCCTGGGTGCCGTGGACTGGGTGGTCCCCTTCAGCGAAGACACTCCCCAGCGTCTGATCGCCGAGATCCTGCCAGACCTCCTGGTCAAGGGGGGCGACTACAAGCCCGAAGAGATCGCCGGTTACGCCGAGGTGACCGCCAATGGCGGCGAGGTGCGGGTGCTGAACTTCGAGGACGGCTGCTCCACCACCGACATCATCAAGACAATCCGCGAGCGCGGATAAGCGTAAAACCCGGCCAAGGCCGGGTTTTTTGATGGGGCTGCCGGGTCGGTGACATGGACGCTGCCTGGCAGGCCCCGGCCAACGCACTTCCAGCGGCGAACAGAGATGAAAAAGGCGACCCCGGGGTCGCCTTTTCTCATGGTGTGCGCCTGGCTCAGGACTTCTTGGTGACCTGGGCGGCGGGCATCAGACCCTGGTTCACCTCTTCCAGATCCTTCTGCTCCAGGATGCCGGCGGCCTGCTTGAGGGAGAGGATGCTGAGGATGTAGTTGTAGCGGGCTTCGGAGAGCTTCTGCTTGGCCTGATACAGCTTGCGGGTGGAGTCCAGCACGTCGACTATGGTGCGGGTGCCCACCTCGTAACCGGCCTCGGTCGCCTTCAGGGCGCTGTCGGCGGAGATGACGGACTGGCTGTAGGCGCGGACCGAGCCGATGCTGGCGTTCACGTTGTTGTAGGAGGAGCGGACCGTGCTCTGCACCGAGCGGAAGCTGCGTTCGAGCTGTTCGCTGGCAGCCACGTAGTTGAACTGTGCTTGCTTGACCTGGGAGGTGGTGGCCCCGCCGGTGTAGATGGGCAGCTTGAAGTTCAGGCCGATGTTGCCCTGATTGCTGTTGCTCTCGGGGTTGCGGATCTCGTCCTTGTAATCGTTGTAACCGGCGTTCAGGCCGGCGCCCAGATCCAGGGTCGGTTCATGACCGGTCTTGGCCAGATCGATCTGCTCCTTGGCGATGTCCTTGCCGATGCGGGCGCTGTGCAGCTCCAGGTTCTTGTCCAGGGCCAGTTCCAGCCACTTGTCGGAGTTGAACGCGGTCTTCTGCGGGCTGAAGCGATCGGTGTTGAGCACGTCCAGTTGACGGTGGTCGATACCGGTCAGCTCGCGCAGGCTCTCGTAGCTGTTGTCCAGGGTGTTCTCGGCATTGATCTCGTCCGCCAGCGCCTGATCGCGCTCGGCCTCGGCCTCGTGCACGTCGGTGATGGCGGTCAGGCCCACTTCGAAGCGCTGCTGGGTCTGTTCAAGCTGACGCTCGACCGCGGTCTTGTTGGCACGCACGAATTCCAGGGTATCCATGGCCTTGAGCACGTCGAAGTAGGCCTGGGCGGTACGCAGCATCAGGTTCTGGTACTCGAGGTTGTAGGCCACGTCGGACTGGGTGGCGCTCTTCTCGGTCAGATCCAGGTTGACCCAGTTGCTGCGACGGTAGATGGATTGATCCAGGGTCACGGAGCCGGTAGCGCCCGTGTTGGTCATGGTGTCGTTCTTGTTTTGCAGGTAGTTCAGGCCGGCGCCCAGGTTGATCTGGGGCAGCAGGGCTGCACGGGATTCGTTGATCTTCTCGAAGGCCTGGTCCCGCTTGGCCTTGGATTCCAGCAGCTGGGTGTCCTTGATCTGGGCCTGTTGGTAAATATCGAGCAGGTTTTCGGCATGAGCGGCGCCGCTCACACCCAGCATCACCATGACTGACAAGAGTGTTCTTTTCATATGATAGTTTTAACCTTTTGTATCAACCCAAAGCTGTCCGCTGGATGAAGGGGGGATTGTCACCGACCAAGCTTGATTTCAGCTTAACCACTCTACTATAAGCAGATTTCATTGCGAACTGTCTCTTTTCCAGCTGCGGAAACGTCAAGGTCCGGGGCGAGTTTTCTCGGCAACGCGCCTAGCCAAATGCCCTGTGGCTGCTAAAATCCTTCCCTCATCGTCGGCGAGAGCGAGTGAATGAATGTTCATTCATGCCCCCGAATATTATGGTCAAACCAAGCCAAGTCAAGCTGGCAGGAGTCTCGAATGTCACAGCAAGCCTTGCCTCAAACCTGCCACTACTCCAGCGATGATGTGAAAATCATTGAAAAATCAGCTGGATATAATGGCTTCTTCAAGGTGAATGTCTACCGCCTGCAACACAGGCTGTTTGCCGGTGGCTGGAACGCCCCCATCGTCCGGGAACTGTTCGAACGTGGCCATGCCGCCGCCCTGCTGCCTTATGATCCGGTGCGGGACGAGATCGTGCTGGTGGAGCAGTTTCGCATCGGCGCCATGGAGACCAGCGCCACCCCCTGGCTGCTGGAGCTGGTGGCCGGCATCATCGATGAAGGGGAGACCGCCGAGGCTGTGGTGCGGCGCGAGGCGGTGGAAGAGGCAGGGATCGAGGTGGGACGCTGCGAACATGCCATCAGCTATCTGGTGAGCCCGGGTGGCAGCACCGAGCGCATCGAGGTGTTCGTGGGCGAGGTGGATGCCAGTCAGGCCAAGGGGATCCACGGTCTGGCGGAAGAGGGGGAAGACATCCGGGTCCACGTGGTGAGCCGCGAGCAGGCCTATGCCTGGCTCAAAGAGGGGCGCATCGACAATGCCGCCTCCGTCATCGCCCTGCAGTGGCTGGCTCTGAACCACGGCGAGCTGCGGGCACGCTGGCTGGCGGGGCGCTGAGGTGACGCTCGTTCAGACCCGGGTCAGGTGCCCTGTGTCCGACTGGAACACTGTGCAGTGGGTCCACCCTTCATGGATCCTGATTGAGGGAGCCGCGACATGTCATTAGTCCAGAGCCCGATGAAGCGCTATGTGCCTGATTTGATGTCCTTGCAGCGTACCTGCGAGGTCAATTACATGGCGCTGATGAAACTGTTGCCGCCCGGTGGCAGCGTGGGTGCTGAGCGCCGCTATCAGGTCGGCAACGGCCTGCAGTTCCAGCTCACGGTGACAGAGGAGAGCCGCTTCACCAGCCAGGTGATCCTGGCCCAGCACAACCCCGAATTGCCGAGCTACTTGCAAGCCCGGATAGAGATTCGTTTGTATCATGATGTGCGAATGGCGGAAGTGTGTGCGGCGCAACAGATTTCAATGTTGCAACCACGTTATGATTATCCCAATCAAAAAATGCATCACAGGGATGAAAAGGAGCAGGTAAATCTATTCTTGGCCGATTGGTTGAGATTTTGTCTCAAACACGGCACCAGCCTGATTAACATCCTCTAGTCGAACCCATAAAAAAGAAGCGTGATTTTGGAAACAGAGCTACCTCAGGCGCCGGACGGCAGTGTGCGCCTGTTACAGATTACCGATACCCATCTCTTCGCCAGTGCCGAGGGGCGGCTGTTGGCCGTGCCCACGGCGCAGAGTCTGGCCGCCGTGCTGGAGCGAGTGCAGGCCAACGAGCACCCGTTCGATCTCATCCTCGCCACCGGGGATCTCTCCCAGGATCACAGCCCGGAGTCGTACCAGCGCTTCGCCTCCATGATGGCGCCCCTGGCTCGCCCCATCTACTGGTTGCCCGGCAACCACGACGACGGCCCCCTGATGACCGAATACCTCCATGCGGCCGGCATCAGCGAGGCCAAGCAACTGGTGGGGGATCACTGGCAGGTGATCCTGCTGGATACCCAGGTGCGCGGCAAACCTCACGGGGTGCTGGGGGATCACCAGCTGGCGGCCCTGGATCAGGCCCTGCGCCAGCATCCCGAGCGCCATGCCCTGATCGCCCTGCACCATCAGGCGGTGCCGGTGGGCTGCGCCTGGCTGGATCAGCACAACCTCAAGAATGCCGACGACCTGTTCGCCGTGCTGGCCCGCCACCCGCAGCAGAAGACCATCCTGTTCGGCCACGTCCATCAGGAGTTTGACGAGGTGCACCACGGAGTGCGGCTCATCGCCAGCCCCTCTACCTGCATCCAGTTCAAGCCGCTCTCCGACGGTTTCGCACTGGACGAATCCGGCCCGGGCTGGCGCTATCTCACCCTGCACCCGGATGGCCGGGTGGCGAGTCAGGTGTGGCGCCTGCCGCTGGGGCAGTTCGTGCCCGACCCCAATGCCACCGGTTACTGAGGCGTTGCCATGAAGCCCGTCCTGCTCTATCTGCACGGTTTCAATTCATCCCCCGGCTCGGCCAAGGCGCAGCAGATGGCGGCCTGGGTGGCAGAGAACAGGCCCGATATCGAGGTGGTGATCCCGGCCCAGCCCAACACCCCGGCGGCGGCCTGGGTGGCCATCGAGCAGACCATTGCCGATCTGCAGAGCCGTTATGGCAACGAATTCAAGCTTGGCACCGTGGGCAGCTCCCTCGGTGGCTTCATGGCCACGCGAGTGAGCGAGATGTACGGTTGCCGCGCCGCCCTCATCAACCCGGCGGTGCGCCCCCACGAGCTGCTCTGCGACTACCTCGGCCCCCAGACCAACCCCTACAGCGGCGAACGCTATGAACTGTTGCCTGGGCACATGGACGAGCTGAGAGCGCTGGCGGTGCCGGTGACTGCTCCCGAGCGGCTCTGGGTGCTGCAACAGCAGGAGGACGAGGTGCTCGACTATCGCAAGGCGCTGGACGAATACCGCTTTGCCCGTCTCTCCCTGGAGTGCGGCGGCGATCACGCCTTCACAGGCTTCGAGCGCTACCCCGCCCAGATCGTCCGTTTCCTCGGGCTCTAGCCATGCAACCGCCGTTGGCCGCCTTCCTCGAACAGGTGCTGGCCACGGCCCAGGCGGGGCTCACCTACTCCCGGGATCCCTTCGACATCGCCCGCTTCGAGGCGCTGCGAGCGGCCACGGTGACGCTCATCGCCAGCCAGAGCGAGCTGGCTCCCGATGCCATCGGCGACTGGATTGCCCTCGACAGCGGCTATCCCACCCCCAAGCTCGATGTGCGGGCCTTCATTCAGAACGACGCGGGCCATATCCTGCTGGTGCAGGAGCGCAGTGACGGTTGCTGGACCCTGCCGGGGGGCTGGTGCGACATCGGCGATTCGCCTGCGGACGCCGTGGTGCGGGAAGTGAGCGAGGAGACCGGCCTCGCCTGTCGGGCGGTGCAACTGCTGGCCCTGTTCGACAAGCTCAAGCATCCCCATCCCCCGCAGTTGCCCCACGCCCACAAGGCCTTCTTCCTGTGCGAGGTGACGGGCGGCGCTCTGCTTACCGACACCGATGAAACCAAAGGGGCGGGGTACTTCCCCATCGACGCCTTGCCCGAACTCTCCCGCCACCGGGTGGTGGCGTCCCAGTTGCGCACCCTCCATGACCATCTGTCGCAGGGGCGGGGGGATACCCTGTTCGATTAACCGGTTCGCAGCCTGACACTGCGGCAAGGAGGCAGCATGATCACACGCATCGGCAATACCCCCATCCAGAAGAAACACAAGGCGAGCTGCCACTGCGGCGCCGTGGTGCTGGAGCTGACCCTGCCGGATGGCGTGGTGGATCCGCGCCGCTGCGACTGCTCCTTCTGTCGGCGGCGAGGGGCCATCGTCGCCTCGGTGCCGCTCTCCGGCATCCGCATCCTGCAAGGGGAGGCGGCGCTTCGCTGCTACCAGTTCAACACCCGCACCGCGAAACACTACTTTTGCAGCGTCTGCGGCATCTACACCCATCACCAGCGCCGATCCAATCCGGCGGAATATGGCTACAACCTCGCCTGTCTGGAGGGTGTCAACCCGTTCGATCTGGGAGAGGTGCCGACCCGCGACGGGGTGCATCACCCGGCAGATACCGTAGCCGATTGAACGCGAGGTGAGTGCCCGACGGGTGGCGGGGAGGACGGGCGAGGCGTTGCCGCGTCACTCCCGTGACGACATCTCAGGGGGTCATCTGCTTGTGTAGCCTCCGCCATGGCTGTGTTAACCTTGCCCTGTCCGTCTCCCGGCGGACCCCGGCCTCTCTCTTCATTCCATCTCTGCCAACAGGGGGCACACCCGTGACGACTGCTTCAGCGCTGCCGGATCTGATCCTCGGGGCCTCGCTCTACTTTCCGCCCCTGTTCAAGGCCGTGCTGCTCGGCCTGCTGGGCTGGCTGCCGCTGCACCATCTGCTGCGGGACTGGCTCTACGGCGGCGAGGTCTGGCACCCCCTGCTGATGGATCTCTCCCTCTTCATCCTCGCCGTCAGCGGCGCCCTATGGATATTGCTACATGGCTAAATCACCCCTTGCGACCCTCAAATACTTCTCCACCCTGCTGGTCTTTGCCCTGGCGCTGGTGTCGCTCTGGTGGCTGTGGAACGACTACATGCAGGGCCCCTGGACCCGGGATGGCAAGGTGCGGGCCGAGCTGGTCAGCATCACGCCCCAGGTGTCTGGCAAGATCGTCAGGATAGGGGTCAAGGACAACCAGCTGGTGAAGGCGGGGGACCTGCTCTTTACTCTGGATCCCGAGCCCTATCGCATCGCGCTGGACAACGCCAGCGCGGCCCTGGCCAAGGCCAGGTCGGATCTCGACAAGGCGGAGCACGAGGCGAACCGTCGCCAGAGCCTCTCCCGCACCGTCATCTCCGCCGAGGCGGTGGATGAGTCCAGGCTCAATGCCCAGGCGATGAAGGCGGCCTATGAGGTGGCCCAAGCCAATCTGGAGCAGGCCAGATGGTCCCTTGCCCGGACCGAGGTCCACGCCGCGAGCGACGGCTACATCACCAATCTGCAGGCCAGGGTCGGCAACTACGCCACTGCCGGGGTGCCCCTGGTGGCCCTGATAGACACCCACTCCTTCTATGTGCAGGGCTATTTCGAAGAGACCAAGCTCAGACACATCGCCCCCGGCAAACCGGCCGAGGTGGTGCTCTACAGCGGGGATCGGGTACTCAGGGGGGAGGTGGAAAGCATAGGGCGCGCCATTCACGATCAGAGCCTGGAAGGCAGCGAGGGGCTGCTGCTCGACGTCAAGCCGAATGTGCCCTGGGTGCGCCTGGCCCAGCGGGTGCCGGTGCGGATCAGGCTGCTGGCGATTCCCCCGGATCTGGTCTTGATCGCGGGCACGACCTGTACCATCACCATAGGGGACTAGAGTGATCCCCTCGCTCTGGCGCCAGACCCCCTGGGGCAAGGCCAACGGCGGCCAGTGGCGCTACGCCCTGCGCAATGCCCTGGCCATGTGCCTGTCGCTCTGGCTGGCGTTCGTGCTGCAACTCGACTCTCCCTACTGGGCCATGACCTCCGCCGCCGTGGTGAGCTTTCCCACCGTGGGGGGCGTCATCAGCAAGAGCCTGGGGCGAGTGGTGGGCAGCCTCATCGGCGCCATGGCGGCGGTGATGATCACCGGCCTTGGCATCGGTGATCCCTGGCTCTTCAGCCTGCTTATCGCCCTCTGGCTGGGGGGTTGCACCTACATCTCCAACCACCATCAGAACAACGTCTCCTACGGTTTCGCCCTGGCGGGCTATACCGCCGCCATCATCGCCTTCTCCTGCGTCAACCTGACCGACCCGCAACATATCTTCGACATCGCCCAGGCCAGGGTGAGCGAGGTGATCGTCGGCATCCTCTGCGGCGGACTGATGATGATGATCCTGCCGAGTTTCTCCGATGGCGAGACCCTGCTGGACTCCCTTGGCAAGAGCCAGACCCGGCTGCTGGAACATGCCCAGCTGCTCTGGCTCGGGGAGACGGGCGCCGATGTGCGCACCGCCCACGAGGGGGTGATCGGTCAGATCCTCACCCTGAACGTGCTGCGCATCCAGGCAGTCTGGAGCCACCACCGCCTGCGTCGCCACAACCAGTTGCTGAACTATCTGCTCCATCGCCAGCTGAGGATGGTCAGCCTCATCTCGGGGCTGCGCCGCATGCTGCAACACTGGCCAGAGGACGCAGTCGACCCGGCCCCCATGCTGGCCGCCGTGCTGCGGGAGCTGGGACAGGGGGGCTGCGACAAGCTGCGCATCGCCCGCCTGATGGCGCCCTTCGTGGCCTGTTCGGGGGACGATTATCGCTGTCAGGCCTTCTGGCTGCGGCTGCGCCACTTCTGCTGGAGCTACCTGGAGTGTCAGCGCTGGCTGGAAAGGCTGGCCCGCCACGATGGTCAGGAGTGGCCGGCGCCGCCGCGCCACAGCTCTCTGACCAGCCACACCGACGGCCTGGAGGCGGCCTACAACGGGGGGCGTACCTTCCTCTGCGTGATGCTGGGCTGCACCTTCTGGATCCACGGCCAGTGGGATGCGGGCGCTGCGGCCCTGACCCTGCTCGCCATCTGCTGCGTGCTCTATTCCGCCACCCCGGCCCCGGCGAAGGGGGCCCAGACCATGCTCAAAGCCATCGTGCTGCTCAGCTTTATCTGCTTCGGGGTCAAGTTCGGGCTGATGATCCGCATCGACGACTTCTGGATCTTCTGCGCCCTGCTGTTCCCCGCCCTCATCACCCTGCAACTGCTGAAATTGCAGCGCCCCCAGGGGGCGGCGCTCTGGGGCCAGCTCATCGTGCTGCTCGGCTCCTTCCTCGCCATCACCAATCCGCCGAGCTACGACTACCTCGCCTTCGTCAACAGCAGCCTCGCGCAGGCATTGGGGGTGATGAGTGCCGGACTGGCGTTCCAGCTCCTGAGGCCCAGCTCGGATCGGCGCAAGAGCCGCCGCCTGATGCACCGTCTGCGGCGGGATTTCGTGGACCAGCTGGCCCCGGCCCCGCAGCAGAGCGAGGGGGAGTTTGAATCCCGGGTCTATCACGCGGTGAGCCAGCTCAGCCAGAGTCAGGATCAGGGGGCCCGGCTCTGGGTGCTGCGCTGGGGCGTGGTGCTGCTCAATTGCAGCCATATCGTCTGGCAGCTCAGGCTCTGGCGCAGCCGGGATCCGGCCCTCTATCTGGTGCGGGACGGCTGTCTGCGCTGCCTGAAAGGCATTCTGACCGAAGGGGGCGTGCAGCACGAGACCCTGGGGCGCACCCTGGCGGAGCTGGACCGCATCTGCCAGGGGCTGGGGGAACATGCAGACCCGGCGGCCCGGGCTCTGGCGGGGCTGGTGTGGCGACTCCACTGCTCCCTCTCCCAGCTTGTGCAGGCCCTGCCCGGGGAACCCGCCTGATCCCGGGCGGGGAGGCCGGAGCCCCTCTGGATCACCCTTTGCGAGCGCCCCATTTGTCCCGGGCCCTCCCAGCGAGTAAGATTCCCCCCAAACGTCAATTCGCAAGGCCCTCCATGTCCACTCAATACAATGCGGATGCCATTGAGGTCCTCAATGGCCTTGAACCGGTGCGTCGCCGCCCCGGCATGTACACCGACACCACCCGGCCCAATCACCTCGGCCAGGAGGTCATCGACAACAGCGTCGACGAGGCGCTGGCGGGTCACGCCCGCAATCTGGAGGTGATCCTGCACGAGGATCAGTCCCTCGAGGTGATCGACGACGGTCGCGGCATGCCGGTGGACATCCACCCGGAGGAAGGGGTTTCCGGTGTGGAGCTGATCCTCTGCAAGCTGCACGCGGGGGGCAAGTTCTCCAACAAGAACTATCAGTTCTCCGGCGGCTTGCACGGGGTAGGGATCTCCGTGGTGAACGCCCTCTCCGATCGGGTCGAGGTGACGGTGCGCCGGGACGGCCAGGTCTATGACATCGCCTTCGAGCGGGGCGAGAAAGTGCAGGAGCTGACCATCACCGGCACCTGCGGACGCCGCAACACCGGCACCCGGGTGCGCTTCTGGCCAGAGGCGCGCTACTTCGATTCGCCGCGCTTCTCGGTCTCCAAGCTCGAGCACCTGCTCAAAGCCAAGGCCGTGCTCTGCCCGGGCCTCACCATCAAGTTCCTCGACAAGAACACCGGCATCAAGCTTGAGTGGTGCTACGAAGACGGCCTCAAGGATTACCTCATCGATGCGGTCAAGCAGTTCACCTGCCTGCCGGAGCAGCCCTTCGTCGGCTCTTTCAGCTCCGAGCAGTCGGCGGTGGACTGGGCCCTGTGCTGGTTGCCGGAAGGGGGCGAATGCCTCGCCGAATCCTATGTGAACCTTATTCCCACCGCGCTCGGTGGCACCCATGTCAACGGCCTGCGCCAGGGGCTGCTCGACGCCATGCGCGAGTTCTGCGAGTTCCGCAACCTCTTGCCTCGCGGGGTCAAGCTGACCCCGGAAGACATCTGGGATCGCTGCGCCTACATCCTCTCCATCAAGATGCAGGACCCGCAGTTTGCAGGGCAGACCAAGGAGCGACTTTCATCCCGCCAGAGCTCGGCCTTCGTGTCGGGCGTGGTGAAGGATGCCTTCAGCCTTTACTTGAACAGCAACACCGAGCTGGCCGAACAGCTGGCGGAGCTCTGTATCTCCAGCGCCCAGCGCCGGATGCGCGCCGCCAAGACGGTAGTGCGCAAGAAGATAACGCAAGGCCCGGCCCTGCCCGGCAAACTGACCGACTGCGGCTGCGCGGATCCCATGCAGGGGGAGCTCTTCCTGGTGGAGGGTGACTCCGCGGGCGGCAGTGCCAAGCAGGCGCGCGACCGCGAATTCCAGGCCATCATGCCGCTTCGCGGCAAGATCCTGAACACCTGGGAGGTGGAGGCCGGTCAGGTGCTCGCCTCGCAAGAAGTACACGACATCTCGGTGGCGATCGGGCTCGACCCCGATTCCGACGACCTCAGTGGCCTGCGCTACGGCAAGGTGTGCATCCTGGCGGATGCGGACTCGGACGGTCTGCACATCGCCACCCTGCTCTGCGCCCTCTTTGTGAAGCACTTCCGCGCCCTGGTGGAAAAGGGCCATGTCTATGTGGCCATGCCGCCCCTCTATCGTATCGACATCGGCAAGGAGGTCTTCTACGCCCTCGACGAGGACGAGAAGAACGGCGTGCTGCAACGGGTCGAGGCCGAGAAGAAGAAGGGCAAGGTGATGGTGACGCGATTCAAGGGGCTGGGTGAGATGAACCCCAAGCAGTTGCGGGAAACCACCATGGATCCCAACACCCGCCGCCTGGTGCAGCTCACCATGGGCGCGGAAGGGGGGGCAGAAGGGGAAGATGGGGACGAGACCCTGCAACTGATGGACATGCTGCTGGCCAAGAAGCGCGCCGGTGATCGCCGCGAATGGCTGGAAGAGAAGGGCAACCTCGCCATCATCTAAAGCGAGTCGCAAGTACCCCACCCTGGCCCTCCCCTTCGCAAGGGAAGGGGGCCAAGCCTCTCCTCCCCCTCATGGAGGGGGAGGTTGGGAGGGGGTCTTGTGATTCACCGTCGGCCCCCTGCCGACCCGCATTTCCGGCGTGCCCTCTGAGGGCGTGCCATAGCAAGAGAACAACCTTATGAGTGATGCTATCGAGCTCAGTCTGTTGGATGAAGTAGAGCGCCAACCAGCTCCCGAACCGAAAGAGATAATCACATGAGTGATGCCATCGAGCTCAGTCTGGACGGGGTAGAGCGCCAGCCAATGCGCACCTTTACCGAACAGGCTTACTTGAACTACTCCATGTACGTCATCATGGATCGGGCCCTGCCGCACATCGGCGACGGCCTCAAGCCCGTGCAGCGGCGCATCATCTACGCCATGAGCGAGCTGGGTCTGTCGGCGCTGTCCAAGCACAAGAAATCCGCCCGTACCGTGGGTGACGTGCTGGGTAAATATCACCCCCACGGCGACAGCGCCTGTTACGAAGCCATGGTGCTGATGGCCCAGCCCTTCTCCTACCGCTACCCGCTGGTGGACGGTCAGGGCAACTGGGGTGCGCCGGACGATCCCAAATCCTTTGCCGCCATGCGTTATACCGAGGCGCGGCTGTCGCGCTTCTCCGAGCTGCTGCTCTCCGAGCTCGGCCAGGGCACGGTGGAGTGGACGCCGAACTTTGACGGCACCATGAAAGAGCCTGTGGTGCTGCCCGCCCGCCTGCCCCACATCCTGCTCAACGGGGTGACCGGCATCGCGGTGGGGATGGCGACCGATATCCCACCCCACAACGCGCGGGAAGTGGCCCACGCCTGTGTGGAACTGCTGGATAACCCCAATGCCGGCCTGGATGCCCTGATGGCCCATGTGCAGGGGCCGGATTACCCGACCAGTGCCGAGATCATCACGCCCCGCGACGACATCCGCAAAATCTACGAGACCGGCAAGGGCTCCATCAAGCAGCGAGCGGTGTGGAGCGAAGAGGATGGCGATATCGTCATCACCGCGCTGCCCCATCAGGCCTCAGGCGCCAAGATCATGGAGCAGATCGCCGCCCAGATGGTGGCCAAGAAGCTGCCCATGGTGACCGATCTGCGGGATGAATCGGACCACGAGAACCCGACCCGTCTGGTGATCGTGCCGCGCTCCAACCGGGTGGACGTGGAGGGGCTGATGGCCCACCTGTTCGCCACCACGGATCTGGAGAAGAACTACCGGGTCAACCTCAACATCCTGGGTCTGGACAACCGGCCCCAGGTGAAAGACCTCAAGACCATCCTCACCGAGTGGTTGAGTTTTCGCCGTGAGACAGTGCGCCGCCGCCTGCAATATCGCCTCGACAAGGTGCTGGCTCGCCTGCACATCCTCGAAGGCTTGCTGATCGCCTATCTCAACATCGACGAGGTGATCGAGATCATCCGTACCGAGGAGGAGCCGGGCCGGGTGATGATGGAGCGCTTCAACATCAGCGAGACCCAGGCCGAGGCGATCCTCGAGCTCAAACTGCGCCACCTGGCCAAGCTCGAAGAGTTCAAGCTGCGCGCCGAGCAGAATGAACTGGCGGAAGAGCGCGACAAGCTGGAACTGATCCTGGGTTCCGAGCGCCGTCTCAGCACATTGCTCAAGAAAGAGATCCTGGCGGACGCCGAGAAGTACGGCGACGATCGCCGCACCCCGCTGGTGGAGCGCGCCACCGCCGTGGCCCTGACCGAGAAGGAGCTCACCCCGAGTGAGCCGGTCACCGTGATCCTCTCCGACAAGGGCTGGGTGCGCGCCGCCAAGGGCCACGACGTGGACGTGGAAGGCCTCTCCTACAAGGCGGGGGATAACTACCTCGCCCATGCCCATGGCCGCAGCAACCAGCAGGCGGTGTTCCTCTCCACCCTGGGACGTACCTACTCCCTGGAGGCGCACACTCTGCCCTCCGCCCGCAGTCAGGGCGAGCCGCTCACCGGCCGCTTCGCGCTGGGGGCAGGGGAAGAGGTGCGCCATCTGGTGATGGGCAACGAAGGCGAGCCGTACCTCATCTGTTCTGACGCCGGTTACGGCTTCGTCTGCAAGTACGATGACCTGATCGGTAAGAACAAGAACGGTAAGGCGCTGCTGACCGTGCCGGAAGGGGGCATCGTCATGGCGCCCCAGAAGATAGGCGCGCCGGACACCGATCTCTGCATGGCCATCTCCAACGAGGGTCGCATGCTGCTGTTCCCGCTCAATACCCTGCCGGTACTCGGCAAGGGCAAGGGCAACAAGCTCATCAGCATCCCGTCGGCGCGCGTGAAGGCGCGGGAGGAGTTTGTGGTGATGGCTGCCGTCATCCCCCAGGGCCAGTCGGTCACTCTGTTTGCCGGCAAGCGCAAGCTGACCCTCAAGCCGTCTGACCTTGACTACTACCGCGGCGAGCGCGGCCGACGTGGCGCCAAGCTGCCCCGCGGGTTGCAGCGGGTGGATCGCATCGAGATTGAAACTGTCGCCGGCGAGACGGTGGCGGGGGACAATCAGGAAGCGTAATGGATAAGAAGGGCGCGAAAGCGCCCTTCTATTTATCACAATGTGAACGTGGTTGTTAATTATTAATTACGCATCACTGAACGTTTATTGATTTTTTACGTAGGTTTATATGTCTCAAGAGGCGCTTGAACAACTTAAGTGGATTTACTCTGGTCTTGCTGGGATTTGCTTGGCTGTCATATTAACCACATTGACTCTAGATGGCGGAGTTATTGAGGGAAGCACTCCGTTAATATTATCAATTTCATTGTTTACGATTTTATTTGTGATGTACACAAGTTTTACCATAGTACATGTGGCTATATCTGAGGACGGTGGCAATCGTGCTGATGTCCATAAAGAACTATCAAAAAAATGGGTTCGTTCGTTAACGTACCTGTCATTTGGTATCTTGTACTTTGCTTTCTTTTTCCTGTTATGCCACATAGGTATCTGGTTTGGAATAGTGTATGCACTATCATCTCTTTTTTTATTTCCCTTAACAACATACTTTTTGGGTTTGATTGGTATCAAGATAGGTGTTTAAATTTAGTTAGAGCATGACTTAGGGCTGATTATTATTGGTTTTGTTTTATGGCTGACACGAGAATATGGTGGGTCCCAATTAACTTGTGAAATATAAATAACTTGGCCGATAATATTTTCCTTCCAGCCAGCTCAATGCCATGCAGGGCCGTAGGTGTGATTAGCGAAGCGTAATCAGACGTTCGTAAAAACCGGTTGCCGCTGTTCTGTTGGCCACCCCTCTTCTCTCTCTTTTGCCTATAGCTACGGAACAAATGGCGTGGACGATTACGCTTCGCTAATCGACCCTACTTGCCCTGCTTGATTCAACGCTCTGCTGCTTGTCGATGGCTTCAGTTGGGATGGTATGTTCCCCCTCATCCCCGACCCTTCTCCCCTTATCTATGGCAAAGAGTGGGAGAAGGGAGCCCAGATCGCAGCAATTTTGGAATGTGTGACAGCTACACCGGTTGGCTGGCGGGATACGATCCCCTCTCCTCTTGGGAGAGGGTGAGGGGAGGCGCCGCTGGGTACAACAAGCCAGGGGAATGGCAACGCCGCCAATCAGTTGTCGAAGTTCCACTCGATGGGCAGCTCAAGATCGAAGACGAGCTGATCCCCGTTGAGGGTAAAATCCACGCTGGTCTGGTGCTGGTCGTATTCGTCGATAAGGCGGCAGCTCTCGGAAAAGTTGGATTCGTAGCCGAGGCGAGCAGTGCCGCCGGTGCGAGCCTCGTCGAGTTCCACCCCCAGCACCCGCAGGGGATCCTTCTGGCTGAGCTTGACCCGGCTGTCGCCCACATCCACCAGCCGCTCCAGCAGGGGGAAGAAGTCCTGCTTGTTGGCCTCGATGGCCCGGGCGATGGCTTGCTCCAGCTCGGTGGCGCTGGCAAGGGCGGGATCCAGCGTGTAGCGGGTCTGGATGCTTTCCTGAGTCATATTGTGCTCCTTGGGGCAATGAACCTGCGTCGGCCATCAGCACGATAGGCGGTGAGCAAGGCATGCCTAGCCATTAAATAAGGTGGTGATTCATTCTGGTGGATAAAACCATCACAAAAAACCGATGAAGGCAGCATATTGCTTCTCATCAGGCGGGGATGCGGCCATTGCGCACCAGGGCCCGGCGGATATTTTTGCACATCTTGCCGAAGCGGTTGAGCTCGTCGAAGCTGGGCGGGATGCCGCGATCGATCTGATATTGCCAGTAGCAGAGGTCCGTATCCACCAGCTCCATCAGCTTCTTGGGGCAGCCGATGCAGGTGTTGTCCGGCCCGCATTTGAAGGTATCCGGTTGATAGAGCGGAAATTCCGCCTTCACGGCGTCGATGATCTGCTGCATGGCGGTCATGCGGTCCGGCTTTCTGCTCACGCCTGGCTCCTGCTGCCTGTAGGAAGGATGCATTATATCCCTGCCAAAAACGGGGCCAATTAGGCTAACGAGGTAGTCCGACCAGGATGTCCGCCGGCCAGACACCGCAACACCCGGCGGGCCGGGCGTTGTGATGCGACAGGATGGCGGCGAACACGCGCCCTAGAAGTCGTGGTAGAGGGGCCAGCCGAGCAATGTGCTCGAGTACGGCGGGACCCAGAAGTTAGTCATTAGCATTGATAATGGTCATAGGCTTCGCGCGTGTTGATTTTGTGTGGCGATAAACGAGATCACAAACGAAGTGTTTTTATATCTATTTCAATTGGTTGAATCTGAAGGTCCTGTATATGACGCACTCATTTCGGCGCGTCTCCCAAGAGGTGATCTTCGACACTGCTCATGGACAGGGCTTCAATAAGAACCTTCTCCAGGATGACAAAAAAACATTTTATGTGAGCCTGTTTCAATACCTGCGGCCGGGTCACCAGATAGACCTCCATATCTGGAAGCTGGAGTTCCGGGAACAATCCGATCAGACCCTTCGCCAGAATACGGGGCAGCACCGCCACGCCCATACCTCGCCTCACCGATTCGAGTTGAACAGCGAACGAGTTCACGCTGATCGGCGTGTGGTCCAGACCTGCGGCCTTTGCCGCACGCATTTGAGGCAACATGTCCAGCGGAGGAAGCAGGCCAATATTGACCGCAGTGGCTGGAGTCAGCCCCGGAAACTGCTTCAGATAAGCTGCATCGGCGAAGACACCATAAGCGAGCCTGTCTATGAAGCGATAAATAAGCGAAGGTTCGCCCAGATGAGTCGTGCGTACAGCAATGTCTGCGGCGCCGCGGACGATCTTGTGAAAATCGGCTGTGACCAGCAACTCCACCGAGCATCGCGGATGCAGAGTGGTGAAGCGACTCGCGGCCTCCAGCACGCAAGACGAGAACCCCTCTCCTGCACTGACCACGATATTGCCAGATAGCACGGTGTGCGGTTCGGACATGCCCGTCACGGTTTGACGTCTCAAGCCTGCTTCTGCAGCCAGGGCAACGTCCACGAGGGATTGGCCTCGCGGGGTCAATCTGCATCCTTCAACTCCCCGCTCGACGAGTGGCTCGCCCAGTGCGCCTTCAAGCTGAGTCAGCCGTCGCGCCACAGTAGAGGCTGCGATCCCCAGCAATTGGCCAGCCTGAAGAAAGCTGCCACGTCGCGAGACTGCCAACAACAGGCGAAGATCGTCCCAGTTTGCTTGCAAAGCCATGCTCCATATCTTGCCTGATCTGCAAATTTGCAAAGCCATTATGCAGTAGTCGCTGTTTTTAGATAGCGGCGTCAACGGTATATCTACACTCCCTCGAAAAGCATGGAATGGACTGTATGACAACTGGTTCCAATGGCTATGCGGCATGCGCCGCCAGCGCCTTTAATCGCCGAGACCTGGAGGCGATGTTTGCACTGGTTTCCGAAGACGTTATCTACTTCGATGGCATAGGGATACAAACAGGTCGTGAGGCCATGCAGAAGCGAGAGCTGGCGCTACTCGAAGCATTCCCTGATGCCCAAGTGATCTTGAGCCCATTTGTTGTCACTGACGATCGTTTGGCACTGATCGTCTTCCTGACCGGCACCTTCACTGCACCATTAGTGCTGTCGGACCGGGTGATTCCACCTCATGGGCGCCACATTACCTTGTATTACGCCGCACACCTGACCTTCAGAGACGGCTTGGTCATACGTGAAGAAGTTTTCTTCGACAGTGTGGTATTGATGCCGTTAGCCGACCAGATTGAGGGGTGATGCATGCATAACACATTTGTCACTGGCGCGACCGGCTTGCTGGGCAACAACCTGGTGCGTGAATTGGTCGCTCGTGGTCACGCAGTCAAAGCCCTGGTTCGTTCAAGAGCCAAAGGTGAACAACAGTTCAAGGATTTGCCGGGTGTGGAACTGGTGGTGGGTGACATGGCTGATGTCGATGCGTTCGCTGCGTCGCTACAAGGCTGTGATACGGTGTTCCACACTGCAGCGTACTTTCGCGACTGCTACAAGGGCGGCAGTCACTGGGAGGAGCTCGACAAGATTAATGTGTCAGGTACACGGAACCTGCTTGGCCAGGCCTACAGCGCTGGCATAAGACGGTTTA
Organism: Aeromonas sp. R6-1; assembly: GCF_040908165.1. Lineage (NCBI taxonomy): Bacteria > Pseudomonadati > Pseudomonadota > Gammaproteobacteria > Aeromonadales > Aeromonadaceae > Aeromonas > Aeromonas sp. R6-1. Next base: position 104,528 of record NZ_JBFODF010000055.1, read on the forward strand.
TCCATACGTCTTCCATTGCCGTGCTCGACGGCGCACCCGGCACGTCAATTGATGAAAGCTGTCTGCGGGCCGACGCTGACGCGGATGACTATTACCGCAGCAAGATCCTCGCCGACCGTGTCGTCCTGTCGTTCCTGGAAGCCCATCCCGAGATGCATGCCTGCATGGTCCTGCCTGGCTGGATGTGGGGTCCTGCCGACATTGGCCCGACCTCCTCGGGACAGTTGGTCAACGATGTCGTACGCGGCAAATTGCCCGGACTTATCCCCGGTAGCTTCTCCGTTGTCGATGCTCGCGATGTGGTATTGGCGTTGATCGCTGCAGCCAAGTATGGGCGCCGGGGTGAGCGCTATCTCGCTGCGGGCCGGCATATGACAATGCGTGAGCTGATACCTGTTCTTGGGCGCATCGCTGGCGTCAAGACACCCGTTCGACAACTGCCGCTGCCCTTTTTATACGCCTTGGCGGCGGTGCAGGAGGTCTACGCGCGTATTACTGGCAAGCCCATTCTGCTGAGCATGGCTACGTTGCGCCTGTTGATACGAGAAAAGGACCGCACCTGTTTCAATCACGGCAAAAGTGAGCGAGAACTTGATCTGCGTTTCCGGGCGTTGGAGCAAACCATCACCGACACAGTGGTGTGGTACCGTGATCACGGTTGGTTTGGAACATATCAGGACAAGGGCGTAAACGGACAGTGAGACAGTGAGCAGAAAATAATCCTGATGCGTCACGGCCAGCCAAAGCTGGCCGGAACCGACAAAATGTCAGCGCTCGAGATGAAAGATTGGATCGAGCAGTACGACAGTTCCGACATTACCAAGTACCCCGTCCCGGATGCCAGCAGGCAACTCGCCGCCACCGCCAAGGTAATAGTCTCGAGCAACTTGCCTCGCGCGCTGACCTCAGTCCAGGCTCTCGGCCTGAAGCCCGCCCTCATCGACGGGCTATTTTGTGAAGCGCAACTGCCTTATGGCCACTGGATACTGCCACGGCTATCGCCGTTTGCCTGGGCGTTTATCCTGCGAATTTTATGGTTGTGGGGTTACTCACACAGAGTCGAATCTGTCGGCACTGCGAAGATGCGCGCCAGCACGACAGCTCAACGACTTCAATCCCTTGCCAGCGAAGGACCGGTGCTGCTGCTCGGTCATGGCTTTATGAATCGAATGATCGCCAGACAACTGGAGGCAGATGGATGGACTCGCCAAACAGGTAACGGCAGCCAATATTGGAGTGCGACTGTGTATCAAAATGACAGCATTTAAGAGGTGAGCGCTTCTGTTATACAGAGATCGGCGACCCCCCTTCGAAATTGACTGGGCCGATACGGGTATGGTTGCAATGACCTGCGAGCGTTCCGAGAGGAGCGCTCGACGCCTTACAATTGGGTTGGTTGTACGTTGGTGCTTATATAGGGGCGTGTTCTATTGGCAGTGCTTGTTCGGCGGCGGCTACTGCCAGGCAGATAGCACAACGCCCGGCAAGCCGGGCGTTGTGGGGAGGAGCGGCGGGGGCCGTCCTGCAAGGGGGTATGGCCCCTTAGAAGTCGTGGTAGAGGGGCCAGCCGAGCAATGGATGCTTGAGACCGGCGCGCATCTCCATGTTGTCGAGCTTCTCCGGCGAGGCGTCCTCTTTTTGCAACTGCTGGTACTGACGCACAAACCCCAGGGTATGCAGCAGGTTGGGCACAAAGCCCGGGCTCAGCTCCTGACGCAGGGCGGTGGCCATGTCGGCGGGCAACGCGCTCAGCATCAGGGTGAGCTGGGCGGCGAGGTAGTCGGTGTCGTACCAGCCCTCGTCGAGCTCAATCTCCCGCGCCAGTTTGCGCTTGAGATCCTGCTTCACCCTGAGGGGGGCGGCGCCACTGCCCTTGCCGCAGAGGATGCGGTAGAGCAGCGCCTCGGCCAGCTTGTCCTCCATGGTGGGGTGGTCGCTCTCGCAGGCGAAGAAGTGCTGGTCGATGAGCGCCATCAGGCGGCTCTTGTTGTGCTCGGTCAGCGCCTTCTCGTACTCCTGCCACCCTTGCCACTCCTCCACATCGGGGGGGCTGGAGATCTTGTCCAGCAGGCGCGCATCCACGTCACCGTAGAGGCTGTTGCCAGCCTGCTTGGGGCTGACGGTGATGAGCATCGACCAGCCCTTCTGGAACGGCTTGATGGGGCCTTCCGGCGCCTGCAGCAGGGCCAGGGCCTTGGCCGGGTCCCGTTGGGAGAGCTCCTGCAGACCGAGGCTCACCACGCCGATGACGTCGTGGGCGGCCTGCTCCAGCAGGTGCATCTTGTACTTGTTGTAGTACTTGTCGGCGAATTTGAGGCTCATCAGCACCGCCTTGCCCTTGATGGCGGCGAGCTGCTGCTGACTCAAGAGTTCGTTGTCGCGGCCAAAGCGCAGCACCTGGGTCAGAAAGGGGCCCTGGTTGGCATCGCGAATGACTAACTGCATGAATGGGCTCCTTAATCCAGAAAGCTGAACATGTCGTCGACGTCACCGTACTCGTCTTCCTCGACCTTGTTCTTCTCTTTGGCCTGCATCACCAGCTCGGCGGCAAACTTGTTGATGATGCCGTCCCAGGTGGAGTGCTCGTTGCGCAGCAGCGACTTGATGGATTTTTCCACCTCGGGGGCCAGCTCGCGAATGAGCATCAAGAGGCTGCGCGGGTCGTCCAGCGCATAGTCGTGGCTGTCTTCGGCCTGCTGGCGCTCGCTGTAGCGCAGGGACTCTTCGAGATCTTCCTCTTCGGCGTGCAGCACGTCGCGATAGCCTTCGTCCTCTTCATAGCGATCGCCGCGATAGAACTCGATAAAGGGGATGGCGAGGTAGAAGAGACCGGCCGGATCTTCGGCCACGCACTCGAGGATCTCCCGCTGCTTGGCCTCGCTATCCTGGGTGCGGATCAGGTAGTTGAGGAAGTCGAAGGTGTGCTGTTGCAGCTCGTCGGCGTTGTTCTTGATCGCCTCTTCCCAGTAGAGGGGCTGCTGGCAGACGATGTCGCGGATCCGCTCCGGGGTCATCAGCTCGGAGATGATGGAAGGGAAGGAGATGTCGTGCTGGCCGTTGATCTGGGTCAGGGTAACGATATCAATGTTTTCAATCACTTCTGCCAACTGGTCGTCAGACATGGTCTTGGCGATCAGCTCGAACTTCTCGCTGGCCTGCTTCGGCTCGATGACGGCCAGCTCTTTGATCTCGATGGCGGTAATTTCTATCAGACTGTTGCTCATGCCTTGCCCCAATTAGAAACGGACTTCGTCGTACATATCCTGATCGCCATCGTCATCACCATAGCGGTCACTGCCGCCGTGGTAGTCGGCGTCGGCATCTTCCCCGTCTTCCTCTTCTTCGTCCCGCAGCTCATAGTCGTCATCAGCGCGGTGGCTGCCGCGCGGCAGCGGGTTGTCGAGCAGGAACAGCACGGCGCAGGCTTCCATCAGCTGATCTTCGCTCTGTGCCCGCACCGCCTTGACCAGGGGCAGGATGGCGTTGTTGAAGCCGACGCTCACCTTGAACTCGTCCCAGGAGGGCTGCTCGCCGCTGGCGAGCCACTTGTTCCACTGCGACTTGGCCTTGGCCGGGAACTGCACCCGGCCATAGAGGGCGAGCGGCAGGTATTCGGGCATGAACTCCAGCATGCTCATGTCGGCCAGCAGCAGGGCCTTCATCTGGTCGGTGAACTGCTCGAGCCCCTTGGGGTCATCCTGATCCCGGTAGGATTCGATGTTCTCGCTGGCATCGCTTTGCAGGGCCTTGAGCCGTGCCTGGTCCCATTTTTTTTGCATAGTCGCTCTTCTTGCCTGGTGGCTCAGGGGTAGAACTGGTCCCACATCTCCTGCATGGCAGCAGCGGGATCGGTCACGATGACGTTGTTGAAATCCTTGATAAAGGCGGCCCGCTGTTTCGGATCGGACAGCACTTCATAGGCCTGCTTTACCTGGTGCAGCCGGGCGGCTGCCTGCTCTTTCTCTTCTTCGCTCGCCCCGTGCAGCTTGTCGGGGTGGTACTGGTTCGACAGCCGTCGATAGGCTTTTTTGATGTCGTTTTCACTGGCATTGGACTTGACGCCCAACACCCGGAAGTAGTTGTTCATGACGGATCCTGCCTCACTGGCATGGTGGAATTCATCCTGTGTCGACCTGGTGGCGCAACGTCGGCAAACCAGGCTCGGCAAAAACCGGAGATTTTAACGGAAAGCCGGCGCCTCTGCCATGAAAGTGCGGTCTTTCTGTACGAAAAGAGCGGGCGGTGCGAGATGGCGGTGGGGCTACACTGGCAGAGGGGGGCGGCAGGCCCCGGCGTTGCCCGGCCCCCTCTTGTCCGAACCATCCGGATTCTGCCGTCACAAGGAGTCATCGCCATGGTCAAGTCCGCGTTTTTCGTGCTCGCGCTGGCAGGCAGTGCCGCCTCTGCCAGCGACATATTGCCCGTCTCGCCGCTGATGGGGGATGTCACCAGGGCCCAGTTCATGGAGCGCGCCGCCCAGCGCTTTGCCCTGCAAGACAAAAACGGTGACGGCGTGCTGTCGGTTGCCGAGAAAGAGGCCAACCTGGCAAAGCTGGCTGGCGTGATGCAACAGGCTGGCAAGCCGGTCCCGGAGCGGATGAGCCAGCTCAAGCCGTCGCGGGAGACCACCAGGGCCCAGTTCATGGCGCGGCAGGAGGCGCTCTTCACTCGCCTGGACAAGAACGGTGACGGAGTGATCGGGGAGTCTGAGCGTCTCGACATCAAGGCCAATCTGGAGAAGCGGGCGATGGAGGCCGCCCAATAGGACGGGTTGTCAGCCCTCTGATGAAAAAGAGCCCGGTAGCGATACCGGGCTCTTTGCATCTCTGGCATGAAGGGGGCTACCAGCTTGCCCAGAGCAGCCGCAACCTGAGCCCCCAGGCGCTGCTCCAGCCGGTGGTGCTGCTCACCAGAGCCCCATCCTTGATGACGAGGAAGGTCGGCGTCACCCCCACCTGCCAGCGGGCGGCCAGATCCCCGGACTCGTCGTTGTGGGTGGGGAAGGTCAGCCCCTTCTTCGCCATCCCGGCGCGCAATTGCTCATCGCTGCCGGAGCGCAGGGCCACCGTCAGCACATTTTCACCCTCCTGCCAGAGCTGCTCCACCGTGGGAGTGGTGAAGCGGCACACCCCGCACCAGCTGGCCCAGTAGTAGACCAGCAGGGGCTTGCCGCGGCTCTGCGCGGCCAGAGTGGTGGTGGTGCCGTCCTGCAGGGTGAAGGGGGTCTCCATGGCCCCCGCCGGCAGGGTGGGGCTGCGCCACAGATCCACCAGGGTGGTGATGACGAGCGCCATCAGCAGCAGCCAGAGCGCCTCCTTGCCCCAGCGGCGCCAGCGGGGGGCCTTTATGCCTGTATCCTCGGCCATGGCTTAGCTCCGCTTGGCCAGCTCGGCTTTGACCAGCTGCTCCAGCTCGTCATAGGGAATGGCACCCGGCACCAGCTGGTTGCCGATAAGGGTCGCCGGGGTGCCTTGCACGCCCAGCAGGGTGCCGATGCGCAGGCTGTTGCGCAGCTCTTCGGTGGCCTTGCCTGCGGGCTTGAGGGTCAGGTTGTCGGTGGCGGCCAGCGCCTTGTTGATGTCCGTCTCGGTCAGCATCCCCTGCTTGCTCATGAGCTTGTCGTGCAGGGGGAGGAAGCGGGCAGGATCCTGTTGCCACAGGGTCAGGCTGTACTGGGCTGCCTTGGCGGAGGTCTGTCCCTTGAACGGCAGCAGCTTGATCACCAGCCCCAGATCGTCCGGATAGGCCGCGAGCAGCTTGGCGACCGCCGGGTCGAACTGCTTGCAGTAGGGGCAGTTGTAGTCGGTGAACAGCACCAGGGTCAGCTTGGGATGCTTGGCGCCGAGGCGCGGGCTGGTGGGGCTGTTGAACAGCACGTCCTGGTTGCCCTTGATGAAGTCACCCATCTGGGCTTGCTGGGTCGCGGCGTTCTGTTTCTCCCAGGATTCGGCTGCCTCGTCGAGGATCCCGGGGTTGGCGATCAGGGTCTCGCGAATGAGCTCCTTGATGCGGGCCTCCTGCTCCGGGGTGAAGGGGGCGGCGTGCAGCGTGGGGGTGCCCAGGGTGGCGGCGACCAGGGCGGTGCAGAGGGTCAGGGTTCGCAGTCTCATGGCATTCTCCTTAGAAATGGGTGGCATCGGCCTGAACGAGGCCGGCCTTGTGCAAGCTGTCGAGCAAGTCGGCCTTGTCCAGCAGGGGAGAGAGGACCTCTCCTTCCGGCAGGCCGGGCCCGTAGATCTGGTTGAAGGGAACGGCGGCGGCGCCACGCTGGCGCAGGAAGACGGAGATGGCATCGCTCGGCCGGCTCCAGTCGCCGCGAAGGGCTACCACGTCCGGGGCCGACAGGGCGCGCTGCACCTCGTCACGCAGCAGCACGTTGTATTTGTTGGCCTTGCAGGTGACGCACCAGTCGGCGGTGACATCCACGAAGACCCGCTTGTTCTGGGCCAGGGCGTCGGCGATGGCCTGTTCGGAGAGCGGCTGCCAGGCGATGCGATCGACGCTGCCACCCCCTTTCACCGTGAGGGCGCCCCCCAGCAGCAGGGCGCCGCCGATGAGTGCCGAGAGGGAGAGGGCCAGCGTGAAGCCGCGCAGGCCATAGCGCCAGAGGATGCCCATCAGCAGCGCCAGCACCATGGCGGCCATCAGCCAGCCGGTGGCCGTGGTGCCCAGATGGTTGCCGAGCAGGCTCGCCAGCCAGAGGCTGGAGCCCAGCATCATCAGCCCGAGCAGGATGCGCAGTCGCTCCATCCAGCGCCCCGGTTTGGGCAGCCAGAGGGCAAGGCGCGGCAGGGCCGCCACCAGCAGCCAGGGCAGGCTCATGCCAAGGCCGAGGGCCGTGAAGATGAGCCAGAGCTGGCCGAGGGGCGCCGCCAGTGCAAAGGCCACCGCGGTGCCGAGGAAGGGGGCCGAGCAGGGGGTCGCGAGCAGGGTGGCGAAACTCCCTTGCAGGAAGTGACCGCCGAGCCCCTCGCCGCCGCGGGTGGCGAGGCGAGTGTTGAGGTTGCTGGGCAACCTTATCTCGAACAGCCCCAGCAGGTTGGCGCAAAACAGCAGGGTGACCAGCACCATGAAGCCGATGAAACCAGCGCTCTGGAACTGGATCCCCCAACCTACGGCCCCTTGTGTGGCGCGCAGCAGGCTGCTCATGGCTGCCAGCACCCAGAAGGAGGTGATTATCCCGGCGCTGGCGGCGAGGAACTGCTTGCGCACGCCTCCTTGTTCGCGCTCCTGCTGCTGCAGCACGGTGCCAAGTTTCAGAGCCAGCACCGGCAGCACGCAGGGCATCAGGTTGAGGATGAGACCGCCGAGCAGCGCTGCCCCCAGCAGCCAGAGGAGTGGCTGCCCCGGGGCCGGCAGGGCGAGGGGATCGGCGATGGTGGCGCGGGTCTGCCAGGCCTGCTCGCCGCTGGTGAGCAGCAGGCCGAGGGATTGGCCACGCAAGTCAGGGGCATCCCCCTGCCAGCCATCGCTGACCGGCACCCGGGCAATCAGGGTGGTGCCGCTTACCTCGAGCGCGGGCTTGCCGAACTCGGCCCCCTCCAGCGCATCGATGAAGAGCGCAGGTTCCTGCCAGCCTTCTGCCCGCTCGGCCCGCAGTTGCAGCTGGTTATGCTGGTAGCCGAGCTCGACCCGGGTGTCGGCGGGCAGCGTCTGTGGCAGGGTGCTCATGGCCCGGGCCCAGGCGAAGTCAAAGCCGGCCGGCGCTTGCTCATCCGCCGCCAGGGTGAAGGGGTAGTCGGTCAGGATGCAGACATTGCTGCAGGTGGAGAGGCGCAAGGTGCCCTTGAGCGGCTGTCCGGCCGGGTAGCCCAGGCTCAGGGGGAAGCGTACCTGCTCCTGATAGCCCTGGGTGCTGAGCCCGGCGACCTCGAAGGGGCGCGGAGTGGGCCAGTGCCACTGGAAGTCGCCGACCGGCTCATCCCACAGGATCTGGGGCGCTATGCCCCCTTCACCCGGGCTGTGCCAGTAGGTCTTCCAGCCTGACTCCAGCTGGACATCGAGCAGGATGCGGGTCTGATCCGGGACGCTGCGGTCGGCTTGCAGCCTGACCTTGGCGTGACTGTTCTGGGGGCGGGTGAGCCACCCCGTATCGCTGGCCAATCCGCTGGATTGCCACAGCAGGCTGCCCAGTAGCAGGGCCGCCTTGAAGAGATTCGACATGTGTTGGGTCTCGCAAAAAAATGAGTGACAGCAGGCTGAAAAAGCGCGGCTGAACTCATTCCCGCCAGACGCAGAGGGTGAGGTGCAGTCGCCGCTCCGGCGGCGAGACATTGATGGGGGGAGGCAGTGCCGGCGCGCGCCGTGACAGGGGCACCAGCAGGGCAATCACGAAGGCGATGGCGAAGAAGAGTTGCTCCACGCACAGCAGACTGGCGGCGCTCAGCCACTTGCCGTTGAGCTGGCAGCTGTTGGGCTGCACACTGGCGGGCGTGCCCTTGTCGGCCTGGTCGTCGGCTGAGGCAAACTGGGGCAGGGTCTGGCAACTCACTGCGTGATCGAGCAGGGCGAGGCGGGCCAGCGGCTGGGCCGCGCAATTGAGCACCAGCAGGCAGACCAGCAGCAGGAGTCGTGTCGCCGCGCGTTGTTGCAAAATCATGCTCGCCCCGTTCATCAAGATGGCCACATCCTAGCGGGCAATGGCGGGTGGGGCAAGCCGGGGTGACCGGTGACGTCCGGGGCTGGTCGGTTCTGTCTGGCGAACGCTTGTTCGCTAAAAGGGGGACCAGTATACTGCGCCGAGTCAAATTCCGAGGTGTTCGATGCTCAAACTTGCCCGTGTGCTGCTGCTGGCACTGCTGCTCGTCTTCTGGTTCCTGTTCGGCCTGTTGCTTTGTCTGGTGCGCCCGCGCCACCCGAACAACGTCTATGTCTTCGCCCGCATGTATCATGCGGTCTGCCCGCTGATCGGCCTCAAGGTCCGGGTGACGGTGGCCGACGAGGTCAAATCGGTGGGACCGGCGGTCTACGTCTGCAATCACCAGAGCAACTACGACATCTTCACCGTGACCGGCGCCGTGCAGCCCGGCGTGGTGGCGGTGGGCAAGAAGAGCTTGCTGTGGCTCCCCTTCTTCGGCCTCATCTTCTGGCTTTCCGGCAACGTGCTGATCGACCGCTCCAACCGCTCCCGCGCCATCGGCACCATCGGCCAGGTGGTGGATCGCATCAAGCATCGCGGCACCTCCATCTGGATGTTCCCGGAGGGGACCCGCTCCCAGGGGCGCGGTCTGCTGCCGTTCAAGGCGGGGGCCTTCCACACTGCCGTCCAGGCCGAGGTGCCCGTGGTGCCCATCGTCTGCTCCAGCTACTTCGGTCAGGTCGATCTCAACCGCTGGGACAACGGCGAGGTGCTGCTGGAGGTGATGGCCCCGGTGTGCAGCAAGGAGCACGGCGCCGCTGGCATTCGCGAGCTCTCCGACACCTGCCGGGAGAAGATGGAAGCCAAGCTGGCGGAGCTGGATGGCAAGCTCGGCCATCGACCGGCGGCCTGAGCCCGGTTGCAGAGAAGAGAGGGAGCCGCTGGCTCCCTTTTTTATTGGTGAAAATCACCATCTTGTTGGTTTTTTTCACCACGTTGTATCCGGTGAACATCCATCGTTAACTTTCATCTAATTGTAAATAAAGGCAAAAACATTCTGGCACGGCTCTTGTAATGTCATGGGAAGAGAGTGACACCCCATCAACAAGGAGCCAGACCATGAGCGTATTCAGCCGCCTGACCGACGTGATCAATGCCAACCTGCACAGCCTGCTCGACAAGAGCGAAGAGCCGGAGAAGATGCTGCGCCTGATGATCGAGGAGATGGAGCAGGTCCAGGTCGAGATGAGAACCCAGGCCGCCCGCGTCATCGCCGAACAGAAACAGCTGGAGCGCCATCAGCAGGCGCTGCGCAACCAGATCCAGGAGTGGGCAGCCAAGGCCGAACTCGCCATCCAGAAGGGCCGCGAAGATCTGGCCCGTGCCGCCCTCACCGAGAAGCTGGCGGAGATGAAGCAGTGCGAGCGGCTGGAAGAGGACAAGGCGCGGGTGGCCGAAGTGCTGGCCCAGCTCACCGCCGACAGCGAGCGACTGGCGGCCAAGCTGACCGAGGCGCGGGAGAAGCAGAAGATGCTGACCCTGCGCGAGCAGACCGCCCACAGCCGCATCCGCGCCCGTGCCCAGGTGGACAACCAGCGCATGCACGAGCTGGTGGCCCGCTTCGACGGCTTCCAGAACCGGGTCGATCAGCTGGAGGCCCAGCTGGAGGCGGCGACCCTGGGGCAGAATCCGTCCCTCGAGGCCCAGTTCCGCGAACTGGAGCTGAACGACGAGATTGAGCGGGAACTGGCCCGGCTCAAGGGTCAGAAGGTGGAGGCATAACCATGACACCCTGGCCCAAGGATCTCGCCCATCGCAAGCTGACCGGGGTCTGCGCCGGTCTTGCCAGAGGGCTGGGGGTGTCCGGAGTGACGGTGCGGGTGGTGGCCCTGCTCGCCCTGATCCTGATGCCGCCGCTGGCCCTGGCGCTCTATCTGGTGGGGGTGCTCGTCATGCCTCCCCGCCGTGAACTTCAACGCTGGCTGGGGTGATCTCCGGATCGCCCCGTCGGCAAGTGCAAGCCCGTGAGGAGCACAACATGCTGGAATTTATCGTCTTGATCCTGGTGCTGATCGGCATGGCGCTGACCGGATTCACCGTGCTGGCCATGCTGCTGGTGAGCGGGGTCTTCGTGCTGTTTGGCGCCCTGGCCGGCATGTTTGCCCTCATCATCAAGCTGGCGCCCTGGTTGCTGGTGGTGCTGGTGGTGTGCTGGCTCCTCAGCAACAGGCGCAAGCAGTCGAACACCTACCGTTAAGCCTCCCTGATTTCGTATCCTTCCTTGGCCACTGCTTGCAGTGGCCCTTTTTATGGGGGCGACACAGGGTCGGTGTGCGGGGTGGCAAGCCAGGAAAGGCGCCAGCCGTGCCACAACGCCGGCTCGTGTACCAGGCGCTCCTTGAACGCCTTGCTCTGCTGCTTGAGGCGGTACTCGAGGCGCAGCGCCTCGCGTTTGCCGGGGACCTCCTGCTGCCATACCAGGGAGAGGGGGCCCTTGCCGCGCAGGGCTCTGGCACCCTTGCCGCTCTGGTGCTGACGCAGTCGCCGCTCGGGATCCGTGCTGATCCCCGCATAGAGTGCCCCGGTGCCGGTGCGCACCAGATAGACAAACCAGCGGGAGGGAGTGGGGGTGGCGAGGGTCACGAGGTGCGCCACCTGGCCCGCTGGCGCCCAAGCCGGTGCAGGGGCAGCAGGCTCACCAGCAGGCCGGCCCAGACGAAGGCAAAGCCCACGGATTTCACCGGATCCGGGATCTCGCCAAACCAGAAGAGGGCGAGCAGGAAGGCGAGGCTCGGCTCTATGTATTGCAGCAGCCCCACCGTGCTCATGGGCGTGCGCGCCACCGCATAGCAGAACAGCCCCACCGGCAGCAGGGTGGCGGGGGCACTGCCCATCAGCAGCAGGCGCTCGGTCCAGTCACCGGCCATAAACTGGCTGGTGCCCTGCAAGGTCAGCCAGCCGATGATGAGAAGGGCGACGGGCAACTGCACCAGGGACTCCAGATAGAGACTGGTACCTGCGTCCAGTCTCACCTTCTTCTTGATGAGGCCGTAGAGGGCGAAGTTGGCCCCCATCACGAGGGAGAACCAGGGCAGCTGGCCGTAGGAGAAGAGCATGTAGGCGAGCCCCGCCAGGGCGAGCGCCACCGCCAGGTGTTTTTGCGGGGTGAGCTTCTCTTTGAGGAAGAGCACCGCAAAGGCGATGTTGAAGAGCGGGGTCATGAAGAAGGCGAGGCTGGTGGCCAGCACCTGGCCCGTGGTCAGGCACCAGGTGAACATGCACCAGCTGATGGACATCACGGGGCCTGCCAGCAGCACGAGGCCGAGCTGCCGGGGATCACCGCGCAGGGCCCCCCAGGGCACCCGCTGGCCGAGGAGCAGAAGCAGGCCTCCCAGCAGCAGCACGGACCAGAGCACCCGGTGGGAGAGCAGTTCCCACATGTTGATCTCGGGCATGAACTGGTAATAGAGGGGCAGCATGCCCCACAGCACGAATGAGAGGGCCGCGCTGCCGGTGCCCATCCAGTTCTTCATCTCTCTCCGTTTATTAAACTAAACAATGGCGGCTGCATGATAAGTATCCGCCGCCCCTTTCACAAGCGGGAGCGGGGAGAAAACTCTGGTACTATCGGGCCCATGAACCGACTCGATCCCCTGTTTGAACAGATCCGGGCCTGCCGCCTGTGCGAGGCCCACCTGCCGCTCGGCCCAAGGCCGGTGATCCGCGGCAACGAGCGCGCCCGTCTGCTCATCATCGGCCAGGCCCCCGGCACCCGGGTACACGCCAGCGGCATCCCCTGGGACGATCCCTCCGGCGATCGGCTGCGCCAGTGGCTCGGGGTGGACAAGGCCACCTTTTACGATGAATCCCGCATCGCCATCATGCCCATGGGGCTCTGTTACCCCGGCAGGGGCAAGTCGGGGGACCTGCCGCCGCGCCCGGAATGTGCCCCCACCTGGCACGACAAAGTACTGATGCTGCTGCCCAACATCGAGCTGACCCTGCTCATCGGCCAGTATGCGCAGGCTTACTACCTGAGGGCGGCGGCGAAAGGATCGCTCACCGAGACGGTGCGACACTGGGCGGACTATGGCCCGGCCTGGTTGCCGCTGCCGCACCCGTCCCCGCGCAACACCCTCTGGCTCAGGAAGAACCCCTGGTTCGAGCAGGCAGTGATCCCCCATCTGCAGCAGAGGGTCGCCCCCCTGCTTGACCCGGCAGGCTAGAGCGCCGGCTCGGCCTGGGGCTTGGGCTTGCTGCGGGCCATGGCGACCAGCGGCAGTATGATGCACAGGCACCCCAGCAGCAGCGGCAGCCCTGGCTGTTCGTCAAACAGCCAGACCCCGATGGCGACCGCCATCAGCAGCCCGGTGTACTCCGCCGAGGCGATCTTGCTCGCCTCCGCCTTGCGATAGGCCATCACGCACAGCCCCGCGTAGACCATGATGAGCGCCGAGGAGCCGAAGGCGGGCCACCACATCTGCCATTGCCACTCGCCCCCTTCCCACCAGGCCAGCGCCAGGATGAAGGGCATGCTCAGCACATTGGTGAAAAACAGGGTCTGGGCGATGGGCTGCTGGAGCGGGATGCGCTTGATCAGCAGGTTGTTGACCGCCAGGGAGAGCGCCACCCCGAGCGCCGCCAGGGCGGCCCAGTTTACTTCGGTCGGGCGCAGCACGATGAGTACTCCGACGAAGCCGAGCAGCGCCGTCAGCACCTTCTGGCGCGAGAGTGCCTCCCCCGCCAGCCAGACCGCGAGCGGCACCATCAGCAGCGGGGCGGCATAGAAGAGGGCGTTGGCGGTGGCGAGTGGCAGCCGGGTGAGGGCGACCACCATCAGGCAGACGCCGACGGCCCAGATGTGGGCCCGCAGCAGGTGCCACTTGAGGGCTACCGGCGGGTTGCGCCGCCAGGACCAGAGCAGCCAGGGGGCGAGCAGCAGGGCCGCGGAGAGCTGGCGGAAAAAGACAAACTGGAAAATGGGCTGGTCCGGCTCCAGCACCTTGACCAGGGCATCGGAGAAGACCGCCACCATGTTGCCGAGCACCAGATAGAGGATGCCTATCCCGACTGCATTCATACCACCTCCAGATTCAGATGAGGGGAGGGTAGCCCGCGGTCTGTTATCCAGTAAAATGATAAAAAATCATCACACATGAGAAATTTGGATAATGAAGCTGCCCCCCCTGCGCGCCGTTCAATATTTCGAGGTGGTTGCCCGCCTGCTGAGTTTTTCCCGCGCCGCCCTGGAGCTCAATGTCAGCCAGAGTGCTGTCAGTCACCAGATCCGTCTGCTGGAGGATTTTCTGGGGGAGCGGCTGCTGCTGCGCCAGGGGCGGCTGCTCTCCCTGACGCCCCAGGGGGAGATCTATTTCGAGGGGATCGCCGCCGGGCTGGTCCAGATTGCCCAGAGTAGCGAGCAGTTGCGCGGTGGAGGCGAGATGCGGGTGCGGCTCGCGGTCTACAGCTCCTTTGCGGTGAAGTGGCTGATCCCTCGCTTGGCCGGGCTGCGCCAGCTCTATCCCGAGCTGGATCTCAGCCTGGAGATGGTGGCGGAAGATCCCGAGCTCTCCGACAGGGTGGCGGACGGTTTCATCACCGTCTCCCCCGAAGGGCCGGGCTACATGCACGATCTGCTCTATCGGGAGCGGCTGATGCCGGTATGCAGTCGCCGGATGTGGCAGCAGGTGGAAGGGGATTGGCCCGCCACCCTGTGGCAGCTGCCGCTGCTCTCCATCCAGGCTATCTACCGCGAGAAGGGGGAAGATTGGCGGCGCTGGGCCGAAATGGGGGGGCTGACCATTCCCCCCGAGGCGAGGGTGCACCATTTCAGCCATATCCTGCTCGCGCTGGAGGCGGCGAACTGGGACCAGGGAATGGCGCTCATCAACGACTACATGTTGCAGCCGGAGGATCCGCGTCTGGTGCGGCTGCCCCTGCACGCCCTCGAGACCGGCGACAACTTCTATTTCGTCTTCAAGCGCTCGCGCGCCCATGAACCCGCCATCAGCCGATTGCGTCAGTGGCTGTGGCAGGAGTCGCAGGCGAGCCTGAGACCCGGGGAAAACGAGCCTCTCAGGCGTGTCTGAACGGGCTGGGTGCCCTATGCAGAATGGACGGCGCAGCCCACGACGCAGGAGTCTGATTCGGGAGGCCTGATGGCACTGGCGAGACCAGGGCCATCAGGAGCGGGTCAGGTGCGCTTGAACTGGCTCAGTACAAAGAGGGTGGTGGCGCAGACTACGACCGAGGGACCGGCCGGGGTGTCCTGATACCAGGAGAGGGCAAGGCCCCCCAGCACGGCGAGACAGCCTGTCAGGGCGGCAAAGCCGGCCATCTGCTCCGGGGTCTGGCTGAAGCGGCGGGCGGTGGCGGCGGGAATGATCAGCAAGGAGGTGATGATGAGCGCCCCGACGAACTTCATGGCCACGGCGATGACCAGGCCTATCAGCAACATCAGCACGCAGCGCAGCACATCTACCCGCACCCCTTCCACCCGGGCCAGCTCTTCCGAGATGGTCATGGAGAGCAGGGGATCCCAGAGCCGCCACAGGGTGAGCAGCACCAGGGCGCCGCCGCCGTAGATCCAGAGCAGGTCCATGGGCTGCACCGAGAGCAGGTCGCCAAACAGGTAAGCCATCAGATCCACCCGCACGTTGTCCATGAAGCTCAGGGTGACCAGACCCAGCGACAGGGCGCTGTGGGCCAGAATGCCGAGCAGGGTGTCGGTGGCCACCTGCTGGTTGCGGCTCATGATGACCAGCAGCATCGCCATGGCGAGGCAGCAGACCACGACCGCCAGGGTGAGGTCCACCTGCAGCAGGATGCCGAGGGCGATGCCGAAGAGGCAGGCATGGGAGAGGGTGTCGCCAAAATAGGCCATCTTGCGCCACACCACGAAGCTGCCAAGCGGCCCGGCCAGCAGGGCGATGCCGAGTCCGGCCGCGAGGGCGTATAACAGAAAGCTGTCCACGTGAAGATCCTAGTTGTTGCGAGAGGGCAGGCGGATGACGGGAGCCTGCGGTTCATGATGATGGTGTTCGCCATCGCAGTGGTGATGGTGGGTATAGACCGCCAGCACCTCCCGCTCCGGTCGCCCGAACAGGCGGGCAAATTCCGGGTGGCGGGCCACGCTCTGTGGCTCGCCGTGGCAGCAGACGTGGCGATTGAGGCAGATCACCTCGTGAGTGCTGGCCATCACCAGGTGCAGATCGTGGGAGACCATCAGCACGGCGCAGTGGAACTCGGCGGCCAGCTGGCTGATGAGGGCATAGAGCTCGATCTGGCCCGTGATATCTACCCCTTGCACCGGTTCGTCCAGCACCAGCAGCTCGGGTTTGACCAGCAGGGCGCGGGCCAGCAGTACCCGCTGCATCTCGCCACCGGAGAGCTTTTGCATCCGGTTATCCAGCAGATCCTGGGCGCCGACCCGATTGAGCGCCTCCTCGATGGAGAGGCGGCTGTTCTTGCCAAGTTGCAGGAAGCGGCGCACCGTCAGGGGGAGGGTGGGGTCCAGATAGAGGCGCTGGGGTACATAGCCGACCCGCAGATCGCGGCGGCGGACGATGTCCCCCGAATCTGGGCTGAGCAAACCCAGCACCAGCTTGCTCAGGGTGCTCTTGCCCGCCCCGTTGGGGCCGACCAGGGTGGTGATTTTGCCTTTGTTCAGGGTAAAGGAGACCTTGTCGAGCACGAGTCGTCCGTCAAATGAGAGACAGACCTCTTTCAGCTCCACCAGTTGGGTCATGACAGCTCCGGGGTTTACAGCCTGTGAGAGTTATAATATAACAACGACGACGTTGGTTTGTTATATTATCACACACACACTCCCTGACGAGACCTCTATGCGAATTCTTGCTCTGATCACTGCCCTGATGGCGGTGAGTCTGCCTGTCCGTGCCCTCGAGGTGCTGACCACCATCAAACCCCTGGGCTTCATCGCGGCGGCGATCACCGATGGCGTGAGCGAGCCCGGGGTGCTGCTGCCCACCGGCGCGTCGCCCCACGATTTTTCCCTGCGCCCTTCCGATATTCGCAGCATCAACGAGGCCGATCTGGTGGTGTGGGTCGGTCCGGAACTGGAAGGCTTCATGGCCAAACCCCTTGCCCGGCATCCTCATGTATTGACCCTGACCCAGGTTCCCGGCATGCCGCTGTACAACTATGCGACCCAGGGGGAGCATGACGATCATCACCATGATGACAAGGATCATGACCATGCCGCCCACGACCACGGCTCGCACGACGAGGGCCATGAAGGGCACCACCACGAAGGGGTGGATCCCCACATCTGGCTGGGTCCAACCCAGGCCAAGGTGATTGCCAAGGCGATTGCAACCGAACTGGGCAAGCTGGATCCTGCCAACCAGGCGCGCTATGCCGCCAATCTCGCGGCCTTCGAGGGCAAGGTTGACGCCCTGGACAAGGTGATCGCCGTGCAGATGGAGGCGGTGGATCAGAAGGGCTACTTCGTGTTCCACGAAGCCTATGGATACTGGGAGCGTCACTACGGCATGAGCTCCAAGGGACACTTCACCGTGAGCCCGGAGCGTCGCCCGGGAGCCAAGACGCTGATTGACATCCGCAAGGCGCTGGAAGAGAAAAAGGCGAGCTGCATCTACGCCGAGCCGCAGTTCTCCCCGGCGGTGATCGAGTCGGTTGCCCGCAATACCGGGGCCAAGGTGCTGCTGCTGGACGAAGTCGGCGAGCAGGTGCCGCTCGGTCCGGACGGTTATCCGCAATTCATGCAGCAGTTGGCGGATGCCTTCGCCCAGTGCCGCTAGGCCTTGCCCGACATTGACGATAGAGGCGGCGCGGCCAACTATACTGACCTCCAGCATCTGATATGGAGTGTCAGTCATGAAATGGTTGCTCGTCTCTGCCTGCACGCTGACCCTGCTGGGATCCGGCATACAGGCATCCGGTCTTTCCGAACACATCGCCAGCCCGGAACTCAGGGCAAAAATGCAGGCGGTCTATGGCGCCAGAGCGATCCAGCGGTCCGAGGCCTTCTCTCGTCTGCTGACGCCAAGGGCCGGAACGACGGACCAGCAGAAGCTGGAGCTGGTGAACAACTACTTCAACAACCTGACCTACAGCGAGGATCCCAGACTGTGGGGGGATGATGATTATTGGGCCAATCCGCTGGAGTTCATCGGGGCGAGAGGCGGGGATTGCGAGGACTACAGCATCGCCAAGTACTACACCCTGATGGAGCTGGGGGTCGACGAGAAGAAACTGCGGCTGGCCTATGTGAAGGCACTCCGTTACAACCAGTTCCACATGGTGACGTTGTACTTCTCGACCATCAAGTCAGATCCCCTGGTGCTGGACAACATCAATGGCCGCATCCTGCCGGGGAGCAAGCGCAATGATCTGCAGCCGGTTTACAGTTTCGATGCCAAAAGCATCTGGATCATGAAATCTCGTCGCGAGGGAACCCTGGCGGGGAGCGCCGATCGCCTGGCCCAGTGGACCTCGATGCAGAGCCGCTTCTCCAGCGAGCATTTGCG
Organism: Aeromonas sp. R6-1; assembly: GCF_040908165.1. Classification (NCBI taxonomy): domain Bacteria; kingdom Pseudomonadati; phylum Pseudomonadota; class Gammaproteobacteria; order Aeromonadales; family Aeromonadaceae; genus Aeromonas; species Aeromonas sp. R6-1. The sequence goes on from NZ_JBFODF010000055.1 coordinate 122,618, forward strand.
CTCCCCCCGTCGCCAGCTATAACTTGCCCGCCGCCTTCAACTCCTCGAAATATTTTGCCGCGCCCGGATGCTGTTCGACACTCAGCACCGGGCCAATCTTGTTGCGCGCCTTGTGAAACAGGTTCGCATAGCCATAGGTCTGTTCGTTGAAACTGGTTTGCTGGCTCAGCATGGCCCGGGTAAGCCGATAGACCTCGTCATCCGGTGTGGCGGCATGGGTCACCAGGGTGGCGGCGATGGCGAAGGTCGGGGTTGCCTTGAGGTTGCCCGGGTAGATGCGTGCCGGCACCTGGCTGCGCTGATAATACCTGACCCCCTTGAGCAGCTGGTCCCTGACGGGCCCCTCGATCGCCAGGAAGCGCACGTCGCAGCGCTTGGCGGTGTCGAGCACGATACGGTTGGGATGACCCATGACGAGGCCATAGGCATCGATCTGTTTACTGCACAGTGCTTCGGAGAGATTGGCGACGCTCTTCAAATCAAGATCCTGCTCCTTTGCACCCAAAACATTGAACAGGGCCAATGCCGTTTGCCGAGTCCCTGAACTCTTCAGGCCCATGTCGATGGGGGCCAGCTTGAGCTGCTCCAGGGTGGTGATATCCCCATCGGCTCGCACCACTATGGTGAAAGGTTCGGCGTGGGTGGCAAAGAGAGCCCTCAGCTCGCGTTGTGGTTGGGCAACGAAAGGCCCCGTGCCCTGGCTGGCCTGATAGAGCCAGTCTGACTGGACGAGGGCATAGGGGACCTCTCCCGCTTTCAGCTGGCGGAGATTTTCGATGGACCCGGAGCTGGCCTGTAGTTTGCAGGGCATCGTGGGGTCACTTTTTTTGGCCAGTCTGCAGAACTCCTTGATGACCTGGTAATAGATGCCTTGCTCCCCCCCGGTGCCTATGGTCATGGTGGTCGCGTGCAGGGTCGGTTGCCACAGCAGGGCGAGCAGCAGCAGCGGGATCCTCATGATGCATTCTCCTGAGTGGCATAACCATCGATGCCCCAACTGCGCAGCATGTCCACATCGCTCACGTCGCCGGCTTCCGCCAGCAAGGTGTAGCCGGAAGCATGGAGGCATTGGGAGAGCAGGTTCCAATAAAGGGGGGACTGGGTGAGCTGGCAACTGATGAAGACGGGTCTGATGGGGTCGAGTCTGGCCAGATTGTCGTTGTTCATCGGGATGTTGCTGAACGCCAGCTCAATCCCCTGAGACTGGAGTGCAGTCAGTCGCTCCTCGGCCAGGGGGGGGAAGATAGCCAGATCCCAGCGCCAGTCCAGCGTCTTGCCACGAGCGCTGGCCAGCACGGGGGCAAACTGCGCCCAGTCTGGATGGCCGAGCAGGCTGAGAGGCAGTTGGAGCCCTTCCGCCTTCTGGGTCAGCCAGTCGTTGAGCAGCGCCCGAATTTCATCCGGCGAGCTGTCCGTGGTGGGGGGGTGCTTGGGTAACAGGCGGCTGTAGAGCCTGATACTCCCCTGAGTGGAGAAGAAATGCTGCTGATAGGTGTTGCCATCGGTGTCGACCAGACCAACGAGCTTCTGGTGGGTCAGGAGGGCGTCGTGCTTGCCAAGCTGGGTGATCTTCAGCCGTTGTTGCAGCAGGTCCCGTTTGCGTTCGGAGACCAGCTGGTTGATGGAGACGACGACTTCCTGCAATTCGCGAAGCCACGGGGTTGGCAGGTTGCCGCTGAACTGGCGTTTGCGGATCCGGGTCAGCTGCAGACTGATCTGTTCGAGGGGGCGTAGCAGGCGGCGGCACACCCAGGTGATCACCAGACTGAACACCAGCAGGCCGGCGAGCAGCGCAAGTCCGGTACGACTGATGGCGTTCCACAGATGCTGGTAGGCGTAACCCTTGTGTCCCTCGAGCGTGAGGGTACCGAGAATGCGCCAGCCGTCGGTCAACTCCTGCTCAATCTTGACCGGTGGCATGTCGATAACTGAGGGGAGCCAGCCTGGAATATTTTGCTGTGCGGTGTGGAACACCTTCTGGAACAGCACCTGGCCATCCGGATCCAGCAGGACGACGGAGTTGACGAAACCTCCGTCGAACATGGCGTTCACTATGGTCTCGGCAAGGACCTTGTCATCGTTGAGCAAGGTACCCTGCAGCACCAGCCCCAGCGCGGTGATGGCGGTTTCAAGGTTGGCTGACATCTGGTCGAGAATAGACTGTCGTACTGTGGTGATCTCCAGCACGAGCAGCAGCGCGGCGCCGATGGTGAAGAGGATCAGAATGATTACATTTAACAATTTTGCCAATGACATACCCACTCCATGGAGATGTTTTTGCAACATTTTCTGGGCCGGAGAGCACCACAACCGGACTTGGTTCTTAAAAATAGAAAAAAATGGCTGAAAATGACGATCATTTCTGCCCATGCTGGAAGGTTATGCATAAAATGTGAGTTTCGTGCATGGAGCTATGAACTTTTTGTAAGTATTTAGGTCTAAAAGCCAGATATTCGGTTTTCATAATAAAAACTCATAAAAACAGACCCACAACCACCACCCTTAGATCTAATAACAGGATAGCGGATGAAACGTCTCCGTCCCTTGGTAGCTCAGGCTGCCAATTGGGAACCCCCGGTTCCCCGCAAGCATTTCTATGCCATGCTATTGCTCACGGCCATGACGCTGTCAGCGGTAGCCGTATTGCCAGCTCCCGGTGACATCCTGGAGCGGCCACTTCGTCTGGAGTTGCCGATCGCCACCACGGGCACCGCAACCAACGAAGACAACACCGACTTCAACGACATTCCGGATCACGAGCTGGTCGAGTCAGCTGCTCCCGAAGACGACATCCCGGCGGATGCCACGCCTCAATGGCAGGATTACCGGGTACGCAACGGCGAGAACCTGACCACCATCTTCAACAACCTGGGGCTGTCCACCACCACCCTCTACAAGGTGTTGGATGCGGATGCCAAGAACAACCTGGCGCGTCTTAAACCCGGTCAGACCATCGAGTTGCTGATCGATCAGGACAACATTCTGCAGCAGTTGAAGATCCGCCTGAACATCAAGCAGACCCTGGTGCTGGAGCGTACCGACGACACCTATAGCGCCAACATGCTCAATGAAGAGGTGGAGTGGCAACAGAAGAGCTATGACGGTGTCATCAACGGCAGCTTCTACGTCAGCGCCCGCAATGCCGGGATCCCGGCCAACCACATCCAGAAGATTGCCAACCTGTTCCAGTGGCGCCTCAACTTCGCCAAGGATTTGAAAAAAGGTGACAAGTTCAAGGTGCTGGTCCGTCAGGAGACGGTCGAGGGCAAGAGTACGGGCAATACCCAGTTGCTGGGGGTCGAGGTGTTCAGCCAGGGCAAGGCCGTGTCAGCCTGGTTGTCGGAAGATGGCAACTATTATGACGGTCAGGCAAACAGCCTGGAGCGCGGCTTCCGCCGTTATCCGACTCACAGCCGTTACCGGGTCAGCTCCAGTTTCAACCCGAATCGCCGTCATCCCATTACCGGGCAGGTCCGGCCCCATGAGGGGACCGACTTTGCCCTGCCAGTAGGCACGCCCATCATGGCGACCGGTGACGGTGTGGTCCTCAAGGCAACCAGCCACCCGCTGGCAGGCACCTATGTCGTGATCAAGCACGGTCGTACCCTGATGACCCGTTACCTGCACCTGAGCAAGCTGCTGGTGAAACCCGGGCAGAAGGTGAAAATGGGCGACAAGATAGCCCTCTCCGGCAACACGGGCCGTTCCACCGGTGCTCACCTGCACTACGAAGTACGCATCAACAACCGGCCGGTGGATCCCATGAAGATCAAGCTGCCGATGGCGGAGCCGCTCTCCGGCAAGGACAAGCGTCAGTTCCTCGCCAAGGTGAAGAGCTACCGCAAAGAGATGGAGGCGGGCTGAACGGCGCCCTCCTGACGAAAAAGGCCCCGCCAACTGGCGGGGCCTTTTCATTGCAGAACGGCTTCAATAACCCTTGTCAAAGTCGATCCGGCCGTCCAGCTGCTGACCATCAATGAAGCGGATGTAGTTGCGGATGAAGATCTGGGCTACATCTTCCGGGAAGCTGTAGGCGCTGTTGTGGGGCGTCACGATGAGATTGGGCTGGTGCCAGAGCGGGCTGTCAGCGGGCAGGGGTTCCTGCTCGAACACATCTAGCACCGCCATGGCGGGCTTGCCGGCTTGCAGTGCCGCCAGCAGATCTCCTTCATGGACGGCATTGCCCCTGCCGACGTTGAAGAAGATGGCGCCCGGTTTGCAGTGGCTGAAGCGTTCGGCGGTGAAGAGATGGCGTGTCTCGCGGGTGGCGGGCAGCACGCTGACGATGACATCGGCTTGGGCCAGCATCTTGTTGAGTGCCGGCAACTGGTACACCTGATCGAACCCGGCACGCTCACGGCCACTGTGACTGATGCCGAGCACCCTCATGCCAAAATGCTTGCCGGTGTGGGCGATATGCTGCCCGATGCTGCCGGTGCCGAGCAGCAGCAGCGTCTTTCCCTTCAAGCCCTGGTAGGGATGGCTCTGCCAGACGCCCTGTTGCTGCTGCTCGCGATAGAGTGGCAACTGGCGGGTCAGGCTGAGCAGATGGCCGAACACATACTCGCTCATCAAGGGGCCGAAGATGCCGCGGACATTGGTGAGCAGGTAGTCGCGGCGGCAACTGGCGTCCAGCAGCACATCGACCCCGGCATAAGTCGACTGGAGCCAGCTGAGCTTGCCGGCCTTGGCCAGCAGCGGCTTGGCCCGGGCAGGCTCGGCCATCAGGATATGAGCGTCACCGATAAGCTGTTCGGCCTCGGCCTGATTGTCGGCCCGAAGAATGTGCAGATGGGGAAGATGGGCCGCCTTGAGCAGGCGTTCATAGTGGCTGTTGTCCTGACTCAACAGCAGCAGGGTACGTTGGCTCATACTCTTGTTCCTTATCGTGTTTATGGCAAGGCGAGAGGGATGCTGTCTCCATCTTACCCCAGTTGATCGAGCAAGATAGTCGAGCAGGGCGCATTTTCATTTTTAGACGGGGCCCTCGTGGGCTACAATCTGCCCCACATTTTGCAAAGGATCCGACTCCAGTGTTTGGTGACAAGTTTTATAAGCGACTGGCCGAGCTGCAGCCCTGGCAGCAAACCGTCTATACCCTGGCGCTGGCAGAGCGCATGTACCCCAACTATGTGCTCTTTACCCAGGCCTCCGGTTTCGGGGATGCGAGGGCATTCCGTCACGCGCTGGATCAGATGTGGAACTACCTGACGGTCAAGGGATCCCGCGTCAATCTTGGTGCCATTCTGGAAGCGTTTGAAGTCTACATTCCCGATCCCCGCAAGTTTGAATCCTACGGCGCCTATCCGGCACTGGACGCCTGCGTGGCGCTGGGTTGTGCCTACAACTCGGTGATCTGCCGGGTGGGGGAAGAGGCCAACGACGCCAGCCATGCGTCTGTCGGCACGGTCGCCGGCTTCATCGAGATGCTGGAAGAGCGGGATCTCAGCGATGATGAGCTCTATGAGCACGAGTACATGGAGGCGGAGCTGGAGTTCCAGGTCGAACTGCTCAAACGGGTGGCCCATGAACGGGACAGCGACCGCATCCTTGCCATCCGCGCCTTCGCGGCCCAGGACGGCGTCTCCAACATCGGCATCAGCCTGGAGGCGTAACGCCATCGCGTACTGCCCATAGAAAAAGCTCCCGGTCGGGAGTTTTTTTTATCTCTGAGCGTTCATTTTTTGGTGTGTGAGAAAGCATTTATGCATTTTTTTCAAATGGTTAACTTTTTTTCTCCTGATTCTTAGGGGCCATTCGTTGCTGTTGTAAGCTCGCTTCTATTGGTTGCACTTGACAGAGAATCACCGACGAGAACATCTCCATTACTGAGGTCATCTATGAATGCAACAGAGCTTTGGCAGCTTTCCCCCGAGCAATTCAACGAGTGGCGGCGTGAGAACGATTATCCCCGTATCTGGGCGCTGCTGGTGGCGTCGCTGCCCCATTTCGACGACTGGATGGCGGAGCAGAAGATAGAAAAAAGCGTGATCTTCCAGATCGGCATCGCCCGCTTCATCAGCTCCCGCTGCGTGCTGAGCCTTTGTGTCTACATGAGCGACGACAAGGTCCGTCTGTATGAGAGCGCCTCGAGTGCACTGGAATCCCTGCGCAAGAGCGGCCTCATCCGCTCGGAGACCCGTTTCGAGCCTTACAGCATGTGGCTGGCGGGAAAACATGGCAATGACGAGGTGAAACGGGTGCAAAGCCTGCTCTCGGTCTCGGAGAACAACAAGGGGGAAGCCCAGGTGCTGGGCAAGCATCGTCTGCTCAACATCGGCGGTGTTGCCCTCAAAAGCCCCATCATCTCCGGCCGGTTGCTCGATTTTACCTGTCTCGACGAGCTCTCTCTCGATGGGGCCGTCAACAACTCCAAGGTTTATCTGTGGCACTGCTCGGCCAAGGGGGTCAGGGTCAATGGCGGGGTGATCGGGCTCGATCTGTTCGACTCCCTGCTGTGGGACCACAGGGCCTGGGCCAAGAAGCGGGAGCTGGCGCTGGAGGACGGGGTCTTTCAGGACTTCACCATAGAGTGCGAGGAGATCCGCTTCCACTCCTCCCGGGCGGTGCTGAAAAACTTCAGCGTCAGCGCCAAGAACTTCGATGCCACCATGGAGCACACCAACCTGGACAAGGTGGAGGTGGTCTACAACGACAATGGGCGGATCGACCACAACGAGGCGAGCAAACTCTATCGCAATGCCAAGCGTCTCTTCTCCAGCGTGGGTGACACCGTCGACGCCGGCGAGTGTTACTACAAGGAGAAGCTGCACGAGATGAAGTCCCTGGCGAGCCCGCGGGAGCTGTTCCGGGAGCGCTGGTTGCGCAGCGGTCCGATGACGAAGTGCTGGCTCTCCCTGTTGTGCTATCTCAAGTGCGCGGGCAAGTTCATCAGCTTCATCACCTGGGGGTTTGGGGAGCGTCCCATCAGGAGCCTGCTGATGTCGATGGGGGTGATCCTGCTGGCGACCCTGACCTATTTCCTGGCGCCGGAGTCTGCAACCCACGGCCATCTGGGGCGCTCCCTCTATTTCAGCATCGTCACCTTCGTGACCCTGGGTTATGGGGACATCTCCCAGACCTCCTCGCCGCTGCAACTGCTGTCGGCCATCGAAGCCTTCTGCGGCATGTTCCTGACCGGTCTCTTCCTCGCGGGTTTTGCCTCTAAAACCAAGCAGTATTGACGGGAGCGCCGACGGCGGGTGCCATCAGTGCCCGCCTCCGTGCCCTCCTGCTGTCTTCCCATCCCTCCCGGCTGGCCCGGCGACCTTGCTTGACGCAGCGGCGGTGGAGCGACTTTATTTAAAGTCATCGCATGCCATGGCAAGCGATGGCGCCACCAGCGCCCGGACATGAGGCAATCAGAGGAGAAAGCCCGGTATCGATCCGCCAACCACCGACGTAGAGAAGGAATAACGCTATGATATTGAATCACTTATGGGGATTGTATGCCCATCCCCACACCGAATGGCATACCATAGACGAGCGGCACGACAGCTTCAGAAACAGTCTGACCCACATCCTGCTCGTGGCCCTTATCCCTCCCATCTGCGCCTATTATTCCGCCGTTCACATCGGCTGGAGCATCGGGGTCGGCGATCCCATCACCCTGACCGCCAACAGCGCATTCAAGCTGTCGGTCGCCATGTACGTGACCCTTATCATCGGCGTGCTGGCACTCTCCTATCTGGTGCACTGGATGGGGCATACCTTCGGCTCGGATCCCAGCTACACGACCTCGCTGGAGCTGGCGGCCTACACCTCCACGCCACTCTTCATGGTGGGCTTCTCCGCTTTCTTCCCACATCTCTGGTTCGTGATGCTCATCGGTTTGGTCGGGCTGACCTATTCCGTCTACCTGCTCTATATCGGCGTGCCCATCTTGATGCACATCACCAAGGAGCAGGGATTCATCTACGCCAGCTCAGTGGTGACGGTCGGCCTGGTGCTGCTGGTCTGCGTGCTGGCTGCCACGGCCATCCTGTGGGGATCCGGCTTCGGTCCCGTCTTCACCCAGTAGCCGTGCGTGCCGACGGCAACGACGACAAGGGCGCCTTGATGGCGCCCTTGTCGTTGATCTCTCGCCTGGTCGGCGTGTCTTTGCCAGACCCGGGAGGGAAGTCGTCTGCGTTGATCAGCGGGGATTGCCGCTGCCGATACCGAACGGGATGCGGTAATCGCTGCTCTGATCGCCGAGGCTGACGGTCAGGTTGCCCTGGGCGCGGCTCGGGATCTGTACCTGTTGGGTACCCATCAGGTTGGCGTGGACGGAGGCCACCAGATCACCGGATTCATCGCGCACCTCCAGCATGGGGTTGGCCTTGCCGGCCATGGCGGCGCTGGCATGCCAGTTCACGAACAGCACACCCGGGGTGGCGTTGAAGTCGGCGGGGACGGAAGCCTGGGCAACACCGGCACTCATCAGGCCTGCAACGGCCAGCATCTTGATCACGTTTTTCATGTTCATTCACTCTCTTGGTTTTTATGTCATTGGCAAGGCCTGACAGGCCTGCATCAATGCATCCTTGCAAGAGGTCATTCAAATGGTGTGTTGTTTTGTCACGGATGTTTGTCACCCATGTGTATGGGGGACTGCCATGAACGACCAGTTGTTTTGCGGCTTGGCGCTCCTGCCTAAGCGATGTGTGAATATTAAGCGCCTCACCCGGTCATTGTTAGCGAGATAAACTGGCCTACACGTTCAAAAAATGTGAATGATGTTTTGTGGGGAGGAAGCAGGCAGGTTGGAGGGGAGTCACCCTTCCGGAGAGAGGTGCATGTCCCAGACCTGACACGGGATTGTCACATCCGGTGCGTACTGTGCGGCTTCATTTTCACACTGGTTCAAGGATGACTATGTTTCGCGTCTCTTCCCTTGCCGCCTGCGTGGCGGCCACCCTGCTGAGCGGCTGCCATTCGGGCAACGACTCCTCCTCGCCTGCCGTCGGCGACTATCAATACAGCACCAAGGCGGTCTATGCCGCCCGTCAGGCAATGAACAGCTATGAGGTTGCCCCTGAAGGCTTTAGTCCCGTCTTCACCGAACTGGTGGCACGCCATGGCTCCCGCTCGCTGTCCAGCCCCAAATACGATGTGCTGACCAAGCTGGTGTGGGAGGAGGCTGCGAGACAGGGGGCCTTGACCGAGCTGGGCCAACGGCTCGGCGCCAAGGTGGACGCCGTCACGGCCGCCAACCAGACCCTCGGCTATGGCCTGCTGAGTGCGCTCGGTAAGGAGGAGCACGCCAACCTGGCGACCCGGCTCGCCGAACGGCTGCCCACCCTGCTGACCACTGAATCGACTCCCCTCTGCCTCAAGGTCGAGACATCGGGCAAGGATCGCGCCAACGAAAGCGCCTACTTCTTCATGCAGAGCCTGGCCAAACGGGTCTCTCTGGTGACGGACAGCCCCGACTGTTACGTCAGCCAGGAGAACCCTTCCGAGATCGACAAGGGGCTGCGCAACAAGTTCGAGCTCTACTTCCACAAGACCGAGCCGCAGGGGGAGTACACCCGGTATCTGCCCACCTTCCAGGCCTATCAGGCCTTTGTCGGGGACGAAGAGAACGGGGTGGCTCCTGCTCCCGAACTGACCGAGGCCCTCGATGCGCTCAAGGCCCTGCCCAGGACCCGGGTGATGGCCCGCGAGATGCTCGAGCGTCTCTACAGCAAGGCCTTCGTCGACGAGCTGGCCGCCGGGGTGGATTATGTGGCGGTGAATCCGGAGGATGGTGGCAAGACCCATGTGCGCGACGAGGTGGACGCCGCCCTCATGCTCTACAACCTCTTCATCATCGGCCCGGGGATGATCCGGGAGGCGCAGGCACAAGGCGGATCCTGGGATCTCGAGCAGTTCATCACGCCAGAGGAGTCTGCCTGGTTCTCCTACCTCTCCGATGCCGAGGACTTCTACGAGAAGGGGCCGAGTCTTGCCAGCCAGAGCGCCACCTACGCCGTGGCCCAGCCCCTGCTTGACGGCCTCTTCAACGAGGTACAGACCCAGGTGGTGGAAGAGGCGGGTGAGCATGTCGCCAAGCTGCGCTTCGCCCATGCGGAGACCCTGATCCCGCTGGCGGCCCTGATGGAGCTGGAAGGGAGCCGCCAGAGCGCCCAGCTTGGCGTGCTGATGAGCCAGGAAAACAACGAATGGCGTGGCGGCTGGGTCTCTCCCTATGCGGCCAACATCCAGTGGGATGTCTACCGCAACGAGGCCGGCCGGGTGCTGGTGAAGATGCTTTACAACGAGAAGGAGCTCGCCTTCAAGGCAGGTTGCGCCCCCATTGCGGTGGGTAGCTTCTTCTATGACTTCGGCGAGCTCAAACGCTGTTACGACTACTCGTCCTGACGCGCTCGTGCCATCCCCGGGGCCGGTCATCGCCGGCCCCGATTTTTTTGGTTCAGGCGGAGCCCGCTTGTCGACGACCCGCCTGCCAGGTGGTGCCCATGGAGGCGGCGATGATGGCGGCTATCCCGAGCCACTGGGACGGGGGCAACTGCTCACCCAGCCATACCAGTCCCATCAAGGCTCCCATGGCCGGTTCACCGCTGGTGAGAATGCCGTAGCTCTTGAGGGGAAGGCGGCGCAGGGCAAACATCTCGAGAGAGTAGGGGATGGCGCTCGAGAGCAGCCCCACCCCGATGATGGTGAGGATCACGGGGACGGTGAATGACGCCTCGATCGCACCCTCCAGCCCGAAGGGCAATACCAGCAGGGTGCCCACCCACATGCCCAGCGCCGGAGCCTGTGCGCCCAGCAAGGCTCCTGCCCGCTTTCCGGTGAGCATATAGAGCCCCCAGAAGAGGCCAGCCCCGAGAGCCAGTGCGGCCCCCAGGGGATCGATGGCCTGCTGTGTTGCCCGCAGGGGCAAGAGCAGCAGCAGCCCGGCGATGGCCAGTATCAGCCAGATGAAGTCTGCCCGGTGGCGTGAGGAGAGCAGGGCCACCGTCAGGGGGCCGATGAACTCGATGGCCAGGGCTACGCCGAGGGGAATGCGTGCGATGGCCAGATAGAAGAGCAGGTTCATGGCCCCAAGCGACAGGCCGTAGGGGATGGCGCCCAGCAGGGTGCGTCGGTCGAGGGGGGCACGCCAGATGCGAAACACCAGGGAGAGGAGGAGGGCGGCGCACCCCAGCCGGAACAGGGTCGTGCCTGCGGCTCCGAGCAGGGGAAACAGGGATTTGGCCAGGGAGGCGCCGAGGGTGATCGACAGCATGGCGAGCAGGACGGCCAGAAGAGAGGAGAGGGCATTGGGATTGGGTTGCATGGTATTCATACCGGGCAGGACGATGAGCAGTAAAATATATCTGGAGACTTGGGTAAAACCGGTCTAATACTGGCCTTGTGCGATAATTTTTATCTAATGAACCCCATGACCGACAAATTTGATCTGCTCATCCTCGCCGAGCTGCAACAGGATGCCCGTCTGCCCACGCCGGAGCTGGCCCACAGGGTCGGTCTTTCCGCCCCTGCCTGCTACCGCCGCGTCCGCGCCTTGCGGGAGTCCGGTCTCATCGAGCGGGAAGTGGCGCTGGTGGCACCGTCCACCATGGGCTGGCCCATCACCATGCTGGTGCTGGTGACCCTGGAGCGGGATCATGGCCGCATCGTCGATGAGATGATCGCCAGCCTGCAGCGGGAACCCGAGGTGATGGATCTCTGGTATGTGACGGGGGAGCAGGACTTCGTGCTGCAAGTGGCCGCCAGGGACATGCAAAGTTACGAGCAGTTCACCCGTCGGGTGCTCCATGCCAGGGACCAGGTGCGCAGTTTCAAGACTCTGGTGGTCATGGGACAGCACAAGCGTTGCGGCGCCTTGCTGCCCGGGTAAAGAGGGGGCTGCGCCGAAGCCTTGCCGGCATTGCGGGAGCGCCGTCAGGGAAACGAACAGGGGCAGGTACGGCCTGCCCCTTCTGTGTCAGCCAGGTGCCCCGGGCGCCAGCTCCTCTGCCGTCATGGGGCGCAAGACCCGGCAGGGATTGCCGACCGCCACCACGCCTGCCGGAATGTCTCTGGTGACAACGGACCCCGCCCCGATGACGCTGTTGTCCCCTATGGTGACGCCCGGGCAGATGACGACGCTGCCCCCAATCCAGACGTTGTTGCCGATGCGCACCGGCTTGCCGAACTCCACCCCCTTGATGCGAGGCGCTACCGCCACCGGGTGGGTAGCGGTGTAGATCTGCACTCCGGGGGCCAGCAGCACGTTGTCGCCTATGTGTACCTCGCACACATCCAGGATGGTGCAGTTGAAATTGGCGTAGAAATTCTCGCCGACAAAGATGTTGGTGCCATAGTCGCAGAAGAAGGGGGGCGTGATGAAACAGCGTTCTGCGCGGCCACCCAGCAGGCGGGTGAGTCGCTCATCCCAGCCAGGGGCATCGGTTCGCTCTCGGTTCAGTTCTCCCAGCAGGGCGCGGCACTGCTCCCGCGCAGCCCGCAGTTCGGGGTCCCCTGCATCATAGGGCGCTCCCGCCACCATCTTCTGCCACTCGGGGCCACGCACGGCGGGCCGCTGCACTGTTGTTGCGTCAGTCATCATTGCTCCATCAGCCAGATCAGGGATTCGTAAGGGCGCAGCTTGCAGGATTGCGGGCGGGCCGGGCTATCCGGGTAGTTGCCAAGCAGCAGTCGCCCCTCCCCGCTTTGCAGCTCGGCAGGCAGGGTAAACTCCACCGGCTCGCCGTAGAAGTTGCTCACCACCAGCAGGGTCTGACCGTTGGCGCGGCGGACATAGGCCCAGATCTGCGGGTGCCCTGCCAGCAGCTCCTGATAATCCCCCTGGGTGAAGATGGGATGGCTCTTGCGCAGGGCGATGAGATCCCGGTAGTGCCAGAACACCGAGTGCTGGTCGGCGAGCGCCGTCTCGGCGTTGATCTCGGAATAGTTGGCGGCAGGCTTGAGCCAGGGCGTCCCGCTGGTGAAACCGGCGTTGGAGGCGGCGCTCCACTGCATCGGGGTGCGCGAGTTGTCGCGGGACTTGGCGCCGAGAATGGCGAGGATCTCGGCCTCGCTCATCCCTTCCGCCTGCTTGATGGCGAAGATGTTGCGACTCTCCACATCCTGATAGTCATCGATGCGCTGATAGCCGGGGTTGGTCATGCCGATCTCCTCCCCCTGATAGATGTAGGGGGTGCCTTGCAGGCCGTGCAGCGTGCTGGCCAGCATCTTGGCGGCCACTACCCGATGCTCGCCCTCATCGCCGAAACGGGAGACGATGCGTGGCTGATCGTGGTTGCACCAGAACAGCGCCGACCACCCCTTGCCATGCATACCGCTCTGCCAGTGGTTGAAGATGCGCTTGAGTTCGAGGAAATCGAACGGGGCCTTGGTCCATTTGTCGCCGCCCGGGTAATCCACCTTGAGGTGATGGAAGTTGAACACCATGGAGAGCTCGGAGCCATCGAGGGCGCCATAGCGCTGGCAGTGCTCCAGCGAAGTAGAGGACATCTCCCCCACCGTCATGGCGCCGACAGGAGCAAACACGTCGCGGCTCACGTCCTGCAAAAATTCGTGGATGCGCGGCCCGTCGGTATAGAAGCGGCGGCCATCGCCAATCTCGTCATTCGGGAACGCCTGATCCTTGGAGATAAGGTTGATAACGTCGAGGCGGAACCCATCCACTCCTTTCTTGGCCCAGAAGTGGATGATGTTTTTCACCTCGGCGCGCACGGCCGGGTTTTCCCAGTTGAGATCCGCCTGCTCGCGGGCAAACAGGTGCAGGTAGTACTGACCGGTGGATGAGTCCAGCTCCCAGGCGCTGCCGCCAAACTTGGATTGCCAGTTGTTGGGCACGCCGCCATCCACCGGATCGCGCCAGATGTAGTAGTCGCGGTAGGGGCTGTTCTTGTCTCCCAGCGCCGACTTGAACCAGGCGTGCTCGGTGGAGGTGTGGTTGACCACGATATCCATCACGATGCGGATGCCGCGCGCATGGGCGGCGCCCAGCAGGGCCTCGAAATCGCTCATGGTGCCGTAGGCGGGATCTATGTTGAGGTAATCGGCGATGTCGTAGCCGTTGTCCACCTGGGGGGAGACATAGACCGGGGTCAGCCAGAGGGCATCGACGCCGAGGGTCTTGAGGTAGTCGAGGCGGGCCATGATCCCCTTGAGATCACCGGTGCCACGGGCGCCGGAATCCTGAAAGCTCTTGGGGTAGATCTGGTAAATCACGGCGCTTTGCCACCAGGGTGTCTGTGTCATGGTTGGTTCGCTCATTGGTTGAAACCGGATTAGTTGGAACAGGGCAACGATAAAGGGCGGAGCCAGCGCTCCGCCGAGGTTGTGTGGATCAGGCCGTGGCCAGATCCAGCTTGCCGGCAGCCTGCTGGCGCTTGTAGACCAGCAGGGTCAGCAGGGCGGGGACCACGATGGCCACCAGCATGGCGATGGCGTAGATGCCCCAGTATTGCGGCTGGATGGAGAGGATGCCCGGCAGGCCGCCCACCCCGATGCCGTTGGCCATCACACCGGCGAAGCCGCAGATGAGAGCCGCACAGCTTGAGCCCACCATGGCGCACAGCATGGGGAACTTGTACTTGAGGTTGATGCCGTACATGGCCGGCTCGGTCACCCCGAGATAGGCGGAGATGGCGGCCGGGACCGAGATCTCCCGCTCGTTCTCCTTGCGGCTGATCAGGATGATGCCGACGACCGCAGACGCCTGGGCGATGTTGGAGAGGGCGATCAGCGGCCAGATGGGGGTGCCGCCCATGCTCTGCATCAGTTGCAGGTCCACCGCGTTGGTGGTGTGGTGGATGCCGGTGATGACCAGGGGCGCATAGAGGAAGCCGAACAGGGCGGCGCCGATGGGGGCAAACGAACCCGTCATGGCCGCCTTGGCGGCAAAGCCGACGCCGTCACCAATCCAGCGGCCGAACGGACCGATCAGGGCGTGGGCCACGATCACCGCCAGCAGCAGGGAGATGAAGGGCACAATCACCAGGTAGAGATAGGCCGGGATGATGCGCTTGAGGCTGGTCTCCACCCAGGCGAGGAAGACACCCGCCAGCAGGGCCGGAATGACCTGGGCCTGATACCCCACCTTCTGGATGACGAAGAGGCCGAAGTCCCACACTTCCGGGGTCTGCTGGCCGATGCCATAGGCGTTCATCAGTTGCGGCGACACCAGCGTGATACCCAGCACGATGCCGAGGATCTCGGAGCCGCCCATCTTTTTCACCGCAGACCAGCAGACACCCACCGGCAGGAAGTGGAAGATGGCTTCACCCAGCAGCCAGAGGAAGGCGTGCACCTGGGCCCAGAACTGGCTGATCTCGGTGAGGGTGTGGGTGCCGTCGTCGAACATCTTGATGTCGCCGATGACGTTGCGAAAGCCCAGGATCAGACCACCGGTGATGATGGCGGGCAGCAGGGGGACGAAGATCTCCGCCAGGTGGGAGATGCCGCGCTCCAACGGGTTCATGTTGTGGCGGGCGGCCTGTTTGGCGGCCTCCTTGCTGCCGCCGCTCACGCCGATCTCCTGGGTGAGCGCCTTGTACCATTGATCCACCTCGTTGCCGATCACCACCTGGAACTGGCCGCCCTGGGTGAAGCTCCCCTTCACTGAAGGGATGGTCTCGATGGCCTTGGGATCGGCCTTGGCCGGATCGGCCAGCACGAACCTGAGCCGGGTCAGGCAGTGGCTGACAGTGGTGATGTTCTCTTTGCCGCCGATCCGCTCGATCAGCTGCGCCAGATGCTGTGTGTTGACTTTTGACATGAGCCTTCCCTCTGTGACTCCATGAATAATGGTCGTGTCTTTACCGGCTGGCCAAGGACCGCCCGTTTATTGGTATCGTTCCCAATCAGCATGAAGCCAGTGGCTGGCATCGGCAATGGGAACGTTCCCAATTCGTGGCGCTGGTCACAAAAAGCGCAAAACGCCGGGAATGGAGGAAAAGATAGACTACAGGGGCTGACAGGGGGCGATGGTCGCTCTGGGGGGCTGCCCCTCTTCAATCTGGTCGAGCAGCTGTCTGGCGGCCAGGATGCCGGCGTCCTTGTAGCCGAAATCCAGGCTGAGGGTGTTGGCAAAGAGGAACGTCAGCATGGGATTGCTGCCAAGGCCGCTCACCAGGATGTCGGTGCGACCCTGCTCCTGCAGGTATTTGGCGGCGCCGATGGCCAGGGTGTCGCTGGCACAGACCATGGCCTGGGTGGTGGGGCTGAGGAGTTCGGCCGCGAGCCGATAGCCGCTTTGCAGACCGAGATCCCCGAGGGCGCTGCGGGGCGTGCGCCCCTGTTCCCGACAGTAGTCGAGGTAAGCCTGATGCCGACGCAGCCCGGTGGTGAGATCGCTGCGTTCCACCCCGAGATAGGCGACCTCGGTCAGGCCACGCTCCCCGAGGTGGGCGAGCACGGCGCGCACCGCCCCGTCATCGTCGAAGCAGACCGACGAGAAGCCGGGGCGCTCGCGGGCCATCAGCACCAGTTTCTCCCTGAGCGGCGCCATGGCGGCATAGTCCAGATCGTTGAAGGCAAACAGTATGATGCCGTCCACCCCGCGCCGCTCCAGCACCGCCAGGTGCTCGCTCACCTTGGCGGGGGAGAACTTGCTCTCCATCAGCACGGCGTCGTAGCCACGCTGGTAGAGGGTCTCCAGCATGCCGCGCACCGCCTGGTTCTCGGAGCTGGAGTCGAGGCGCGACACCACGATGCCGACCACCTGCTGGCTCTGGCTGCGCATGGCCCGCGCCGATTTGCTCGGGACGAAACCGTGCTGGGCGATCACCGATTCAACCCTGGCCCTGGTCTGGGCATTGACCTTGGGATCCTGATTGAGCACCCGGGAGACGGTCGACTTGCCGACCCCGCTGAGGCGAGCGATATCGAGGATGGTCAGTTTCTTTTCCATGGGGGATCCGTGACAGGGGAGGGCGACAACCGGGATGCAGACATTGTTGTGATTAACTCCTGTGAATACAAGCCCATGGCGTTAGAATGCCCTTTCCCAGGCGACTTTCTTCGCCGTTGCACAGGACGCGCATCATGGATCTGTTGGCAAGTCTGCACTTCTCTCTCTCCATCACGGGCCCCATCTGTCTGGTGCTGGTACTCGGCATCTGGCTCAAGCGGCTGGGTCTCTTGCCCGACAGTTTCGTCGAGTCCGCCTCCCGTCTGGTGTTCCAGGTCACCCTGCCAGCTCTCTTGTTTCTAAGCATGGTGCGCACCGATTTTTCCACCATGCCGAGCCCCTGGCTCATCCTCTACGGCCTGCTCGGCACCCTCGCCGGTTTCCTGGTGCTGGAGGTGCTGGCGGCCCGTTTCATCAGCGAGCAGAAATTGCGGGGCATCTTCGTGCAGGGCAGCTTTCGCGGCAACATGGGGATCATGGGGCTGGCCTATGTGCAAAACGCCTACGGCCCGGAGGGGATAGGGGCCGCCGCCCTGCTGGTGGGCTCCATTACAGTGCTCTACAACGTGCTCGCGGTGATCACCCTGACCCGCAGCCTGGGGGGCGGAAAGGGGCTCGCCCCCATACTCAAGGGGATCGTCAAAAACCCCCTCATCATCGCCATTCTGGCGGCCCTGCCCTTCGGTCTGCTCGGCATCGAACTGCCCCAACTGGTCATTACCACGGGCAACTATTTCGCCAACATGACCCTGCCGCTGGCCCTGTTGTGCACCGGTGCCAGCCTCAACCTCAAGGCCTTGCGCGGCGGCGCCATGCTGACCGGCTGGGCCACGGTCAACCGGCTGTGCTGCATCCCCGTGCTGCTGGTGCTGGGGGCCTGGGCCCTCGGCTTCAACCCGCAGGCCCTCGGCATCCTGTTTCTCATCAGCTCTACCCCCACCGCCGCCGCCAGCTATGTGATGACCCGTGCCATGGGGGGTGACAGTGCCCTCGCGGCCAACATCATCGCCACCACCACCCTGGGCTCGCTCGTCACCACCAGCCTGGGGGCCGCCCTGATGAACTACCTGGGACTGATGGGGTGATGGGGTGCCGCCATGATGCACGACCCGGGGTTGACGGGATCGGCATTCGCCCTTGACCTTGCCGGAGGCGGCAGCTTTAGGCTGATGTCACATCGACAGAGGAGAGAGCCCATGACCATCGAACTCACCGTTACCGGCATGTCTTGCGGCGGCTGCGCTGCCAGCCTGCAAAAGGCCTTGCTGGCCCAGCCAGCAGTCCGCACCGCCACGGTCGACTTTGCCAGCCGCCAGGCCGTCATCGAGAGCGAGCTGAGCAAAGCCGAGTTGATCTCCCTGATCGAGGCGAGAGGCTTTCAGGTAGAGTGAATTATCACTTAATTGGTATAAATTAGACTAATATTCTGTTTACTTCTTTTTATTGGTGAGAGTGATCACTTAAATTCCGTTTAAAAAGAATAAAAATGCTGCAATTCCCTCATCCAAAAGGATTGCAGCATGACCCTTCCCATTCGCAAGACCCTGATCGCCGCCGTGCTCGGCCTGACCCTCTCCCCTATGGCCATGGCGCTGCCCAGCGTGCACATTCTGGCCACCGGTGGCACCATCGCCGGGGCGGGCCAGTCCGCCACCCAGTCCAACTACGAGGCAGGCAAGGTGGCCATCGAGACGCTGATCGCCGCCGTGCCCGAGATGAAAAACGTGGCCGACGTGCAGGGTGAGCAGGTGGTCAAGATCGGCTCCCAGGACATGAACGACGAGGTGTGGCTCACGCTGGCCAAGCGGGTCAACGCGCTGCTGGCCAGGGATGACGTGGACGGCATCGTCATCACCCACGGCACCGACACCATGGAGGAGACCGCCTACTTCCTCAATCTGACCGTCAAGAGCGACAAGCCGGTGGTGCTGGTGGGCGCCATGCGCCCCTCCACCGCCATGAGCGCCGACGGCCCCATGAACCTCTACAACGCCGTGGTGACCGCCTCCGACCCCGCCTCAAAGGGACGTGGCGTCATGGTAGCGATGAACGACACCGTGTTGGATGCCCGCGACGTCACCAAGACCAACACCACAGGAGTGCAGACCTTCGCCTCCCCCAACTTCGGCCCGCTCGGCTACATCCACAACGGCAAGATCGACTACCAGCGCAGCCCGGCCCGTCTGCACACCAGCAAGACCCCGTTTGACGTGAGCAAGCTCGACAAGCTGCCCCAGGTCGGCATCGTCTACAGCTACGCCAACGCCTCGGACCTGCCGGCTAAGGCCCTGGTGGATGCCAAGTTTGACGGTATCGTTAGCGCCGGGGTGGGCAACGGCAACCTCTACCACACCCTGTTCGACACCCTGGCCAAGGCGAGCAAGGACGGCATTCGCGTGGTGCGTTCCGCCCGCGTGCCGACCGGTTCCACCACCCTGGATGCGGAGATCGACGACGCCAAGTACGGCTTCGTCGCCGCCGAGACCCTCAACCCGCAGAAGGCGCGGGTGCTGCTGATGCTCGCCCTGACCCAGAGCAAGGATCCGGCCCAGATCCAGCGCTGGTTCCAGCAGTTCTGAGACCTCGGCTCGGCCTGATTGAGACTACTTTGTGAGATGAAGGGCAGGATGGGATCCTGCCCTTTCTTGTTGCGCCAGAGGCAGATGCCGGCCCTCAGCTCATCATCAGCCAGCCGCAGAAACCCAGGTAAACCAGTCCCACCAGGGCGAGCCTGCCCGCCGTCATCCGCTCCCGACTGAACCCCCTCCACAGCAGCGCGAC
Source organism: Aeromonas sp. R6-1 (assembly GCF_040908165.1). NCBI lineage: Bacteria > Pseudomonadati > Pseudomonadota > Gammaproteobacteria > Aeromonadales > Aeromonadaceae > Aeromonas > Aeromonas sp. R6-1. The sequence goes on from NZ_JBFODF010000055.1 coordinate 142,251, forward strand.
CGCCAGCAGCGTCACCAGGGAGGAGGCCATCATGGTGCTATCCAGCAGCCAGGGGGTGAACAGCAGGCAGAACGCCTTGGGAATGGTGCCCTGGATCATCATGGCCCCCGAGATATTGGCCAGTGCCAGCCGGTGTTTGCCCTGCCGCACCCAGATGAGCACGTTCATCAGCTCGGGCATTTCGGTGGCCACCGGGCTCAGCAGCAGGGCCGCCAGCACCGGCGAGAGGCCGAACAGCTCGCCCATGTTCTCCAGCTGGTGAACGAACAGCTGGGCCGCCAGCGCCACCACACCGAGCGCCACCAGGGTTTGCAGCAGCACCTTGCCGAGCGCCGGGATCCTGGCGTGTGGATCCAGCTTGAGGGGGGAGGGCAATTCGGCATCGTGGCTGTCGGTCTGTTTCAGCTCACGTCGCACATAGAGGAGGTACATCAGCACGAACAGGGGGGCCAGCCAGGTTTTATCGGTGAAGGCCACCATGCCAAGCAGCACGGCCAGCAGGAAGATGCCGGCAAACCAGGCCTGATCGCGGCCTATCTCGCGCTGCACCTCGCCATTGATGGCTCTGTGCTCCCGGCTCATGCACAGCAGCAGGGTCACGCCGACGGCAGCATAGCCTATGGTAGCCAGCACCAGCGGGCCGCCGAGGGCCGCACCTATGCCTATCTGCTGCTGGGCGGGGGCATCCCCCATCAGCAGGGCGGTCAGGGTGACGATGCATTCGGGCAGGGCCGTGCCGAGGGCGGCCAGCAGAGAACCGGTGGCACTTTGGGACAGTTTGAAATGATGGCCGGTCCATTCGATGCCGTTGACGAAGTATTCGCAGGCCAGATAGATGCTGACGGCAGAGATCAGAAATAACAGCAGGGTGATCAGCATGATGAGTAACCGCCAGGCGAGCAGAACAACCGATGGACCCGATACGGCTCGCCCGGCTGGCGTGCATATCGGGGCCAAAGGTCTTGCAGGACGATAGGTGCTATCGCCGCCCATGCCATGGATCTGCGGATCCAAGAGTGTTGACATGGGCCCTGCCCGGATTTCGGGCGGGTTGCTACTCCCCAGTGACAGTGCGGGCTTTTTACCAAGTGGCTCGGTGAGGCGCAAGGCCAACAGGAGATGATCCGCGCGACAAGTTGTAAAAGGATGTGACAACCCCCTCGACTCTCCCGTCCGGGATCCTGATCTTTTTACGGGGATCCTTGTGCTGGCACAGCGATTGCTATGAGTTGGCTACTGTCCACATTGACTTGGGAAGGGTGAACGATGAAACGGTGGATCCAACATTTTTACCAGCTTAATCGCCTCAACTGGCTGATGGTCTGGCTGCTGCTCTGCTGCAGCATCATCCTGCTGTTTCCGGCCGGATTGATGAAAGGTGCCGTGAGCCAGTGGGCCACGACTCATGCGGCCTGGCTTGGGGTCGGCATGTTGATCGCCATCTCCTATTTCTGCAGTCAGGGCTTCCTGATCGCCTGGGAGTGGGCCTGTGACGAGTGGCAGTCCCGCCGCCAGCAGGATCAACTGGCCCAGATGATTGGCTTCCTCGACTTCAACGAGAAGGCGGTGCTGCGGGAGTTCGTACTGCAACGGAAAAGCGTCATAAACCTGCCGATCACCGAACCCGCCGTCAAAAACCTGATGGATGCCGGCGTGCTCACCTACGCCTACGGCAAGCCGGCGCGAGAGAAGGAGGACGAGAACCAGATCCGCGCCCTGATGATCGCCCTGCCGGCGCGCCCTCTGCTGACCTACAAGGTTCTGGGGCTGTCGCGGGGCAAGATGAGCGACGAGCAGGTGGAGCAGATCATGAATGCCAGGCCCAAATTCGCGCAGAAAAGCCTCCAGCGCTGACCTTTCCCCCCATGAAAGAAAAGAGCCGGACATCTGTTCCGGCTCTTTGCTGTCTGGCGTTGTTTATTCGGTTCTGGACTTGAGGTAGCCGGCGTAGTCGGGTACCTGGACGCTGAATGCCTGCTGCATGTGCGGGCTGTCCATGATGAAGTCCGCCGTCGCCTCGTTGGTGGCGACCGGGATGTTCCAGACAGCCGCGAGGCGCAGCAGGGCCTTGACGTCAGGATCGTGGGCGGCGGGATTGAGGGGATCCCAGAAGAAGATCATCACGTCTATCTTCCCTTCGGCGATGAGGGCGCCGAGCTGCTGATCCCCTCCCATGGGGCCGGAGAAGAGGCAGGTAATGGGCAGCTGCGCCTTCTTGCCGAGCAGGGTGCCCGTGGTGCCGGTCGCATAGAGATGGTGGAGCTTGAGCTCCTCCTTGCGGCGCAGCACCCAGCTCAGCAGAGGGGCTTTCATGTTGTCGTGAGCCACCAGGGCAACCCGTTTGTGGGGCGCCATCTCGCGTGCAATCAGTTCCATGGAGGTCATCCGTAGCAAAATGATGGGAATGGGGTCGTATCCTAATCGAAAGCGGCGCCTGCCGCTGCCCCATGCATCGTAACTGTGATCCCGGAGGCGGTTCAATCCGGCGCCTGCCATCCTGACAGCCTCTGGCCTGCCTTGTCAGCAGCCAGGTTGGCCACCGTATCGTTCGGCAAGATCTCTGCCGCTGGCGCCATGAAAAAACCCGCCTGGGCGGGTTGGGATTGTCTCTTGATGTCATCGCGATTCAGGATGACTCGGCGTGGAGCTGGGATTGCTGGTAGTTTTCCAGACCGATACGGGCGATGAGATCGAGCTGGGTTTCCAGCCAGTCCACATGCTCCTCTTCATCTTCCAGGATCTCCTGGAACAGGTCGCGGCTGACGTAGTCCTGCACGGACTCGGCATAGGTGATGGCGACTTTCAGGTCGGGGATGGCGTCCATCTCCAGAGACAAGTCACAGCGCAGCATCTCTTCCACCGTCTCACCGATGCGCAGCTTGCCCAGATCCTGCAAGTTGGGCAGCCCTTCCAGAAACAGCACCCGCTTGACCAGCTCGTCGGCATGTTTCATCTCATCGATGGATTCGTGATACTCCTTGTGCCCCAGCCCCTTGAGGCCCCAGTCATCATAGATGCGGGCATGCAGGAAGTATTGGTTGATGGCAACCAGCTCATTGGCCAGCACCTTGTTGAGGTGGGCAATGATTTTGGGATCTCCTTTCATCGACATTACTCCTCGTGTTCGAGCCTAGGCAACGATCACTAGAGCTTAGTCCAGAAACATGACCATAACGTGATGGGGAAAGTCGTCCCCTGGAGGGCAGAAGGAGAGATGAAGACGAGAAGTCGGCGGTTTTACGCCACTTCGTAATAGAGCGGTGCCTGCTCTGACTCCATCTTGTCGATTTCGGTAGCGATGATCTCCATCGCCATGCGCACACATTTACCACATTGAGTACCGACTTCCAGCGACTGTTTCAACTGTCGGAATTCAGTCTTGCCTGCCTGTACCGCCTTGCGGATCTGGTTATCTGTGATGCCGCGGCACAAACACACGTACATAATCTGGACCTCATGCTGGAATGAGATGAAATCTAAATGAGAATGGTTCGTAGTGCAAAGAACGAATGGTAATAAGATCCCGAGCTTGCCAGTGATTCCACCCTTGGGGAGAATGCCTTCATCAGAGAGGATGCGAACATGTTCAAAAGACTATTCAATGCCCTGTTCAAGGGAGAGATCGCCCAGAGCCCCGAGGTTGAGCCCATCGAATGCATGGGCTATCTCATCTATCCCGAGCCCATGGCGGAAGGGGGGCAATACAGGCTGGCAGGTCGCATCACCAGGGAGATCGACGGGCAATTACAGACCCATCGCTTCATCCGCTCCGATCTCTTTGCCAACCCGGCGGATGCCGAGCGCTTCATGGTGCAAAAGGCCCATACCTTCATCGACCAGATGGGGGAGCGCATGTTTGAACCCCGTGTTAAGCCAGACGCCAGCCCAGCTCCATGATGTCAGCCGAGCTGCTCGCCTTGCGCCACGCTATCGCTCATGCCGGCGAGCGGCGTCTGATCTGGCTGGAAGGGGAGGAGGATGACTGCATCGTTCGCGCCGAATCCTTGCTGTGGGGAGAGGTGTTCTGGCTGGGGCAGGGTCCTGAGCATCATGCTCCGCAGCCTGCCGCCAAGGCGCTTCAACGGCTCGGTCAGGAGTGCGACACCCTGGTATTCAATGCCTTCAGCGGTTTTCACCCCGATGCATTCGGTGCCTTGGCGGGGACATTGAGGGCTGGGGGGCTCTTGCTTCTGCTGACCCCGCCGCGGGAGGCATGGCCGACCTACCCAGACCCTGATCGTCAGAGGCTGGTCGCCCAGCCAGAGGAGGTCGATCGTGCCGGGCAGGGGTTCATCTCCCGTCTGGTACGGTTGCTGGAAGAAGATCCGGCGCGAGATCTGACGCCTGCCTCTTGTGATATTACCTGGCAGCCTCTCGACGGGGACCGGCCGCTGAGCGCGGATCAGGCCCGTGCGCTGCCCGCCATCCACAACGTGTTGCACGGCCATCGCCGTCGCCCCCTGGTGCTGAGCGCCGATCGCGGTCGTGGCAAGAGCGCCGTGCTGGGGCTGGCGAGCGCCGACTTGCTGAGTCGGGATCCGGCCTTGACGATAGCGGTGACTGCCCCTTCCCACGCTACAGTGGCGACACTTTTTGCCCATGCAGAGCGCGCGCTGGCAGAGATGCCTGAGCGGCTGGCCGGTCTGAGCTATGTGTCCCCTGATCGGGTGGCTCAAGGAGACGTGCTGGCGGATCTGTTGCTGGTGGATGAGGCCGCAGCCATCCCGACCCCACTGCTGGAGGCCATGCTGGCCCGTCACAGTCGCATTGTCTTCGCTACAACGGAGCATGGCTATGAGGGGACGGGGCGTGGCTTTCATCTGCGCTTCAAGAGGGTACTCGATGAGCAAACCCCGGATTGGCAGGAGCTGCGCCTGGTGGAGCCCATTCGCTGGAGCCTGAGCGATCCGCTGGAGCCTCTGATCTTCCGGCTCCTTGGTCTGAATGCCGACATATCGGCACCTCATCCCCCGACATCACCGACCTGGCGCCTGGTCGGACAAGATGAGCTGGCCCGTGATGACGCGCTGCTCAATCGGGTGTTCGGCCTGCTCGTGTTGGCTCACTACCAGACCAGCCCCAGTGATCTGCGGTATTTGCTGGAGGGGCCGGATCTCGACATTCATCTGATGGAGCAGGGACAGGAGTTGCTCGGGGTGGCGCTGGTCGCGCGGGAGGGCAATATCCCCCCTGATCTGGCGCACGCGATCTGGGCCGGACGACGGCGCCCTCGTGGACATCTGCTGCCCCAGTCGCTGCTGGCCCACGCCGGTTTCGTGACGGCGGGGGAGCGCTCTTATGCCAGGGTGATGCGCATCGCCATCCATCCTGCCCTTCATCGTCTCGGGCTGGGGTCTTGGTTGCTGGACAAGCTGGTATCACATTATCGGGCATTAGGGGTTGATTATCTGGGATCTGCCTTCTCCGCCAGTCCAGATCTGCTGCCATTCTGGCTCAAGGCGGGATTGAAGGTGCTGCGTCTTGGTCTGCAGCGCGATGCGGCCAGCGGCAGTCATGCAGCTTTGCTGCTGATGCCGCTGCAATCGGAATATCACGCCGAGCTGGCGCAATGGCGACAGCGTTTCATGAGCCAGTTGCCGGCCCTGCTGGCGGGTGAACTCAAGAGGCTGGATACCGAACTGGTCTGGCTATCCCTCAGAGGCGGACCTGTCACTCATGTGCCGGATCTGGATGAATTCGAGCATCGGGAACTCGATTGCTTTGCCCACCATCACAAGCCATTCGAATTGTGCCAGGCGACACTGCAACGCTGGCTGCTCCGGCAAGTGATGATGCTGGATGCGTTGAGTCAGGATGAACGACGGTTGCTGATCGCCACCATCTGGCAATATGCGCCCTGGTCCGAGCTGGCTGCCCGACAGGGCGTCGTGGGCAAACCCGCCCTGATAAAAGCATTGCGCTCCCTGCTGGTCAGACTGCTGGCTCAGCAAGCACCAGCGGGCTGACCCCCGCCTCTGGCACGGCAGAAAACCACGGAGCCCGGGAGGGCCCCTCCCGGGTTCTGCACATCGATTCGACTCACCATGGCTGAAGCTCTCCCCGTTCAAGACGTGGCCACCCCGGGACCCGTTTCTCCCTCTTCCCTGCTCGCGTTTTGCCTATTGCCACTGCTCTGATGAGCCTGGTCAGGGCTGTCTGCATTTTGGTTTTTTCTGAATATGGACTAATACTTGAATGTGAAATGAGTTTTAATAAATGCATTATTTTCAGATGGTTAGCGTTAGGTGTATTGAATGCAGGCCATCTTCTCCAACGTGCACAGGGAGTGCAATGTGAGAAACGATGCAGCTCAGGCAGGTGCCGGAATGATGATGTGGTTCATCAGCAGCAGCGCCTTTGCCAATGAGATCCGGTTCAACATGACGCGCGGGGCGACCGCCATCAGTCAGCAGGTCTATGACCTGCACATGACGATTTTCTATATCTGTTGCGTCATCGGTCTGCTCGTCTTCGGCATCATGTTCTGGTCCATCGTGCACCATCGAAAATCGCGCGGTGCCAAAGCCGCCCAGTTTCACGAAAGCACTCGCATCGAGTTGCTGTGGACTGCCATCCCCGTGTTGATACTGATCGCGATGGCGGCACCGGCAACCTCGACCCTGTTGAAGATGGAGGATACCTCCAAGGCCGATCTCACCGTCCTCGTCACGGGCTCGCAATGGAAATGGCATTACAAATACCTCGAGTATCCGGTGGCGTTTTATTCCCTGCTGGCGACCAGCAAACAGCAGATCTCCGGTGATGCCCCCAAGGGCGGCAATTATCTGCTGGAGGTGGATAACCCTCTGGTATTGCCGGTCGGCAAGAAGATCCGTTTCCTGATGACCTCGGACGATGTCATCCACTCCTGGTGGGTTCCCGCCTTCGCCGTGAAAAAAGATGCCAATCCTGGCTACATCAACGAATCCTGGACGCGGATCGACAAGCCGGGCACCTATCGTGGGCAGTGCGCCGAGCTGTGCGGCAAGGATCACGGTTTCATGCCCGTGGTTGTGGTGGCCAAATCCGCAGAGGAGTTCGAGGCGTGGATTGCCAGGAAGGGAGACGAGCAGGCAACCGCCAAGGCACAGCAACAGGTGCAGGCAGCGGAGACCATGACGTTGCCACAAGCCATGGCGCTGGGGGAGAAAGTCTATCTGGGCCACTGTGCGGCCTGTCATCAGCCCGCGGGTACCGGATTGCCCGGCATCTTCCCGGCGCTCAATGGCAGCAAGGTGACCACACAGGCGGAGCATCGTGCCCAGCATCTGGATACGGTGTTGCATGGCCGGAGTGGTACGGCGATGCAACCTTTTGGCAAACAGTTGACGGCACAGGAACTCGCCGCCGTCATCACCTATGAACGCAATGCCTGGGATAACAAGACCGGTGACCTTGTGCAGCCAGCCGAGGTGCAGTCCCTTCTCAACCCGGTCAATCCGGACAAGGACAAGTGAGGCGTCGGCATGAGTGATGGAATCACGGATACCCCGCACAGCGAACATGTCCACCAGCCAGCGGCCGGTCTGAGGCGCTGGCTCTACACCACCAATCACAAGGACATCGGTACCCTCTATCTGTGCTTTGCCCTCACCATGTTCTTTACCGGTGGCGCCATGGCCATGGTGATCCGGGCAGAACTGTTCCAGCCCGGACTGCAACTGGTGGAACCCCTGTTTTTCAACCAGATGACCACGGTACACGGCCTCATCATGGTCTTTGGTGCCGTCATGCCTGCCTTCACCGGCCTCGCCAACTGGCTGATCCCCATCATGATTGGTGCCCCTGACATGGCGCTGCCCCGCATGAACAACTGGAGCTTTTGGATCCTGCCGTTTGCTTTCCTCATCCTCCTGTCGAGCCTGTTTATGGAGGGAGGCGGCCCCAGTTCTGGCTGGACCTTCTATGCCCCCCTGTCCACCCAGTACAGCGGCAACAGCACGGCCCTGTTTGTCTTTGCCATTCACATCATGGGGATCTCCTCCATCATGGGGGCCATCAACGTCATCGTGACCATCTTCAACCTGCGGGCGCCGGGCATGGGCTGGATGGAGATGCCGCTGTTTGTCTGGACCTGGCTCATCACGGCGTTTCTGCTCATCGCTGTCATGCCGGTGCTGGCGGCTGCGGTGACCATGGTGCTGACGGACAAGTATTTCGGGACCAGTTTCTTCGATGCGGCCGGTGGGGGGGATCCTGTCCTGTTTCAGCACATTTTCTGGTTCTTCGGGCACCCGGAAGTCTACATCATGATATTGCCGGCTTTCGGCATCGTCTCCAGCATCATTCCGACCTTCTCCCGCAAGAAGCTGTTCGGTTATCGCTCCATGGTCTATGCCACCAGCAGCATCGCCTTGCTCTCCTTCATGGTCTGGGCTCACCACATGTTCACCACCGGATTGCCCGTGGTGGCGGAGCTGTTCTTCATGTACACCACCATGCTGATCGCGGTGCCGACAGGGGTAAAGGTGTTCAACTGGCTTGCCACCATGTGGCGTGGTTCTCTGACATTCGAGACCCCCATGCTGTTTGCCATCGCCTTCATCACTCTGTTCACCATTGGCGGTTTCTCCGGGCTGATGCTGGCCATGACACCGGCTGATTTTCAGTATCACGACACCTATTTCGTAGTGGCCCATTTCCACTATGTGCTGGTGACCGGTGCCGTCTTCTCGATCCTGGCCGCTGCCTACTACTGGTTGCCGAAATGGACGGGGCACATGTATGACGAGCGGCTCGGCCAATGGCATTTCTGGTGTTCGCTCGTCTCGGTCAATGTGCTGTTTTTCCCCATGCATTTTGTCGGGCTGGCGGGCATGCCTCGCCGCATTCCCGATTACGCCCTGCAATTTGCCGACTTCAACATGCTGATCAGCCTGGGGGGTTTTGCCTTCGGCCTGTCCCAACTGCTGTTTGTCTGGGGCGTGATCAAATGCATCAGAGGCGGAGCCAAGGCGAGCGATCGGGTATGGGAGGGGGCCGAGGGGCTGGAATGGACGCTCTCTTCTCCCCCTCCCTATCACAGTTTCCAGACTCCGCCGGATATCCGGTTGGAAGAGCGTTAGGGAGGTCATATGACCCAGGTCAGTCATGCCCCCTTGCTCAGAAAACTGGCTCTGGTCGTGCTCGTCATGTTTGGTTTTGCCTTTGCGCTGGTGCCGCTTTATGACGTCTTCTGCCGGATCACCGGCCTCAATGGCAAGACGTCTGATCAAGCGGCCAGTACGGAGCGGGCGGTGATCGACAGCAAGCGGAGCATCCAGATCGAGTTTCTTGCTCATGCGGATACCCGGATGCCGTGGGAGTTCAGCGGTGAGACGACTCGGCTGTCGGTGCGGCCGGGGGAGGTGAAGATGGTCAACTTTCGGGTGTTCAATCCCACGGAGCGGACCATGGTGGGTCAGGCGGTCCCGTCGGTCTCTCCCGGTCCCGCCGCAGCCTATCTGAAGAAAGTGGAGTGTTTCTGTTTCAATCGCCAGGAGCTGAGGGCAGGGCAGAGCAAGCTGATGCCGCTCAAGTTCTATATCGATCCGGCACTACCGGACAGCATCAATACCATCACGCTTTCTTACTCGCTCTATGACATCACGGAGTCCGTACCTGCACCGGCACTCGCACAGAGGAAATGACCATGGCCAAGGTGAACCAGACCTATTATGTCCCGGACCAGAGTCGCTGGCCCATCATTGGTGCCATTGCACTGTTTTTCCTGGCGTTGGGGGCGGGGCATCTGGTCAATGAAGTGGCGAGTGGGCAGACCGGTTTCGGCCGGTATCTGATGATGGCCGGTGTCGCCCTGCTGGCATTCATGTTGTTTGGCTGGTTCCGTCACATCATCCGGGAGTCCATGACCGGGCTCTACAGCGCCCAGATGGACAGATCCTTCAGGCAGGGCATGGTCTGGTTCATCTTCTCCGAAGTGATGTTCTTTCTGGCTTTTTTCGGAGTGCTGTTCTATGCACGCCAGCTTGCGGTGCCCTGGCTGGATGGTGCGGGCCACAGGGTGATGACGGGCCAGCTGCTGTGGCCGGATTTCACCGCTCACTGGCCCCTGCTCAAGACGCCCGGCGGGGCCACGACCCAGGCCATGCCCTGGCAGGGGATCCCCCTCATCAATACCTTGATCCTGCTCGGCTCCTCCGTGACCCTACTGTTTGCACACATGAGTCTGGAAAACGGCAGACGCATGCGGCTCAAGGGGATGTTGCTGGTAACCGTGGTGCTCGGGCTGACATTCCTGTGGTTTCAAGGCTATGAGTATCTGCATGCCTATCGGGATCTCGGACTGCGGCTGGATTCCGGCATCTATGGCAATACCTTCTTCATTCTGACCGGGTTCCATGGACTGCACGTGCTGCTGGGCACCCTTTTCCTGACCATCATCTGGCTGCGCATCATGCTGAGGGATCATTTCACCCCACAGCGTCATTTCGCTTTCCAGGCTGCGGCCTGGTACTGGCACTTCGTCGATGTGGTCTGGCTCTGTCTGTTCGTCTTTGTCTACCTGCTTTGATGCCGTGCTCAGTAGGGGCGCGGGTTGGGTTCCAGCCAGCCCATCGCGAGAGAGAGCAGCAGTATGATGACCACCAGCAGGGAGAAGAAGACGCGCCGGCCCAGAGGTACCGACATCTTTTGCGTATTGCCTGCACTGAGCATCAGCCAGAGGGCGTGAAACAGCTGGCCGATGATGAGCAGCAGCATGAGTACCAGAACGACCTTGATCAACATCTTGGGATCCTCCTCGATATGCGCGATTCGGCTGCACGAGACAAGCGACGACCATGGCATCACAGACGCTGGTTCGTCTTGTTGTTCACTCTGGTGGTGACGGCCGGTTTGTGCAAGCTGGCGTTCTGGCAGTGGCAGCGCGGAATGGAAAAAACGGCCTGGCTGGCGCAGATGGCAAAGATGCAGCAGGCCGGGCCAAGGACATTGGCCCAGATCGACTGGCAACACCCGGAGTCACTGGATGGCCAGCCTCTGCAAGGGAAAGCCGAGTGGATCAGCCCTTATGTCTGGTTGCTGGACAACCAGATCGTCAACGGGGAGGTTGGCTATGACGTGCTCATCCCGGTACGCACAGAGGGGGGATCCTCACAGTTGCTGGTCAACCTGGGATGGGTGCCCGCGCCATCCGACAGGTCGCAATTGCCCAATCCCGCCATTCCCGCCGCAATGACCCTTGAAGGTGTTCTGCGCATGGCTCCCGGCGGCTTCCTGTTGGGACAGAACATAGAACCAGGCCCCTACCCGAACCGGCTGCAATCCATCAGGGTCGAGACCCTGCGACAGGCAATCGGAGCCCCGCTTGCAGACGCCGTGTTGTATCAAAGACGAACCCCATTCCTCTATCACTACCAGCACAATGTCATGCCGCCCGAAAAACACCGGGCCTATGCGGTGCAATGGCTCGGCTTGGCGCTGGTGGTTCTGTCAGGGGGGGTCATGCTGACAAGGAGGTGCTCCCCATGAGCGGATGGCGACGCTGGCGGGTGCCCGCGCTCTTTGCCGCGGTGATCCTGCTGCCTGTGGTGCTGGCGGCTCTGACGCTTCATCAGGGCTGGTATGAACCCGGCACGCGCAGCAAGGGGCACTGGCTGCACCAGGAGATCTACCTGTTGCAACCGCTTCCTGCCCATCAGCACCAATGGCGACTGGTCTATCTGGTGGCCCCTCGCTGCGAGGGCCAATGCCGGCAGGTCCCCGCGCTGATGGCACGTATCCAGGCCGCACTTGGCCGTAATCTGGACAAGCTGGAGCTGGTCCAGTTGACACCACCTCACGAGGCAAACACTGAAATGAGGGAGGGGGATATACTGCTGGTGGACGCCCGCGGGCTGGCCATCTTGCGTTACGAGGTACCCGGCAGCACGACGACCTGGCCGTTGCTTGGCAAGGCGGTACTGTCGGATCTGCAGCAACTGCTCAAATATCAGCGTGGGGTGCAGTGACGATGCCGTCGGCATGGAACTCGCATCTTCTGGTTACTGCACGGTCAACGAGGCGGCATATGAAGATGCACAAGAGGCTGGCCTCCGTGGCCATTGCGCTGGCAGTACTGGTCATCGCGCTCGGTGCTTATACCCGGTTGACGGATGCCGGGCTGGCTTGCCCCGATTGGCCAGGTTGCTATGGTTCCCTGGCCATTCCCCGCGCTGAGCATGCGGAACTGGCGGCACAACGTTATCCGGCCAGCCCGCTTGTTCCTCACAAAGCGCGCAGCGAGATGGTGCATCGCTACTGCGCCGGGGTGCTGGGAGGCGTGATTGTGCTCCTATCCGGCTTGGGCTGGCGTACAGGTGGCCGACTGCGTCACCTCTCGCTCATCTTGCTGGTGCTGGTTGCAGGTCAGGCGGCGCTGGGTATGTGGACGGTGACCCTGGCCCTGCATCCTCTGGTGGTGACCACTCATCTGCTGGGCGGCTTCGCCATCCTGACCGTGCTTTGGCTCTATCGGGCCGAATTGGCAGGCTTCACTGTATCCCCGCCCGTACACCAGGGTGTGTCCTGGCTTGGCAGCATGGCCTGCGGCGTGCTGCTGCTGCAGATCGCGCTGGGGGGCTGGACGTCGGCGAACTATGCGGCCATGGCGTGTGTGGAGTTTCCCTTGTGCCAGGGCAACTGGCAGGCAGAGCTGAATTGGGCGCAAGCCTTTCATCTCCCCCTGGGTCACGCCAGTTATGAGTTCGGCGTGCTGGACAAGGAGGCGCGCCAGACCATTCACATCGCCCATCGCCTGGGAGCGCTGACCACGGCCTTGCTGGTGGGTGCTTTCGCCCTCGCGCTGCTCTGCCAGCGGCCCCCCTTGAGAGGGTTTGGCTGGTTGTTGCTGGGTCTGCTGACCGTGCAGATTGCCTTGGGATTGGCGAACGTCCATCTGGCCCTGCCGCTGGCCAACGCCCTTGCACACAATCTGGTGGCCGCCCACCTGCTGGCCTGTTGTGTGCTGGCGCGCGGGAGCCTCTCTTTGCATCATCACGACCCCTTGCCATCCCCTGGGATGGTCAGGAGCCGGACATGAATGGGAGAGGGCGGGTACAGCGCTTCGCCCTCCGCCGGGTGCACGATTATTGTCAGTTGACCAAACCAAAGGTGGTCGCCCTGCTGCTCCTGACCGCCTGGGTGGGCATGCTGCTGGCCGAGCCGACACGCGCCTCTCTGGACGAGATGATACTGGGCCTGGCGGGGATTGGACTGCTCGCTGCCGGGGCGGCGGCCATGAACCATTCTCTGGATAGCGGCATCGATGCCCGGATGCGCAGAACGCGCTGGCGCCCGGTCGCCATGGGACGGATCACGCCGGGGCAGGCGATGAGTTTTGCGATCTGTCTGGCACTGTCGGGGTTTGTTCTGCTTCATTGGGGCGTGAATCCCCTGACTGCCTGGCTGACTTTGGCCAGCCTGTTCGGCTATGCGGTCGTCTATACCCTGCTGCTGAAGCGGGCCACGCCGCAGAATATCGTCATCGGCGGATTGGCGGGAGCCATGCCACCGCTCTTGGGCTGGACCAGCATCACGGGGCAGCTTTCGGCCGAGCCCTGGCTGCTGGTGATGATCATCTTTACCTGGACGCCGCCCCATTTCTGGTCTTTGGCCATCCACCGGCGCGATGACTATGCCGGTGCCGACATTCCCATGCTGCCCGTCACCCACGGCACCGATTTCACCAAGACAGCCATCCTGCTCTATCTGCTGATCCTGACGCTCGTCTGCCTGCTGCCCTATCTGATCGGTATGTCGGGGCTTGTCTACCTGGTCGGCAGCCTTGGGTTGAACCTTGGATTCTGCTGGCATGGCTGGTTGTTGAAATATGAGGAGCGCCCCGGCCAGGCGATGCGCACCTTCCGTTTCTCCATCTATCACCTGATGCTGCTGTTTGGTCTGCTGATTCTGGATCACCACTGGTTGTGGCGGTTGTCATGACGTTGATGCGGGTCGAGGTCGGGTGAATGGTGACGCTGCGTCGGTGCACAGCAGGGATGCACAGACCTGATGCAAAACAAGATGGCCCCAAGGGGCCATCTTGTTTTCAGGGGGACGGAGTGGAGCCTAGAGCTTGACCATGATATGGCGCGGCACCGTGTAGTCCTCCAGCGCGTAGAGGGAGAGATCCTTGCCGTAACCGGACATCTTCATGCCGCCGTGGGGCATCTCGGAGGTGAGCATGAAGTGGGTGTTGATCCAGGTGCAGCCGTACTGCAGGTGGCTGGCCACCTTGCTGGCAAGGCCGAGATCCCGGGTCCAGACCGAGCTGGCGAGGCCGTAATCCGAGTCGTTGGCCCACTGCACCACCTGTTCGGCGTCGGTGAAGCGGGTCACCGACACCACGGGGCCGAACACCTCTCGGCGCACGATTTCATCCTCCTGACGGGCGTGGGCGATCAGGGTCGGCTCGAAGAAGAAGCCGTTGCCGGGGCGGATCTTGCCCCCCGCCGTCACCTCCACGTGACCGCTGCTCTGGGCCCGTTCCACGAAGCTGGCCACCCGGTTGCGCTGCCGATCCGAAATGAGCGGCCCCATCTCCACCCCCTCCTCGTGCGGACCGCCCACCTTGATGGAGGCGACCGCATCCGTCATGGCGGCGACGAACTTGTCATAAATTTTGCCCTGGGCGTAGATGCGGCAGGCGGCGGTACAATCCTGGCCGGCGTTGTAGAAGCCGAAGGTACGAATACCGGCCACCACGGCCTCCAGATCCGCATCGTCGAAGATGATGACCGGCGCCTTGCCCCCCAGCTCCAGGTGGGTGCGCTTCATGGTGCGGGCGGCGCTCTGCAGGATCTTCTGGCCGGTGGCGATGTCACCGGTGAGGGACACCATGCGTACCAGCGGGTGCTCCACCAGCGGTGCCCCCACGCTCTCGCCCCGGCCGCAGACGATGTTGATGACGCCGCGCGGGAAGAGCTCGCTGGCGAGCTCCGCCAGGCGCAGGGCGGTGAGCGGGGTCTGCTCGGAGGGTTTTAGCACCACCGTATTGCCGGCGGCGAGCACGGGGGCCATCTTCCAAGCCGCCATCATCAGCGGATAGTTCCAGGGGGCGATACTGCCCACCACACCGATGGGGTCGCGGCGGATCATGCTGGTGTGCCCCTCGATGTACTCCCCCGCCAGCGGCCCCTGCAGGCAGCGGGCGGCGCCGGCGAAGAAGCGGAAGCAGTCCACTACCGCGGGCAGCTCGTCATTGAGCACCGCCAGATAGGGCTTGCCGCAGTTGAGGGATTCGAGCGCCGCAAACTCCTCGGCGTGGCGCTCGATGGCATCGGCCAGGCGCAGCAGCAGGGTACTGCGCTGGGCTGGCGTGGTGCGGCTCCACTGGGCGAAGGCGCGTTGGGCGCCGTTCACCGCCCGGTTCACCTGCTCGAACGAGGCTTCGGGCACCGAGGCGATCAGCTCGCCGGTGGCCGGGTTGAGGATGGGCTCGGCCTGGCCGTCACCGGTGACGAACTGACCGTCGATCAAGAGTTGGGTAGAGAGTTTCATGGTTGCATCCTTGCGCACGCGTTGAGTCGTTATTTGCCACTGCCGGTGACGTCCTGGCCGTCGCGGGTGAGGTAGTAGGCAAGCAGAATAGGAATGGTGGTGAAGGCCACTATGATGAGCGCCACCACGTTGGTGACCGGCCTGTCCCGTGGCCGGATCAGCTCCTGATACATCCAGATCGGCAGCGTGGTCTGCTGGCCGGCGGTGAAGGTGGTGACGATCACCTCGTCAAAGCTCAGCGCAAACGCCAGCATGCCCCCCGCCAGCAGCGCGGTGGCGAGGTTGGGCAGGATCACGTAGCGCAGAGTCTGGAAGCCGTCGGCGCCGAGATCCATCGATGCCTCGATGAGGCTCTGGTTGGTGCGGCGAAAGCGCGCCAGGGCATTGTTGTAGACTACCACCACGCAGAAGGTGGCGTGACCGATGACGATGGTCCAGAAGCTGAAGGGGATCTCCATCACCCCGTAGGCTGAGCGCAGCGCGATGCCGGTGACGATGCCGGGCAGGGCGATGGGCAGCACCAGCAAGAGTGACACCACCTCCTGGCCGAAGAAGCGGCTGCGGGCGATGGCTCCCGCCGCCAGGGTGCCGAGCACCATGGCCACCAGGGTGGCGAGCCCGGCCACCTCCAGCGACAGCTGGATGGCGCGCCACACGTCTGGGCGGTTGAGGGTCACCTCGAACCACTTGAGGGTGAGCCCGGGGGGCGGGAACTGGTAGCTCTTGCTCTCGCTGGTGAAGGCGTAGAGGAAGATGAACAGGATCGGAAAGTGCAGGAACAGGAGGCCGCCGATGGCCGCGTACTTGAGCAGGCCGGAAGGCTGGTTGCCATGGTCCCGTTTCATGGAGGTATTAGAGCGCATCGAAAGCCCCCAAGCGTTTCGCGATGGTGAGGTAGATGGCGATGATGAGGATCGGCACCAGCGAGAAGGCGGCGGCGAAGGGCAGGTTGCCCGCCGTGCCCTGCTGCATGTAGACCACCTGACCTATGTACATGGTGGAGTTGCCTATGATGCCGGGGATGATGTAGTCCCCCAGCGTCAGGGAGAAGGTGAAGATGGAGCCCGCCACCACGCCGGGCAGGGCCAGCGGCAGGATCAGGGTGCGAAAGGTCTGGGCCGGGGTGGCGCCGAGATCGCCGCTCGCCTCCAGCAAAGAGCGCGGGATCCGCTCCACCGCCGCCTGGATGGGCAGGATCATGAAGGGCAGCCAGACGTAGACGAACACGATGAAGGTGCCGATGCGCGAGAACGACAGCGACGGGCCACCTATCACCGGCAGCGAGAGGATGGCGTCCAGCAGCCAGTCCACTCCCAGAGTATCTGCCAGCCAGCTGATGACCCCCTCCTTGGCCAGGATCAGCTTCCAGGCGTAGACGCGTACCAGATAGCTGGACCAGAGCGGCAGCATGATGCCGACGTAGAACAGGGCCCGGGTCTTGCCGCTGGTGTAGCGCGCCATATAGTAGGCCACCGGAAAGCCGAGCAGGGCGCAGGCCAGGGTCACCAGCAGCGACATGCCGACGGTGCGCAGGATCACGTCCAGGTTCTCCGCCCGCAGCAGGGCGACGAAGTTCTGTAGGCCCAGTTCGTGGCGGATCTGGCCGCTGAACTCGTCCAGCCCGAAGAAGGCGTTGGAGAGCAGCATCAGCAGGGAGCCGACATAGATGATGCCGAGCCACAGCAGGGGCGGCCCGAGCAGGATGGCCAACAGCAGACCCGGCCGCCCGTAGAGCAGGGTGGAGAGGCGCCGCAGCGGCCGATAGGAGAGGGGGGCAGTGGGTTGGCTCATGGCAAGGCTCGCACTGTGGGGGGCGCTCATGGTTGAGCTCCCTGAGGGGCGGTGTGCAGGCGATGGATCGCCTGCTCCGGCCAGCTGAGGCTGACTCGGGCGCCACGGGGCAGGCGGGCCTGGCCCTCGTTGGGGTGGTTGACGATAAGCTCGAGCTGCTCGCCGAGATCGACCCGGTAGCGTACGAAGGGACCGAGGTACTCCACTTCGCGCACCTCCCCTGACCAGCCCGGTGTGCCGGCCTCGGCGAGCCGGATCCGCTCAGGGCGGACCATCATCTGCTGAGCATCGCCGCACAGCCGGCGGGCCTGCTCCCCCTCGAACAGGTTGACGGTGCCGACGAAGCGGGCGACGAAGGGGGTGGCGGGGGCGTCGTAGATGGTATCCGGTGCGGCTATCTGCTCGATCTTGCCCTGATTGAAGATGCAGATCCGGTCGCTCATGGAGAGCGCCTCCTGCTGATCGTGGGTGACGAAGATGAAGGTGATGCCGAGCTGGCGCTGCAAGGCTTTCAGTTCGAGCTGCATCTGCTCGCGCAGCTTGAGGTCGAGCGCCCCGAGCGGTTCGTCCAGCAGCAGGATGCGCGGCTGGTTGATCAGTGCCCGGGCGATGGCGATGCGTTGGCGCTGGCCGCCGGAGAGCTGGCCCGGCTTGCGGTTGCCGACGCCGGGCAGACGCACCAGCTCCAGCATCTCGTCCACCTTGCGGTAACGCTCCGCCTTGGCGACGCCCTTGAGCATCAGGCCATAGCCGATGTTGTCGCGCACATCCATGTTGGGAAACAGGGCGTAGTCCTGAAACACGGTATTGAGGTTGCGATCGTAGGGGGGCACGGTGGAGCAGGGCTCGCCGAACAGCCGGATCTCCCCCTCGCTCGGGTATTCGAAGCCCGCGATCATCCGCAGGCAGGTGGTCTTGCCGGAACCGCTCGGCCCCAGCAGGGTGAAAAATTCTCCGGACGGGATCTGGAAGGAGATGTCGTCGACCGCCTTCACCTCGCCATAGTGGCGGCTGACCCGGTCAAATTGTACGGCATTCATGGGGCGTCCTTGTCTGTGTGGGAAGCGGGCCGGACTCCTGTCCGGCCCCATATCGGCATTTACTGAGGCACCTCAGCGACCACCCAGGATGGCGATATAGTCCGAGACCCAGCGGTAGTAGGGCACGCAGGTTCCCTGGCTCTTGCACTGGGAGACAGGGGTACGCCAGAAGTGAACCCGATCGAAGTTGTCGATGCCGTTGGTCTTGCACCCCTCTTTTCCGAGCAGGGCATTGCCTTCGCAGGCGGCCGGCACCACCGGCACGGAGCCGAACCAGGAGGCGAGATCCCCCTGCAGCTTGTTGTTGAGGGAGTGCTCCAGCCATTTGTAGGCACAGGTGAGGTTCTTGGCCTCGCTGTGCACCATGCTGGTGTCGGCCCAGCCGGTGACCCCTTCCTTGGGCACGGTAGTGGCGATGGGCTGCTTGTCGGCGATCAGGGTATTGGCCTGGAACGGCCAGGAGCCGGAGGCCACCACCCCCTCGTTCTTGAAGTCATCGATCTGGACGAAGGCGTCGTGCCAGTAGCGTCCCACCAGCTTGCGCTGCTGGCGCAGGAGGTCGAGGGCGGCCTTGTACTGATCCTCGTTCAGCTCGTAGGGATCCTTGATGCCGAGCGCCGGCTGATGGCTCATCAGATAGAGGGCGGCATCGGCGATGTGGATCGGGCCGTCAAATGCCTGCACCCGACCCTTGTTGGACTTGCCGTCCGGCAGGGTCTGCTCCTCGAACACCACGTTCCAGGAGTCGGGCGCCTTGGGGAACACCTTGGTGTTGTACATCAAGATGTTGCCGCCCCACTGGTAGGGCACGCCATAGTGCTTGCCGTCCACCGTGTGCCAGGGGGCATTCTGCAGGCGGGGGTCTATCTTGCCGTAGCTCGGGATGAGCGCCAGGTTCAGTGCCTGCACCTTGCCGCCGGCGATGAGGCGCAGGCTGGCGTCGCCGGAGGCGGTCACCAGATCGAAGCCCCCCTCGTTCATCAGCGCCACCATCTCGTCCGAGGTGGCGGCCGTCTTGACGTTGACCTTGCAGCCGGTCTCTTTCTCGAAGCCGGTGACCCAGTCGTAGTTCTTGTCGGTCTCGCCGCGCTCCACGTAGCCGGCCCAGGCCACGATGTTGAGCTGGCCTTCACCCTTGCCGAGAGTGGTGGGGGCAGCCTGGACCTGGCTTGCCAGCAGCGCCGGGATCAGGGCCAGGGTCAGAGGGGTCAATTTCATCTTGCTCTCCTTGCATGATTGGCAACCGTGGCGGCGCCACAGTAGGCATTAACATCCTGTTAACCAGTCATGAGCGTAGGAGAAGCCGGGAGCAATGAGAATTTCAATTTTTAACGGCTTGGGTATCTGTAAAATCGATATCGAGTGCGGATGAATCTGATTTTTTTGCCGGAGTCACGGCTGTTCAGGCTCAGTCCTAGCGGGGGAGGTGCTGGCGGGCCCGTAGCCGGCTCTGATCTCTGGCGATGTCGATGAACTCGCGTGCGGCCCAGTCAAGGCGCGAGCCGCGCCGCCACACCAGACCGATGTCGATGGCGGGGATGGGCTCCTTGATGGCGCGGGCCTCGACCCGCTCCTGCTCCAGCGACCAGGGGCGGTAGGCAAAGTCCGGCAGCAGGGCGAGCCCGAGCTGGCTCGCCACCAGGCTGCGCACCGCTTCCACCGAGGCGGTACGCAGCACGATGCGCGGCGCGATACCGTAGCGGCGTAGGCCGCCGCCGATGATCTGGTCCAGCTGGTCGGCGGTCAGCGAGATCATGGGCTCCTCGCCGAGCGCCTTGAGGGAGAGGGTCGACTCGGCGCAGAGGGGGTGGTTGGCGGCGAGCCAGACCCGCAGCGGCGAGCGGGTCAGCAGCTCGGCATCGAACGCCTCCTGGCGGATGGTGCGGTTGGTCATCAGGATCCCCACATCCACCTCACCGTTGACGATCTGGTGCTCGAGATAGGGCTGCTCATCCTCCTTCACCTCGATCTGCACCGCCGGGAAGGCGCGGCGAAAGCGGCCGAGGGCCTCCGACAGATAGTAGCCTGCCACCAGGGTCGTTACGCCGATAGTGAGCCGCCCCTGATCCTGCTGGGCTACCGCTTTGAGAGAGTGGCTGGCTTCGGTCATGGCGCCGAGGATGCGACGGGCGTGCAGCAGAAACTGGTGGCCCTGGGTGGTGAGGCTGACCCCGCGCGGATTGCGCTCGAACAGGGCGGCGCCGAGCTCGGTCTCCAGCTCGCGGATGGCGCTGGTGACCGCCGACTGGGAGATGTGCAGCTCGGCGGCTGCGCGGCTGACCGAGAAGCTGTCGGCTACCGCCACGAAATAGCGGATCTGGCGAAAGGTGAAGTTCATCTGGGCGTCCTGCCACGTGCGATCAAGGTGAGTGCCAGCTTAACCTCGAATCGCGCCCAGACAAAAGGCGCCGTGATGGCGCCTTTGTCGTTGTTTTTACGGAAATTAGCGGGCTGTCACTGCCTCTGTGACCGGTACACGGTTCACTCCCTTGCCCAGATAGGCGAGGGTGATGGTCACTATGATGCAGGTGAAGCTGAGCCACATGTAGGGCAGGTAGTCGAGGGTCGCCACCCCGAGGACACCAGCCATGAAGATGCCGTTGTCGCTCCAGGGCACCATGCCGCAGGTGAGGGTGCCGCCAAACTCGGCGTTGCGGGAGAGGTTCTTGCGCGCAAGCCCCAGTCTGTCGTAGTTCTTGGCCATGATCTTGGGGGTCAGGATCAGGGACACATACATGGCGGAACCGAACACGTTGGCCAGGAAGGCGGTGCCGATGGTGTGGCTGGTCAGGCTGCCGGCGCTGTTGATGCGCTTCTCGAAGGCGCTGGCGATCACTTCCAGGATGCCGACCTTCTCCAGCAGACCGCCGAAGCCCAAGCCGAAGATGATGACGGCCACGGAACCCAGCATGGACTCCATACCGCCGCGGCCCAGGATGTTGTCGATGAAGTCGACGCCGGAGGTGATGGCAAACGGGCTGTAGGCGGAGTGCATTGCCTTCACCGGATCCATGTCCTGGAAGACGATGGCCCAGACAAGACCCAGCAAGGCGCCGAAGCTTATCACCGGGAAGGCGGGCTTGCGGTTGGCCAACAGGCCCAGCACCAGCACCACGGGCACTATGGCCATGGGGGTGATGTTGAA
This sequence comes from Aeromonas sp. R6-1, assembly GCF_040908165.1. Lineage (NCBI taxonomy): Bacteria > Pseudomonadati > Pseudomonadota > Gammaproteobacteria > Aeromonadales > Aeromonadaceae > Aeromonas > Aeromonas sp. R6-1. Next base: position 163,707 of record NZ_JBFODF010000055.1, read on the forward strand.
CTGCTTGTCGAGGGCGTCCATCACCAGATTGACCTGCTCCAGGCTGACGTTGCCGGAGTACTGCATGCCGACCACGGTGAACAGGGCGGCGGTGATGACGTAGGAGAACAGACTGATGGGCAGCATCCCCTTGATGTGTTCCATCACGTCGACGTTGGACATGGTAGAGGCCAGCACCACGGAGTCGGAGAGCGGGGAGAGCTTGTCACCGAAGTAGACTCCGGAGAGCACGGCACCGGCTACCAGCGGCGCGGGTACCCCCAGGCTGTGGCCTATGCCCATCATGGCGATGCCGGCGGTGGCCGCCGAGCCCCAGGAGGTGCCGGTGGCCAGCGAGGTGAGAGAGCAGATGATCAGGGTCGCCAGCAGGAAGATGGAGGGGTGTATCACCTTGAGGCCGAAGTAGATGATGCTGGGGACGATGCCGCCGGCAATCCAGGTGCCCACCAGGGCACCGACGGAGATCAGTATCAGGATGGCCCCCATCCCCTTGGCGACGCCGTCGACTGCCGCCTGCTCCAGGGATTTGTAATCGTGGCCGAGCTTGATGCCGAGTCCCATGATGACGAACCAGGCGATGAACAGTGCCAGCTGGATTGGCAGATCCAGCACGCTGGTGAAGGAGAAGGCCAGGGCCAGGAAAATGGCCAGGCAGGCAAATACTTGCGACATGCCCGGCAATCGGATGTGGTGTTGTTGGTTTTGCATAGACGCTCCCTAAACTCTTGCTCGCCAAGGTCAGCCCCTCTCGTCCTGCGGATGCGTCGATCCCGAGAGGCTTACCAAAAGAGGGCGCAATCTACCATAAAGCGGAGGTGTAAAATCCCTGCTCATTCGGCAAAACAGCTTTAAAATTTTAAAATCCCACAAAATAGTTGATCTGATCGGCATTTTTCACTGTTCAATCGACACCGTTTGATAGCCGGAGATCCATAGGTAAGTTCGATTGCAGATGACAACACCAAGGATGATAATAGTTATCATTAATCTTTTTCGGACCAATGCCAATGAACTGGATAGCACGCGCTCTGCTCTTGGCCGCCCTTCTGGCGGTGCTGGTCTGGGGTCAGGAGAAGGAATACGGGTTCTGGAGCCTGGGATTCTTGCTGGCTGCCTGGGTCATGCTGGAACCCAGGCTGAGACCGGTGTTGATCCTGCTGCCGGTTGCGGGAATGACAGGGGTCGTCACTCTGCTCTGGCAGCAGGGCTGGCATTAAGCCTGGCGAGTGGGGACGGCCTGGATCTTGTCGTAGGCCTGGCGCAGGGAGGCGATGACCTTCTTCTCCATCTCGCTGCGTTCGGCGTCTGTCGTGAAGTAGATCATGTCGACATCGTGACGGATGTAGTGGGAAGGAAGCTGGTTGAGTGTCAGGCAGCAGAGGTCTGCCAGCTGATAGGGGGTCAATGTTCGAGCCAACCCCTGTTTTTCTATCTCCTTGAGCACCAGATGCTCATAGAAGTTGTGAATATCGGTATCCAGGATCATGGGAAAACCCCCGTGGTGGCGCAGCATCTTCAACAGCATAGCCATGGGGCATGAAAACACAAAAGGCCCGTTACTCTCGTAACGGGCCTTTGCAGAATGATGGTGCGAAGAGAGGGACTCGAACCCTCACATCCGTGGGACACTAACACCTGAAGCTAGCGCGTCTACCAATTCCGCCACCTTCGCACACTGATTTTCTCCAGCTGGTTTTTAAATGCGGTTGGAGCGCATTTTCTGTGTTTTACATGCCAGAAGCATGGTGCGAAGAGAGGGACTCGAACCCTCACACCCGGGGGGCACTAACACCTGAAGCTAGCGCGTCTACCAATTCCGCCACCTTCGCACATCGGGTTATCAGTCTGGATTTACATGCTGTCTGATAAAAGCATGGTGCGAAGAGAGGGACTCGAACCCTCACACCCGGGGGGCACTAACACCTGAAGCTAGCGCGTCTACCAATTCCGCCACCTTCGCACATCGGGTTATCAGTCTGAATTTACATGCCGTCTGATAAGAGCATGTTGCAGTATGGTGCGAAGAGAGGGACTCGAACCCTCACATCCGTGGGACACTAACACCTGAAGCTAGCGCGTCTACCAATTCCGCCACCTTCGCATCACTGCGGTGGGGGATTCTATAGAGTTTTGGGGGGGCGTCAACAGCCAAAGGGGACTTTTTTCGCTGTTGACGGATAAAGGCGTGCCAAGGGCACAAAACTTCAGCAATCGGCGTCAGACGGTGGCCAGCGCATCCTGATACATCTGTTCGTACAGGATGACGGAGTCTGCCCAGTCGAAGCGGGTGTTCATGGCGTGGTGCTGCACACGGGCAAAACGTGCCGGCTCCTGCAGATAATGGAGCAGGCTGCGGCGCATGGCATCGAGCAAGGTGCTGGCAGTGGGATCGTTGAAGCAGAAACCGGTCGCGTGCGTCGGGTCGGCATCCCAGTCCACGACGGTATCTTTCAATCCGCCGACAGCCCTCACCAGGGGCAGGGTGCCATAGGCCAGACTGTACATCTGGTTGAGCCCGCATGGCTCGAACAGAGAAGGCATCAGGAAGAAGTCGGCGCCAGCCTCCACCAGGTGGGCCAGACGGTCGTCATAGGCATTGATGAAGGCAAACTTGTCGGGATGCTGCTGGGCAATGCTTTGCAACTGGGCGGCGAGAGAGGGATCACCGGAGCCCACGATCACTACCTGGACCTGATGCTGCAAGAACTTGTCCAGCGCCGGGATGAGCAGGTGTACTCCTTTCTGCTCGGTCAGTCGACACACCATGCCATAGATGGGGAGGTTGCCGACGGGGAGCCCCGTCTCCTGCTGCAGGATGCGCTTGCAGGTGTGTTTGCCATCCAGGTTGTCGGCATCATAGGTGGCGGGCAACAGGGGATCGAAGGCGGGATCCCAGTCCTGATAGTCACAGCCGTTGAGGATGCCACGCAGGTCAGCTGCCCGCTGCTGGAATACGCTGGCCATGCCGTGAGCGCCCAGGTGTGTCAGCAGCTCGCTGGCGTAGTTGGGGCTGACTGCATTGATCTTGTCTGCGTAGAGCACACCGCACTTGAGCAGATTGATGTGACCATAGTCGTAGTTGATGCGCTGCTCGTAGTCGTGGATTTCCGGCACGGCCCAGAACTGCTGGCGATCGAACACGCCCTGAAAGGCCGCGTTGTGAATGCTGATGACCGACCGGGTGCGCTGGAAGAAGGGGTTGTGGGCATGACGGGTTTTCAGCAGCAGCGGCAGCAGACCGGTGTGCCAGTCGTTGCAGTGGGCGATGTCGGGAGCGAAACCCAGCTGTTCGCACGCATGCAGGGCCGCCGCGGCCAGAAAGGCAAAGCGTTCACCGTTGTCGGGATAGGCCTGGTTGTTCTCGGCATAGAGCTGGGGGCGGTCGAAATAGTGCGGGCAATCGAGCAGATAGACGCAGATCCCGTCCAGTTCCAGCTGATGGATGCGATAGCTGATATCACTGCGATCCTGGGGGGTGGGGAGCCAGCGCGAGGCGAGGAGGGTGGCCTCGTCCCGGCGCTTGATGGTCTTGTAGAAGGGCATAATGATGCGCACATCGTGCCCCTGACGGGCGAGATGCTGCGGCAGGGCCTTGGCCACATCCGCCAGGCCCCCGGTCTTCACTAGCCCCTCAACCTCCGAGGCTACAAACAGGATTTTCAGTGGGTTAATAGCCAACTCTTGCTCCCTTAGGTACCACGACGATACCGCCTTCGGATACGGTAAACCGCTCTCTGTCATGGTCCAGATTCTCACCGATCACGGTGCCGGGTGCAATTTCAACGTTTTTGTCGATGATGGCGCGGCGAATGGAGCAACCTTCACCGATTTTCACATCCCCCAGCAGCACGGATTCACTGATGTGGCTGCAGGGGCCTATGTTGCAGCGAAATCCCAGTATGGATCGCTGGATCTGGCTGCCCTGAATGAAGCAGCCACCGGAGATCAGGGAGTTGGCGATCTTGACCTTGCAGTCGTCGGTATCGATGAAGGTGGCGGGGGGCAGGGGCGGGTAATGGGTGTGCAGCGGCCACTTGCGATTGTAGAGAGAGAAGGGGGCATCGTCGGCCACCAGATCCATGTGTGCCTGCCAGTAAGAGTCGAGCGTCCCCACATCGCGCCAGTAGACGTTGGGCTTCTCGCCCGGGATCACGTTGGTGCTGTAGTCGTAGACATAGACGGGGGCACGGGGGAACAGGCTGGGAATGATGTCCTTGCCGAAATCGTGACTGGAGTTCTCCTCGGCGGCATCCCGCTTGAGCTCCCGATAGAGGGCCTCGGTCTCGAAGATGTAGTTGCCCATGGAGACCAGGGCCTGGGTGGGGTCGCCGGGGATGTGTTTCGGGTGACGGGGCTTTTCTTCAAAGCCAATCATGCGCCCTTCCTGATCCACCTCGATCACCCCGAAGGCGCTTGCTTCCTCGATGGGCATGCGCAGTGCAGCGACGGTCAGGGCGGCCGCTTTCTGCTTGTGGAAGCTCACCATCTGGCTCACGTCCATCTTGTAGATGTGATCGGAGCCGAAGATGCAGACGTGCTCGGGGTCGGAGATCTCGATGAAGCGCAGGTTCTGGTAAATGGCGTCTGCGGTGCCGTCATACCAGCGTTTGCCCATTCGCATCTGGGCCGGAATGGGGTCGATGAAGCGATCCGTGATGCCGACGATGTTCCAGCCCTTCTTCATGTGCAGGTAAAGGGACTGGGACTTGAACTGGGTGAGTACATAGATGCGCAGGAAGTCGGCGTTGACGAAGTTGTTGAGCACGAAGTCGATCAACCGGTAACTGCCGCCAAAGGGCACGGAGGGTTTGCTGCGGGTGGTGGTCAGCGGTTGCAGTCGGGTACCTTCACCGCCTGCCAGTATCATGGTGAGTATGCCTGCCATCGTCGTTCTCTCCCTGAGATCATGATGTTGAAAAGGTTTTCATGTCGCTGCGAAAAAAACACCCCTAAAGGGGTGGTAAACGTTTTCTTGGTACCTTAACAGATCCCGTCTGGCACTCTCTACTTGTTTTATTACAACCGTTGCACTTCTTTAAGCTTTGCTCAGATACACCTTGAATTTGGCATCACCCGCGATCACCTCGGTCTGTTTGAAGTGCGCATCCAGTATAGGCTGGTATCGCAGGAAGGCATTGGCGACTATGGTCAGGGCGCCATTTGCGGTCAGGTACTCAGGTGCCTTTGCCAGGAAGGTTTCGGTGGCGGCGTAGAAGGTCTTGAGCCCGGCATGGAAGGGGGGATTCGAGACAATCTGTTGGAATGTTTCGGCAATGTCGGAATAGACATCGGAGGCATGAACACGTCCGCTCAGACCGTTGACCGCCAGGGTTCGGCGGCTGGACTCCAGTGCCAGGGCATTGATATCCACCATGGTGACGGCCAGGGCCGGGTTGCGCTTGGCCAGCACGGAACCGATGACGCCGGCGCCGCAGCCAAAGTCGAGCAGCTTGCCCGTTACGGGGGGGAGGCTCGCCAGCAGCATCTGGGTGCCGAGATCCAGGCCGTCAGCACTGAAGACCCCGGGAAGGGCCATGACGGTCAGGGTGGTGTCGCCCGCCTGGCACTCATAGCGACTGAACCAGGCGTCCAGCTCGAAGGGGACGACCGGTTTGTCGAGCGTGCCGTGGTAGAGAGAGCAGCGGCGCGCAGAGTCGCGCTTGATCGGTTTCTCGCCATAAGGTGCCAGCAGCTTGTCTGCCCCGTTGATGCCGCCCCGGTTCTCGCCGGCGAGGAACAGGTCGGCCCCGCTTTCGAGCAGCGGCGTCATCATGGCCAGCAGGTATTGCGCCTCGGCCTTGGCCTTGGGCATCAGCAGTAGCAGGGCATCGAATCGGGGGGCGCCACCCAGCTGGTGATCGAACAGGATGGCATCTCCCAGAACGGCCTGCTGGGTGCGGTAATAGCAGTAATCCGTGGTGAAGACGGTCAGGCTTTGTGCCAGCTCGGCCAGTTGACGAGGATAATCATCCTCCAGGGCACCGCACACCAACAGCCGCTTGCCGACAAAGAGGGCTTGGTTACGTTCCAGCATCTGACTGACGGCACTGACAGGACGGCTCATTGGGTCTCTCCACGCATTTTTGGGCGGCCATTATACATGGCCGCTTTCGCCTTGACATTTATGCCGTGTTCCCGAAATATGCCCAGACGCCTATTTACCCAGAGATGATGCAATGCGGTCATGCGTATCGAAACGAAAGCATAAACATAGCCTGACAATCGGGCCTGCTGGCGTGCGCGCGTAACCTCTCATCCCTGAGACGATTCAAGCCCCGGTAGCGACTCCCGTACCGGGGCTTTTTATTGACCAATCCATCTGTTTAGGAGAAGGAAATCCCATGTTTCAAGGTTCGATAGTTGCCCTGATCACCCCATTTCGACAGGGCCAGCTGGACGAGGCCGCACTGGCTCGCCTGGTGGAGTGGCACATAGAGCAGGGAACCCATGGCATCGTGCCGGTCGGCACGACCGGGGAGAGCCCGACCCTGACCCACGATGAGCATTGCCGCGTGGTGGAGCTGGTGGTCAAGCTGGTGGCCGGGCGCATTCCCGTGATCGCAGGTGCAGGCTCCAACAACCCGGTTGAAGCCATTGAATACACCCGCTATGCCGAGCAGATGGGGGCGGATGCCACCCTGCATGTGGCCGGTTACTACAACCGCCCCAATCAGGAAGGGCTCTACCACCACTTCAAGGCGGTGCACGACGCCACCACCAAACCCATCATCGTCTACAACATTCCGCCCCGCGCTATCGTTGACGTGCAGCCGGCGACCCTGGCCCGTCTGGCCGAGTTGCCGCGCATTGCCGGCGTGAAGGATGCCACCGGTGATCTGGCCCGCCCCTGGGTTGAACGCCAGCTCATCAAGAAGCCGTTTGCCTGGCTCTCCGGTGAAGATGCCACCGCCGTGGCCTACAACATCGGTGGTGGCCAGGGTTGCATCTCGGTGACGGCCAACGTGGCCCCCAAGCTGGTGGCCGAGGTGCAGAACCTGGCGCTGGCCGGTGAGTGGCAAGCTGCCCGCGAATTGCAGGACAAGCTCATTCCGCTGCACCAGGCCATGTTCGCCGAGCCGAGCCCCGCAGGGGCCAAGTATGCGGTCTCTCTGCTGGGTCTGTGCAGCGAAGAGTGCCGTCTGCCGGTGATGCCGCTCTCCGAGGCCACCCGCGAGCGCATCCGCAGTGCCATGCAGGCATTGAATCTGTTGTAAAAACTGGGCTCTGGATCTCGCTTTTGATTGCCCGGTCAATTAATGGCCGGGCTTTGCCGATATACTCGCTTGGATACAACCAAGGATGATTTGGCATGGAAGAATGGGATCCGGAGCACTTCACCAGTTTTGAACATCTCTGTGAAGTGACCTTGTCTGCGGTCAGGGAAAAAACAGAGGCTGAACAGATCTATCTGTGGCTGCGTGCTCCGACGCCCCAGCTCTATCACTATCGCCCGGAACAGGGTCTGCTCTGCCTGAGCGCTGACGTCCTCTCTTCCCTCGAGTTGCCCATCCTCTTCATCGAACGTTCCCTTGCGCTCGGCCAGTTGCTGGTGGAGCCCATCGCGCCGACCCGAGCCATCTGGGAGCGGGAGAGCGTCGAACCCGAGATCCCGCGCCTGCGCGCCAGCTTCCCCCTCAAGCGTCACAAGGGGCTGGAGGCTGTGGTCTATCTGGAAACCCGCCGTCGTCTCGATCGCCTGCCAAGACGCCAACAGCAGAGCATCCAGCTGCTCATGCATTATCTCGCCGCCGAGCTCGAGAGTCGGCGACTCGCGGGACAGGTGGATCTGGAGCGGGATCAGCGGCTCCACACCCAGGCAGACCTCGTGCGCAGCCAGGCCCTGCAGGACTCCTTCCTCAGCATGCTGCAGGCGCTGCATCAGGTGGGGGTCAAGCTCTCCCGCTGCGAGAGCGAGGATCGTCTGCTGCACGACGCGGTGGCACTGGCCCGCCAGGAGTTGCAGTTCGATCGCATCGCCATCTTCCTGACTGACAGTGAATTCAAGACCATGCACGGTACCTGGGGTACCAACGAGGCGGGTGAGCTCATCGACGAGCGCCATTTCATCAGCCCCATTCCGGATCACCCCACAGTGCAGGAGGCGCTGCGTCGCAAGGACTATGTCCTGGTGCTGGAGGACACGCCTCTCTATTACGAGAAGCAGGAGGTGGGTCGCGGCTGGAACGCCATGGTGTCGCTCTGGGACGGGAGTACCCCCATCGGCTGGATCGCCGCCGACAACCTGCTCTGGCGGCGCCCCCTCAAGACGTATCAGAGCGAGATCTTCAAGCAGTATGCCGCCGTGCTCTCCCAGTTGCTGATCCGCCAGCGCACCCAGGAGAAGCTTGAGCGCTTCAATCGGGAGCTGGAGCTGAGGGTGCAGGAGCGGACCCGGCAACTGGCCGATACCAACCGGGCGCTGGAGGAGGCCAACCGGCGCCTCTCTCTGCTGTCTCTGGAAGATCCCCTGACTGGCATCGCCAACCGCCGCCAATGGGACATCACCATGGAACGGGAGTGGGAGCGGGCTCGCCGCCATCAGGGCGTGCTGGCGGTGCTGATGATCGATGTGGACGAGTTCAAGTCCTACAACGATCACTTCGGCCACGGCAAGGGGGATCAGTGCCTGCAGCGGGTGGCGGCACTGCTGCAGGACACCGAGCGGCGGCGTACCAACCTGGTGGCCCGCTATGGGGGGGAGGAGTTTGTCATCCTCTGTGTTCACCGCAGCCGGGAGAGGCGGAGCGGCTGGCGGAGCAGATCCACCACGGCCTTGACGCCTTGCAAATTCCCCATCCGGCCTCCCGGGTGGCGGCGACACTCACCGTCAGCATCGGGTTCAGCTATCTGGTCCCGTCATCGGACAAGGAGTGGCAAACCCTGACCGAGCAGGCGGATCAGGCACTCTATCACGCCAAATCCCAAGGGCGGGCCTGTACCCTGGCCTATCGCTGACACCTGCGTGGGGGCTGCCTGCCCGGCATCAGATCCATGCTGATCTGTATACGTGTGTGCTTTCAGATCCACGCAGCTCTGTATAAATGAGGTGGCAAGCGTTTCTCGCCATCTGGCGCATGGCGATGCGCCCGCGCTCTGGCTAGAATGGGGGCCCATTTTTCACAGACAGATCCTGCACCATGACCCTATCCGGATTTCAAGGCCTGGTTTTCGACCTCGACGGCACTCTGGTGGACTCCATGCCCTTGCACCTGGCCGCCTGGGAGCACACCGCCAGCGAGTTTGGCTTTCGGTTCGACGCCGACTGGTTTTATGAGCTGGGAGGCATGCCCAGCCGCAAGATAGCCCTGCTGGTGGCCGAAGTGCAGCAGATCGCGCTGGATCCCCTGGTGGTGACACGCTGCAAGACCGAACACTATGTCGCCAACCTGCACAAGGCCACCCCCTTCCCGGCCATGCTGGATCTGGTGGAACGCTATCACGGCCGGATCCCCATGGGCATCGGGACAGGCTCCCCCCGTATCAATGCCGAAGCGGTGCTGCGCAACACAGGGCTGGATCGGTACTTCCCCGTGGTGGTCACCGCCGACGACGTGGAGCTGCACAAACCCCATCCAGACACCTTCCTGCTGGTGGCGCGACGCCTGGGGGTCGAGCCCGATCAATGTCTGGTGTTCGAGGACACGGGCATAGGCGCACAGGCCGGTGAAGCGGCCGGTATGCAGGTCTGCATGGTCAGAGAGGGAAAACCGGTCGGGTTGACCTACTGAGTAACGAAGACGAGCGGGTCAACAACCGGCTCGGGAGAGAAGCCCCACTCTCATACGGGACAGGCGAAACATGAGAGTGGGGAGCAGATGTCACTGGCTGACGCAGCGACACCGTCAGGATGGGCAGTGGCGAGATTTACTGCTCGCTGCCACCACCCTGGTTGTCGTCATAACGGCTGGGGGCGCCATGGGGGCGCGGCGCCATGGAAACCCGTGGCTTGCGGGCCCGCTGGATACTGACGGCAGGACGGCCGGAGTGCATGGCAATGGTGGAAATCTTGGCCTTGTAGACCAGTTGCTGATTGCCATGGGCATCGGTCAACAGCACGCTGTACTGGTCAAAACCGCTGATGGTCCCCTCCAGCTTGATGCCGCTCACCAGGAAGATGGCGACTTGGCTACGGTTTTTGCGCAACCAGTTGAGGGCAGAATCTTGCCCGTTCCCGAGGGAGAAGGCCTGCTCGATAGTGGAGTAGCTTGGGGATTCAGTTGTCATAAATTATTGTCCCGCGGAAAAAAAGTGGCGTTTGATTGTGCTAAATGGGCACTGCCTTGTCAAAGTCATTCTCACACCCGGGCAGGATGGACAACGACAGGGCTGGTCGGCAGGGGCCGCTGCTGCAATAATTGGCGGCTCTGGCCCCGTGGCGGGCCTCATGCTGGGGTCTTATCTTGCATCCGGTTTCACACCAACATCCACCCACCTATACCCATGACGCGACCGCCTGCGAAGAGTGTGATCTGCTGGTGCCGGCCACCGAGCTGGCCGTGGGGGAGACGAGCAGTTGTCCGCGCTGCGGCCATACCCTGACTCGTCATCTGCCTGAGCAGGAGCGCAGGCCTATCGCCTATGGCTTTGCGGCCATCATCATGTTCGTGCTCTCCAACGCCTTTACCTTCATGTCGTTCTCGGCCAAGGGGGTGGGGCAGGAGATGACCTTCCTGCAGTGCATCACCACCCTGGTGGATCAAGGCTACCTGTTCCTCGGGGCCGTGCTGAGCATTACCCTGATCGGGTTGCCGCTGGTCTATATCGGCTCCATCATGCTGGTGCTGTGGCGCCTGGACAAGGATCTGCACAGCAAGGCCCTGCGCTCCCTTGGCCGCCTGCTGTGCCGGATCAAGCCCTGGCTGATGGTGGACGTCTTCCTCATCGGCGTGCTCATCTCTCTGGTGAAGCTGATGGGGATGGCCGACATCAAGATGGGGCTGTCGTTCTGGGCCTTCGTTGGCTACACCCTGCTGCTCATCAAGATGATCTCCTCCCTGGATCGGATGTGGCTGTGGCAGCGGCTGTTCGGCCCGACGGCGGCGAGGGAGCTGGATCCCGAAGAGAGCGCCCTGGCGTGCGGTCTGGTGGGCTGCCACATCTGCGGCGCCCTGAACGAGCAGGATGCCCATAGTTGCGTTCGCTGCGGGGATCACCTGCACAGCCGCAAGCCGGGTGGTCTGAACCGCACCTGGGCCCTGCTGATCACCTCGGTGATCCTCTATGTCCCAGCCAACCTGTATCCCATCATGGACACCGTGTTCCTGGGGGATGACAGCCCCTCGACCATCATGGGCGGGGTGGTGCTGCTGTGGGCAATGGGCTCCTACCCCATTGCCGCCGTCATCTTCTTCGCAAGCGTGGTGGTGCCGCTGGTGAAGATCCTGGCGCTGCTGTGGCTCTGCTACGTGGTGCAGCGCGGCCAGGGGGCATCTCCCCTCGGCAAGCTCAAACTCTATCGCATGACCGAATTTGTGGGGCGCTGGTCGATGATCGACGTCTTTGTGGTGGCCATCCTGGCCGGTCTCATCCGGCTCGACAATCTGATGACCATCTACCCTGGCCCTGCGGCCGTCGCCTTTGCCGGGGTCGTACTGGTCACCATGGTGGCTGCCATGAGTTTCGATTCCCGCCTGATCTGGGATTTACAACAAGGAGAACGCGAACGTGAGTGAGCGTAAGACAAGGTGGAAACCGGGCTCTGATTTCATGAGTTCGGCTGCCGCTATCTGGATGGTGCCCTTGCTGGCGCTCTTCATCGGCGCCTGGATGCTGTTCCAGCACTGGTATTCACAAGGGCCGAGCTTCACCCTGACGGTGGCGACCGCCGAGGGCATAGTGGCGGGCAAGACGGTGATCCGTTCTCGTGAAGTGGAGGTGGGCCGTATCGAGACGGTGGAGCTCAGCGAGGACTACAGCCATGCCGTGCTCAAGGCTCGCCTGACCAATGCCGCCGCCGGCATGCTCAAGAAAGACAGCCAGTTCTGGGTGGTCAAGCCCAGGGTCGGGCGTGAGGGCGTTTCCGGTCTTGGCACCTTGCTCTCCGGTGCCTATATCGAGCTTTCTCCCGGCAAGAAGGGCAGGGCGCGAAGCGAATACGCCATGTTGGACAGGCCACCCCTGGCATCCCTGGATGCTAGGGGATTGCGGCTCTCCCTGTCCAGCCGGGATGCCAACGCGCTGGGTGCGGGCTCCCCCATCAGCTATCAGGGATTCACCATCGGCCAGGTCGAAGAGGCCAAGTTCCTGCCCGAGAAGAGCGAGATGCAGTACCAGCTCTTCATCAACGCGCCTTATGACGTCCTGGTGAGCAGCAACTCCCGGTTCTGGCTGACGCCCGGCTTCGAGGTCTCCATGAGCAGCGAGGGGATGAAGGTGAAGATGGACTCGCTGGAGAGCCTGATCAACGGCGGCATCACCATGGGGCTGCCTCCCGGCTGGTTGCCGGGGGAGCCGGTGAAACAGAACGACGAGTTCGTGCTGTTCAAGGACGAGGAGAGCGTGCTGGCCGGTAGCCTGGATCAGTTCATCGACTATGTCTTCCTGTTCGACAATGACGTGGGCGGGCTGCATCCCGGCGCGGCGGTACAGTATCGCGGCATCCGGGTCGGTACCGTCATCTCGGCTCCCTATCTCATCGACGACAAGGGCGTCCAGCTGTTCAAGAGCCGGCAGATCCCGGTGCTGGCGCGCATCGAGGTGCAGCGTCTCTCCCACCGTTATGCCAATGCGGAGAAGGAGCAGTGGCGGGCCCTGTTCAACAAGCAGTTCAAGGAAGGGCTGAGGGCCAGCCTCAAGACCGCCAGCCTGCTGACGGGGGGCAAGGTGATCGATCTGAACTTCTATCCGGATGCGCCTGTCTATCAGCCGCTCAAGATGGCGGGCTATCAGGTCTTCCCGACTGCCCAGGCCGGGCTGGATCAGATCGAACGCAAGGTGAACCTCATCCTCGACAAGTTCGTCGACATGGACATGGCCACCACCCTTACTCAGGTCAACAGCACCCTGATGACACTGGACAAGACGCTCAAGCATGTCAGTGCCGTGAGTGCGAATCTGGAGCAGTTTACCGGTCAGCAGTCGACCCAGCAGTTGCCGGCCTCCCTCAACCAGAGCCTCAAGCAGTTGCAGGAGACGTTGCAGACCTATGATGCCGGTTCCCAGACCAATCAGGAGCTGCGCCAGTCGGTGCAATCCCTCAACCAGCTGATGAGCGAGTTGCAACCTCTGGTCCATTCACTGAACGAGCAGCCGAGTTCGCTGATCTTTGACCGCGCTCGTCCGCGGGATCCCGAGCCCAAGCGAGGAAAATGATGAAAAAACGGATGATGACGTTGGCCTTGCTGGGCCTGCTGGCGGGATGTGGCAGTGCGCCGACCACGCTGCATTACTATTCGCTGGATGCCGACACGGCGCCGTCGAGTGTCACCACGGCGCAGCCGCAGCACCAGTTGGTGCTGCGGCCCGTCGCCCTGTCCGGTCAGCTTGACCGGATGAGCCTGGTCTATCAGCTGGAGGGAAAGGAGCTGCACTTTGCCGAGTACCATCGCTGGGCAGGTTCCCTCGATGCCCAGTTGAACCAGTTGACCCTCAATGGCCTCTCCAGCCGCTTGCCTGGCTGGGTGGTGCGTCAGGACGGGGCCCGCAAGGGGCCTGTGCTGAGCATCTCGGTCGAGCGTTTCCAGGGGCGGCACGACGGCCGCGCCCTGCTCAGCGGTCGCTGGCGCCTGCTGACGGAGGAGGGGGTCGTGTTGAGAGATGTTCCCTTCCAGCAGGAGCGGGTGCTGCCTGCCGATGGGTATGGCGCCCTGGTGAACGAGCTGGGGCAGGGCTGGCAACTGTTGCTCGATCAGATTGCGGCGGATGTGCGCACGCGCATCTGAGGAAGCATAAAAAAAGACGGGAGGCCATGGCCTCCCGTTTTGTTTGGGGTCGTCGTTATTGCTGTACTTCCGAGACGCCCTGTACCTTGACCTCTACCCGGCGATCCGGGGCCAGGCAGACGATCAGCTCACGCTTGGATTTGCTGGTGCAGCTGTCGCCGGTGACGGGAGACTGCTTGCCACGCCCTTCCACATTGACCTTGTCGGCCGGCAGGCCCTTGCCAATCAGGTAATCGGCCACGGTCCGGGCACGCTGCTCGGACAACTTCTGGTTGTAGGCCTCGGAGCCGATGCGGTCGGTATAGCCGATGACGGTGGCCGAACCGTCTTTGGGCCTTTCCTCTTCAATCTGGCTGTAGAGGGTATCCAGGGCCTGCCCGGCCTGGGGCTTGAGGGTGGCCTTGTTGAAGTCAAACAGCACGTCCGAGCTCAGGGTGAACTGCTTGTCGACCATCACGGGCTCGGGCGCGGGGGCGGGAGCTGCGACCGGCAGAGCCGGTGCAACCTGACCGAAGCGGTAGACGGCGGCCAGGGAGAGCAGGCCGTTGTCCATGCGCAGGCCGGTATCGTCACGGCTGCCATACGGGGTGCTGTACTGGTATTCGAGGCGGGCTGCCCAATCCAGGCTCAGGGCATACTCCGCACCGAGCGCGCCGACGAAGGTGAAGCGGCTGTCGTTTTCCAGCTGATCGCTGTCGGTCCAGCCATAGCCGCCCCCGACACGGCCGTAAAGGTCCAGATTGTCCGCAACCGGGAAGCCCAGTTTCAGCGTGAGCTGGGCCAGCTGGGCTTGCACGGAGTCATTGAAGGCCGCGCCATTGCGGGTGCCGCTGTACTTGAGCTTGCCAAGGTAGTCATAACCGAGTTCGACACCCAGATTCTGGTTGATCTGGTAACCGGCGAAGGCACCGGCGCCGACTTCATCGTCGTCTTTGTCGGTGATGGCGATGGAATTGCTTTCATCGACACCGTAGAAGTTGGACCAACCCAGTTTGGCACCGCCATACCAGGTGTTGTCTTGTCCGGCTGCCTGGGCGTTGGCCGCAAGCAAGCCTGAAACCAGCAAGGTAATCAGTGTTTTGTTCATAGATGCCTCTGCAATCTTGTGTGTGGGGAGCGCGAATTCATGTCGCCTCGCCTCGTGGGTTGGGCCTGTGTTCGACCACAACACGTTTAAACGTAGCTCGCTTTTCTCGATCTACAAGCAACTGATATAAAACATATTGTGATATCCATCTGCATCATAGTGGAGACAGAAGACCGCCGGGGAACCGTGACTCGAATCTGTGATGGGTGTCATATGGATTGCTTATCCTTGTCGGCAAGAGGGCCGGCGAGGCGCCGGCCCTGGCAGGATGGCCTCCGTTATCGAGGGAGGAATTCGTACTCCTGTTCGATGAAGGCGGCAGCCCGCTCGCTCAGGGCAGCGTGTACCACTGTGGTGGGGTGGACCTGGTCCCAGAACATCTTGCCTTCACAGTTCAGCTCGCCCGCACTGCGGCGCGCCATGGGAGTTGCGACGGCCTGAGACAGCAGGGGGTTGCCGGCGATGGCAAGGCGCTCCTCGGGATTGAAGGGGGCCAGTCGACTGTCGGTGGCGGCGCTGCGGGAGGCAAACGGCTTCCACACATAGCCGCCGCCATAGCAGGCGTGTTCGGTGTCGCTCAGGCCGAAGTTCTGCGGCTCGCGCAGCATCTCGGCGAACTGCTTGTCGATCTCGAACAATTTCACCATGCCGGTGGGGGCCAGCTGGCGTGCCAGGTTCAGCAGCAGCTGGTTGTGGTAGGCGGAGACATGGCTGGCCGCCTCGACCACTTTCTGGCTGCGGGCCGAGGGGTTCTGGCCCAGATCCGGCAGGTTGAACAGCAGAATCTGCTTGGCGCCGTTCAATACCATGCGGTTGGCCGCATCGCTGATGGCATCGCGCACCCGCTTGGCATCCTGCTCGGTGTTCCAACCATAGGCCAGGTAATCGTTGGCACCGACCCAGAGGATCACCAGATCGTCGGGCTTGAAGCCATCCTTTTGCAGGAACTGGGTCACCTCGTAGTCCAGGTTGTTGATGACCTGATACTTGGGGTTCCAGGAGATCTTGTTGTAGGCCACGGCAGTGGCGCCCCCTTCCGCCTCGTTGGCGATGGCGAGGCCCGGGAAGTGCTGGGTGAGCTGCTCCAGCCAGACCGGGCCGTTGGAGAAGCGGCCCTGATGGTAAGGCGGGCTGGAGGGGAGGTAACCGCGCATCTTGTCGTACATCTTGCCGGTATCGGAGAGGCTGTCGCCGAACATCACGATGCGGGAGAAGGGGGGACGCGTCTCGGCGGCATGGGCCGTGAGGGCGAAGAGACCCAATAAACACAAAAGCCATTTGTTCATGTAGCTGTTCTCATGGATGGGGCAGGGCGGGCCTGCGGGCTGTTCCTCGATGGCGGCGGGCTGGGAACCCGCATGGCCAGGTGAAAAGGTATCCACTCGAATACATTTTTGCAGCATGCCGTGGCCATTTAATCGCTTGCGATCACATCACTCCTCCCTGAATGGGGAGGCTTCACGTTTGTTTCACGCGCCCCCGGGCAAGATGCCCTCATACCGCAAAGACAGGAGCATGAAATGAACAACGCAAAAGCAATCGCCCTGGTGGCCCTGATGTCCGTCTCTTCCTTCGCCATGGCGGCCTACACCGGCCCCAAGGAGCAGAACAAGGTATCGGTCGCCCAGTTGAAAGACGTGGCCGATGATCAGTGGGTGACCCTGGAAGGCAAACTGGTCAAACACCTGGGTGGCGAAAACTACCTGTTCCGTGACGACAGCGGCGAGGTGGAAGTGGAGGTGGACGGTGACGTGTGGCGCGGTACCGAGGTAGGCCCTGACGATCTGATCCGCGTGCGCGGCGAGGTGGACCACAGCTGGAACAAGACCGAAGTCGAGGTGGAACACCTGGAGAAGGTGGGGGCTGCGCCCCTGAGCAAGGGTGGCTTCATCGCCAAGTAAGCTTTCTGGCCACAGTAAATGAGAAGGGCGCTCCAGGAGCGCCCTTCTTGCATGCCATCAGCCAGCCCGGCTTGCGACGGTTCGCTTGAACCCCTTCTCGGCCTGATTGACCTTGTAGAGATAGCGGCGAGCCTCTGCCTTGGGATGTTGTTCGGTCAGTACCTGATAGACGGCCTCGGGGGAGAGGCGGTTGATCATGCCGGGGGCCGCCTTGCGATCGTTGGAGAAGGTGTTGAGCACCCCTCCCGCACCACCGTTGTAGGCGGAGATCACCGCATAGCGGCGGGACTGGGGATCCTGGATATCCGCCAGATAGACGGTCTGCAGCAGGTGCAGGTAGGCGGTCCCCACATCGATGTTGTAGGCCGGATTGAACAGATCTTCCCTGGTCGGCTGGCCATCCTTGCCCTTGACCCTCACATAGACATCCCGCCCAGCGGTAGCCGGGATCACCTGCATCAGGCCATAGGCGTTGGCGTGGCTGACCGCATAGGGGTTGAAGCTGCTCTCGGTCTTGATCACCGCGTAGATGAGACTCTCGGCGACCCCGTACTTGCGGGAGGCATCGCGGATGATGCTGGCGTATTTGTAGCCGCGCCTGTCTTCGTGGTTGGCCACCATGGGAATGTCGATGAAGAAGATGTTGCGGATCCCGAGGGTGCGCTTCTTCATCGCGTTGGCGATCAGATAGTCGGCATAACGCTCTGCACGCCAGCTGGAGCGGATCGCTTGTCCCTGGTTGTCCAGCACCTGGCCATAGAGGAAGGGCTCGCCACCTGGCATGATCTCACGGTCGGAATAGAGGTCGACCTCTGCCGGATCGTCCGGGGTCAGCAGGGTTTCGATGATGGCGCGGCGCAGGTGGGCGCGGGGATCCAGACCCGAGACGGTCTCCACCATGATGTGACCGCTGGAGAAATCGATGTGGGCGCGGCTCTTGTACTGATCCGTGTATTTGACGTAGTCAAACTTGCCCGCGAACAGCGCCTCGCGCCCCCATATCTCGTTCACGTTATGGGAGAGCGCACTGATCATGTGTTCAAAACCGCGCACGTCTTTGCCGTTGACCAGATCATCATCGCCACTCCCGCTGGTCTGGGGGGTGGATGAACAGGCAGAGAGAAACAGCAGGGCGCACAGCAGCCCAAAAAAACGACCCATAAGATCCTCAAACCGGGCGGTGGGGCCGCCCGTCACTGACTGGCCTGAGCCAGGATTGGTGTCACCCTGCGGCATATTGACGACTCAGGGGGACGCTGGCCCTTTGACTCGATTCCCGCTCACTGGCTGGGAGGGGTGTAACCGTCGATCTGGACTTCACCCGCGTCGAACAGATAGCTGACCATCTCTTTTTCCAGCAACTGGCGGTGCTCGAGATTCATCATGTTCAGCTTCTTCTCGTTGATCAGCATGACCTGCTTCTTCTGCCACTCGGTCCAGGCTTCCTTGCTGATGTTGTCGAAGATCCGCTTGCCGAGTTCACCGGGGTAGAGTTGGAAATCGAGACCCGGCGCTTCTTTCTTCAGGCGCAGGCAAAATACGGTACGGCTCATGTTGACCTCTGTGGTTGCAAGTCTGGTTGTAAGTCCGGGTAGGCGAGCAGACGGGCCGTGGCCGCCGCCAATCCCACCTCGGCAGGATGGCGTAAGTTATACCAGAGTCGGGTATCCGCTTCCATGAGCAGGGGGGCGGGCGGAACAGCCATTTCGATCAGCAAAGGGCGAATGTCGAGGTGGAAGTGACTGAAAGTGTGACGAAATCCAGCGAGCTCCTGATAGGCGGCATCCTCCAGCCCCAACTCCCGCAGTCGCCCGGTCACCTCTGTGAGGGATTCCACCTGCGGGAAGCAGTAGAGCCCGCCCCAGATCCCTTGCGGCGGACGCTTCTCCAGCAGCAGCTGATCGCCGTGGCGGATGATCAGCATAATGCCGTTGCGTGCCGGAATGCTCTTCTTCGGCTTGCTGTGAGGGTAGGCGGTGGGGTTGCCCTGCGACAGCCCCTGGCAATCGGCCTGCACCGGGCAGCGCTCGCAGGCGGGCTTGCTGCGGGTGCAGACGGTGGCCCCCATGTCCATCATGGCCTGGTTGTACTGGGCCACCCCGACGCGCGGGGTGAGGCGGGTCGCCAGCTCCCAGAGATCGTGCTCGACCTGCTTCTGGCCCGGCCAGCCCGCCAGCGCCAGCCAGCGGGTGAGTACCCGCTTCACGTTGCCATCCAGGATGGCGTGGGGCTGGCCCAGAGAGAGGGAGAGCACGGCCCCGGCGGTGGAGCGACCGATGCCGGGCAGGGCCATCACCTCTTCCAGTTGTTCCGGAAAGAGGCCGCCGTGCAGATCGCGGATCTGCTGGGCAGCCTTGTGCAGGTTGCGGGCGCGCGCGTAGTAGCCAAGCCCGGTCCAGTGATGCAGCACCTCGTCGATGGGGGCGTTGGCCAGGGTCAGCACGTCGGGGAAGCGGGCCATGAACCGCTCGTAATAGGGGATGACAGTGGCAACCTGGGTCTGTTGCAGCATGATCTCGGAGACCCAGACCCGGTAGGGGGTCTTGTCCTGCTGCCAGGGCAGGGTCTTGCGGCCGTGGATCTGGTACCAGTCCAGAATGCGGGTGGCGAAGGTGGTGTTGTCTGAGTGGCTCACAGTGTGCTCATGTTCTGATGATAAGTCCGCCCGCCATCAGGAGGGCGATCCCCGACCCGGCGCATGGCAAAGGTCGAGTGTAGGTTATTGATTAAAAAGGGGAGCTCTCGGGCTCCCTCAGAATGGGCGCTGACCCTCCCGGGGGAGGGCCACTGGATGCCGGCAGATCAGCCGCGCCAGTCTTGCAGCGCCTTGAGGCTGGCATACTGGCCGCCGACCTGCAGGACGATGTAGTCCTGGGCGATGGCTGCCAGGATGACACCGGGGGCGATCTCATTGCCCTCGCGCCACTCCCGTCCATTGAGCACCACGGCCCGCTTGGCCGGGTCGGAGGAGTAGTTGTGGGCACCATAGGTCAGGGACGGCACCTGCTGTTTCAAGGCCGGAGCCAGGGCGCCGAGGGGGATGGCACTGGTCTGGACCTGAGCCTGTGGCGCACTCTCTTCCACCAGCGGCGTGTTGTTGAGGGCGGCCATCAGCCGTTCTGCCAGACTCTGTCCCCCCTGGTTTGCGGTAGTCGCAGCCGGGGTTGCGGCAGGTCTTGGAGCGACCACTGGCTCCGGCAGGGGGGGCGGCAGCGGCCGGGTGATCATGGGCCTGGGTTCGACCCGCACGAAGGGAGGAGTCACCACTTCCTTCACTTCGACCTGCTGTTCCACGGGTTTGAGGTGATAGAGGTGCCAGCCATAGTTGGCGGCGGCGCCCATCACCAGGGCCAGGGGCACCAGGGCCCACCAGATCCAGCGGCGGTTGGGCTCCTCTTCCTGGCTCACGGGCAGACCCATGAGCGGCATATGGGGGGTGAACTGGGGCTGGTCGGCCCGGCGCAGGGCCTTGAGCAGGGTGGACATCAGGAGGCCTCCTCGACCATGGGATCCGTCTCATCATCCGCCACGCTGTCGAGATCGACCGGCGTGCTGGCTCGCAGGGATTCATCCTCCAGCCTGGGCATGGGTTCGCCGGAGGCCACATTCAGCCGCAGCAGGGTGTTGCTGCCGGCGATGCCGTCCGGGGTCAGTCCCTGCTCGCGCTGGAACTGTTGCAGCTTGTTCTTGAGGGTGGCATCAAAGCGGCTCACCTTGCGATCGGGTTGCTGCATGGCGCGGCTAAGGGCGTTGTCCAGCCACTGCACCTGGGCAGCCCCGGCATTGCTCGCTATCAGGGGCACGTTGCCCCTGGGCATGCGCCAGAGCAGGGTGTAGCTGCCGCCCCAGGCGTCGGAGAGCCACTGCCTGTCCACCTGCCAGCTCTGGTTGCCGATGAGCAGGGAAGCCTTGTCCGCCCCCAGGCTGACCAGGGTGGCGTAATAGAGGCCGCCGGTCTCGTCGGTGAGACTGATGAGGGCCGGGTATTGCAGCGCCTGCAATTGCGCCAGGGAGGCTTCTCCCTCCTGGCAGCGCAGGCCCGCACGGGGGGCATTGTCGCAGGTTGCCTCCTCCAGCTCGGCCTGGTAGCCCCATACCTTGTAGAGATTCTGCATGGCGACGTCCGGCTCCAGCGCCTGATTGATGGCGCGGGTCAGCTGGGCCTGCTGCTCCGGCGTGTCATCCACCTTGACCGGTACCTCGACCTTGACCAGGGGGCGGGCTGGGAAGAATCCGAAGAATTGCCAGCCCCACCAGCCGGTGGCGACCAGCAGGGCGCCCACCAGGGCGACCGTGAGGCCGGATTGCCAGCTTCCCTCGTCGCGAATGCCGCTCACCTCATACGCGGACTGGCTGATGTCCCCGTGCACTATCTTGTGGCTGCCACGGGCGAAGGCGGCGATGAGGGCGCGGTCGCAGATGAGGTTGATGAGACGGGGAATGCCTCCGGAGAGGCGATGCAGGGTCTGGATGGCCCTGGGGGTGAAGATGGGCTGGACGCAGCCTGCCACCTGCAACCGGAAGCGGACATAGGCATCCACATCCTGGCGCGACAGCGGCAGCAGGTGATAGCGGGCGGTGATCCGTTGGGCCAGCTGGCGCAGCAGGGGCTGGCGCAGCATCTGTTGCAGCTCGGGCTGGCCGATGAGCACCACCTGCAGCAGTTTCTTCTCGTCTGTCTCCAGATTGGTGAGCAGTCGCAACTGCTCCAGCACGCCGGGCAGCAGGTGCTGGGCTTCATCCACCAGCACCACGCTGCGCTTGCCTGCCGCCAGATTCGCCAGCAGATGATCCCGGATAAGGTCGAACAATTGCTTGAGGCTGGCCTCTTCGCCGTAGGGCAACTGGAATTCGTCGCAGATGGCGGCCAGCAGATCCCGCTCGGTCAGAGAGGGATTGAGGATGTAGGCGATCTCGGTGTCGGCGGGCAATTGCTGCAGCAGGCAGCGGGAGACGGTGGTCTTTCCCGTACCCACTTCCCCGGTCAGCAGCACGAAGCCGCCACCGTCCTGCAACCCGTAGTTGAGGTGGGCGAGGGCCTCCCCGTGACGCTCGCTCATATAGAGGTATTTGGGGTTGGGCGAGATGGAGAACGGGGGCTCCGACAGACCGAAGAACTGTGTGTACATAAGGATCCATTCCATTGTTATGGGCGGCAGGTTAAAGCCTCCCAAAAGGGATGTCAAAGACCCGGATACCATAAGGGGAGCTGGCTCGAACCACGGGCTGAGTCGCCCGGGACGATGGCGGGAAGCAGCCGCCCGGCCGAGTGATGGAGAGCCCGGTGCGACGGGTGCACATCGTCTCTCTTGGCCAAAAGCGGTATCATCGGGGCAAGTTTATCGAGGGAGAGTGCGCGTGCAGATTTATCTGGTCGGAGGGGCGGTACGGGATCGCCTGTTGGGATTGCCCCAGGGTGACAGGGATCACCTGGTGGTCGGCGCCACGGTGGAGCAGATGCTGGGTCTCGGATTCACCCAGGTGGGCCGAGACTTTCCGGTCTTTCTTCACCCCAAAACCCAGCAGGAGTACGCCCTGGCGCGCACCGAGCGCAAGCAGGGGCAGGGTTACACCGGCTTCGTCTGCCATGCCGCCCCCGAGGTGACGCTGGAGCAGGATCTGCTGCGCCGGGATCTCACCATCAACGCCATCGCCGAAGATGAGGATGGGCAACTGCACGATCCCTACGGCGGCGTGCAGGATCTAGAGGCGCGGTTGCTGCGCCATGTCTCGCCGGCCTTTGCCGAGGATCCTCTGCGCATCCTGCGGGTGGCGCGCTTCGCCGCCCGTTTCCATGCCCAGGGGTTCGTGGTGGCCCCCGAGACGCTGGGGTTGATGCGCGAGATGACGGAGGCTGGAGAGCTGGCCCATCTGACCCCGGAGCGGGTCTGGAAGGAGCTGGAAAAAGTGCTGCTGGGGTCGACACCCCAGATCTTCTTCGAGGTGCTGCGCGAATGCGGCGCACTCAAGGCGCTCTTCCCCGAGCTCGATGCCCTGTTCGGTGTGCCGGCCCCTGCCAGATGGCACCCGGAGATCGACACCGGCATCCATACCATGATGGTGCTGGCGCAGGCATGTCGTCTCTCCCCCGAATTGACCGTGCGCTTCGCGTCCCTCTGCCACGACTTTGGCAAAGGGCTCACTCCGCCCGCCTTCTGGCCGAGCCATCACGGCCATGGTCAGAAGGGGTTGCCGCTCATTCGGGATTTTTGCGAGCGCTTCCGGGTGCCGAACGAGTGTCGCGATCTGGCGCTGCTGGTGAGCGACCTGCACACCCATATCCACATTGCCTTCGAGCTCAAGCCCGCGACCCTGCTCAAGGTATTCGACAAGGCCGATGCCTGGCGCAGACCGGAGCGCTTTGCCCAGCTGCTCGATGCCTGTCGCGCCGACTTCCACGGTCGTACCGGCTTCGAAGAGAAGGTCTACAGTCAGCCGGACTATGTCGCCGAGGCCCTGGAGGCGGCGCAGGCTGTGCCGGTCAAGGAGATAGTGGCGGCCGGCTTCAAAGGGGAGGCAATCCGCGAGCAGCTTGCCAAGCGGCGGCTTGATGCCATCAGCCGGGTGCGCGACGAGTGGACCTTCATCGAGGAGTAAGCGCCGCAGCCGATCGACGCTCAATCGACGGCGTAATATGGGCGAAGCATAAAAAAGCCCGGGTCAATGACCCGGGCTTTTTGTCGTGCGGCGTGGGCTGCTCAGGAGAAGCAGGCCTGCAGCACGTAGAAGATGGCGATGGCCAGGATGGCGCCCGCGGGCAGGGTGATGACCCAGGAGACCACGATGTTGCGCAGCACGCCCAGGTTCAGGGCCGCGATGCCCCGTGCCAGACCGACACCCATGACGGCACCCACCAGGGTCTGGGTGGTGGAGATGGGCAGACCGGTGCCGGAGGCGATCACCACGGTGGCGGCGGTGGCCAGCTGGGCGGCGAAGCCACGGCTCGGGGTCAGGTGGGTGATGCCGGTGCCGACGGTCGCCATCACCTTCTCGCCCATGGTGGCCAGACCGATGACGATGCCGATGCCGCCAAGGGGCAGGATCCACCAGGCGATGTGGGAGCTGCCGCCGATCTCGCCGCCGGCCGCCACGATGGAGGCGACTGCAGAGAGCGGGCCGATGGCGTTGGCCACGTCGTTGGAGCCATGGGCGAAGGCCATGGCGCAGGCGGTGATGATCATCAGGATGCCGAACACCTTCTCCACGTTGGCGAAGTGCATCTTGCTGTCATCTTTCGGGTTGTACTGCTGGCCGCGGATATAGATCCAGCCGGCAAACGCCACCGCGATGGAGATGGCGACGGAGAGCAGCGCGCCTTCGCCATTGCTCAGGTGCAGACCGACGTGGGTCAGCCCCTTCTTGATTGTGACCAGGCAGATGACCAGGGACGTCAGGAACATGTAGAAGGGGACATAGCGCTTGGCGTTGTCCAGGGGGTTGTCCGTGTTGAAGATGAGCTTCTGCACGCTGATGAACATGAAGTAGGCGATGATGCCCGAGATGGCCGGCGTGACTACCCAGGAGCCGACGATGCCGCCAAACTTGTTCCACTGTACCGCTTCCGGACCGATGCTCACCACGGCGAAGCCCACGATGGCGCCGATGATGGAGTGGGTGGTGGAGACGGGCCAGCCGAAATAGGAGGCCAGGATCAGCCACAGACCCGCAGCCAGCAGGGAGGCGATCATGCCGAGCACCAGCAGATCCGGCGTGTCGGCAAAGGCGTTGCTGTCGATGATGCCGCTGCGGATGGTGGCCGTCACTTCGCCACCGGCCAGATAGGCACCGGCAAATTCAAAGATCATGGCGATGATGATCGCCTGACGGATGGTCAGGGACTTGGTGCCGACCGATGTGCCCATGGCGTTGGCGACGTCGTTCGCACCAATGCCCCAGGCCATCAAAAAGCCGAACAAGGCCGCCACGAGCACCAGGGTGGTGCCGTAATTTGCGATAATGTCCATTAGTAGTGTTTACCCAGTCAGTCGATTACGAACGAGCCAGCATCAATTCCAGACGGGCGCCAACGCGCTCTGCCTGATCAGCCAGGTCACCTACCCATTCGAGGATCTTGTAGAGGAACATAACGTCGATCGGATTGTATTTGTGCTCAACGGCTTGCAGCTGTTGGCGCAGTCCGATCTGCATGGTGTCAGTATCGTCCTCGATGAGATCCAGCTGGTGGATCATCTCGGCAACCATTTCAACTTCACGTCCTTTAAAGCCGGTTTCGAGCAGCTCATCGAGTTCTCCGATGGCTTTTTCGGCTTGGGCGGTCGCATCGATACAGCGTTTGAGATAGGCCATGAAATCGGCGCGCATCTCGGTGGGGAATTCCATCTTGCGGCCAAGCATGCGGCCGGAAATATCCTTGGCACGGTTGGCAATCTTGTCCTGCTGGGTCAAGAGCTCCAACAGATCGGTACGAGCGACCGGCAGGAACAGGCCGCGGGGGAGTTTCAAGCGGATTTCGCGCTTGAGGATGTCCGCTTCTTTTTCCAGCTGGGCGATCTGTTGCCGGATCTTCTCGGCATCTTCCCAGCGGTCTTCGGCAACGGCATCAAAGAAGGGAATGAGCTGTTCGCAGCACACGTGAACCTTGACGATATGCTTCTGCAGCGGCTTGATGGGGGACTTGGCAAAAAGACCCAAAATAGTATTTACTGGCATGGCCAAACCTGTGTCGGTGAAAAAACACTCGATACGATTTTATGAGGGGCGCATGGTAACCGAACTGTGCCATCAATAAAACCGTGAATTAATCGTGAACTGTCGCTGGCATTATATCCTCGCGACCCCGAACATGCCCCCCAAAGTTGCCCGCCAGCCCGGAATGACTATGCAAACTGAGATCGAGATAAAGTTTTTCGTCACCAGCAATATTCAAGAATCCATCTCCAACCTTCTGAATTCACTAGAGATTATCTCTTCCAATCAAGCCGCTCTTGGCAACGTCTATTTCGACACGCCCGACCTGGGTTTGCGTGGGCTCGAGATGGGGTTGCGCATTCGTCGCAGCGATGATTTTTCCGAGCAGACCATCAAGTGCCGGGGGCAGGTCGTGGGCGGATTGCACGCCAGACCCGAGTACAACACCCCGGTGGAGGGAACCATTCCGACCCTGTCTGCCTTTCCTGCCGATATCTGGCCGAGTCTGGTGGTGCGCGATGAACTCCAGAGCCGTCTGGTGGCCCAGTTCAGCACCGATTTCCTGCGCCGCCACTGGCTGATCGCATTCGGAGATGCCGAGATCGAGCTGGCCTGGGATCAGGGGGAGATTGTCGGTGCCCTGGGGCGTATCGGGATCGACGAGCTGGAGCTGGAGCTGAAATCCGGCGATGCCCGCGCCCTGTTCACCCTGGCGAGCAAGCTGGCGGCGCTGGGAGGATTGCGGCTGGGTGCCCAGTCCAAGGCGCAGCGCGGATACAGGCTGGCTGGGCTTGGCAAGCCACTGGCCGTGCAGCCCCTGCAAAGGATTGTGGGCAAAGATCAGAAGGTCAGCATTACCCTGGGTCTGCAGCACTGGCAGCATCATGAGCAGCTCTGGCTCGAGAGTGGCGATGCTGGCGAACAACAACGGGCGCTGCATGCCCTGCTCGAGGGGGTATCCCTGGTTGCCGAGGCAGCAGGCACGCTGACGGTGCCCCCCTCCTGGCTGGCCGACCTGCAGGCGCAACAGCGTCTGATGGTGCAGGTGGCCGGGGATCGTGCATCACTGCATGCCCTGTTCCACCATGCCGACCTGGTGGGCCTGCAGCTGTCCATCGCGGCCTGGCTGCATCTGGGGGAGTGAATCTTAAGTGGTGCAGAGCGCAAAAAGGTGAGCCCGGGCTCACCTTTTTTATGGCAGTTGCACCTTGAACGGCGCTATCAGTTCACCACGGCCACGTTGATGGTGCCGTTGCCCTGGGTCATGCGGACCCGGGCGCCAGGCACAAAGGTGGGGCTGGCCTTTTGTACCACCACGATGGATTCGCCGTTCTCTTTCTTGATCTCGAGCTCGACCCCGTCAACCTGGTTGAGTTTGTCCCCTGCCGCCTTGCCGGCCGCCGCACCCGCGATGGCGCCACCGGCCGCCGCGATGTCACTGCCACGACCGCCGCCTATGGTGCTGCCGAGCAGGCCGCCGACCACGGCACCGCCAATGGTGCCGATCAGCGAGTTTTCATCGGCCTGGATCTTGACGGGGCGGGTGGAGAGGATGGTGCCATAGCTGACGGTCTGTACCTGCTTGGCGCGATCCTTG
This sequence comes from Aeromonas sp. R6-1, assembly GCF_040908165.1. Classification (NCBI taxonomy): domain Bacteria; kingdom Pseudomonadati; phylum Pseudomonadota; class Gammaproteobacteria; order Aeromonadales; family Aeromonadaceae; genus Aeromonas; species Aeromonas sp. R6-1. The sequence goes on from NZ_JBFODF010000055.1 coordinate 190,821, forward strand.
GTGTAGACATCGCCGGAGTAGACGTCGCTGTTGGCACAGCCGGTGATGGCGGTGGTGGCCGCCAGCAGGGTGACGAGAGCAATACGTTTGAACATGATGGGCCTCCTGGGCGGGCATCGGATTAATCTGGTGATGAATTGCACTTTACGTCAACCAGATTGCGCATTAAACCCGCAAAGTGTAACCAATTATGTGGCCGGAAGGCTCCCGTGCCGGTGGTGGATGGTCAGGTCAGGGCTTTTTCCAGCAGCAGGCGATCCTCGCCTGGCCCGAAGTAGCCTCTCTCTTCTGCCAACTGCTGATAACCCAGCCTGAAGTAGAGGCGCTGGGCCGGATTGGCGGGATCAACGGTCAGTCTGACCCGCTCAACTTCCAGTTTCAGCAGTCCCTGCTCCACCTGCAACATCATTTGCTCGGCCAGGCCGAAGCCGCGCGCTTCGGGGCGCACCGCGAGGGAGAGCAGCCAGCCCTGCGACCGATCCTGACCAAGCCCGCCCAGGGCATAGCCCAGCAGCCGGCCTTCCCGCTCCGCGACAACCAGCAGTTCGGGCCACAGATCCATGGCCTGGCGAAAGAAGAAACCGGGGTAGACATCCTCGCCGAAGACATCGGCATCTATCTGCCAGATGGCGTGCATGTCGGTGTGGGTGGCAAGGCGCAATACGGGGGACGAGTGCATCGGGGCTCCTCTCATCGGGTCTCTGCTGCGGGGCAGCCAAAAAGGAGGCACAGGGTAGAAGGGGCGGGGAGTCGATGCAAGGGGGGCATTTGTGGCATGCCGCGGATAAAGAAACAGGGCCCGCAGGCCCTGTGTCATCAGAGGAGGCTGGTCGCCTGCTCCAGCCAGGCGAGATCCTCGCCCTCCAGCAGCGGGCTCAGACGGCGGTAGACCTCCGCATGGTATTCGTTGATCCAGCGGAACTCCGCCGGGCTCAGCAGGCTGCGATCGATGAGGCGGATGTCGAACGGCACATAGGTCAGTCGCTCGAAGCCCAGCATCGTCAGCTCGCCACGGGCCTCCTGTTCGGTCACCACCACCAGGTTTTCACAGCGGATGCCGAAGGCATCTTCCCGGTAGTAGCCCGGCTCGTTGGAGAGCACCATGCCCGGCTGCAGGGCCACCAGGCTGCCCTTGGGGGCGATGCGCTGCGGGCCTTCGTGCACGCTGAGGAAGTGGCCGACCCCGTGGCCGGTGCCATGGTCGTAGTTGTAGCCGGCTTGCCACAGGGGCATGCGGGCCAGCACGTCGAGCTGGATGCCGGCAGTGCCGCGGGGGAAGCGGGCCTGATCCAGGGCAATATGACCTTGCAGCACCCGGGTAAACATGGCCCTGTGCTCGTCGGTCACCTCACCCACCTTGACGGTGCGGGTGATGTCGGTGGTGCCGTCCAGGTACTGGGCGCCGGAGTCCACCAGATAGATGCTGTCCTGGCCGAAGGCCCGCGGGGTACCGTTGGTGTGGCGGTAGTGGCACATGGCTGCGTTGGGGCCGAGTGCCGAGATGGTGTCGAAGCTCGGCTCCACATAGTGCTCCTGCTCGTGGCGGAAGGCTTCCAGCTGGTCGGCCAGGGTGCCTTCGTCCACACCGTCGAACTCGCCGCTGGCGATCAGGCGATCCAGCCAGGCCAGGAAGCGGGTGACGGCAACGCCGTCGCGCAGGTGGGCGGCACGCATGCCGGCCAGCTCCACGGGGTTCTTGCACGCCTTGGGCAGCATGGTGGGATCCTGGCCGGCCACCAGAATGGCGCCTGCCTCTTCCATCACGAGCTGGGTCCAGGCGTTGGCGGTGTTGGGGTCGGCCAGCACCTTCTGCTGATCCTCGCCGATGCGCTGCAACACGTCACCCAGCTTGTCGATGGGGTAGACGGAGACATCCTGCCCCACGTGCTGGCTGAAGGCGAAGCAGTCGATCTTGTCGGTATCGACGAAGAAATCCATGGTGGTGTTGGCGTAGAGTACCGCAAAGCCCAGCACCACCGGCAGGCGTTCCACGTCGCGACCACGCAGGTTGAGCAGCCAGTTGATGGGCTCGGCCTGGGTCAGCAGCACCGCATCCAGCCCGCGCTTGCGCAGATCGCTGGCCAGCATTTCGCGCTTGGCCTGGCTGGACTGGCCCGCCAGCTCCTCGCTGTAGAGGATGACAGGGCTCTTGGTCGGGGCGGGACGATCGCTCCAGTGCAGATCGATGGGGTTCTCGTCGATGCGCACCAGCTCGATGCCGTGATCGGCCAGTACGGCGTTGGCGTTCTGATACCAGGCCAGGCTGTGCAGGCGGGCATCGAAACCGACCCGGGAGCCTGAGGGCAACTGCTCCGCCAGCCACTGCACGTGGGGGTCTTCATTGAGGTGGAGAAACTCGAACAGCTCGGCCGGCGCCTGCATGCGCGCCTGCACGGTATAACGACCGTCGATGAACAGGGCCGCCCGATGCGCCATGATGATGGCGAGCCCGGCGGAGCCGTTGAAACCCGTGATCCAGTCCAGCCGCTCGGCATAGGCGGGAATGTACTCCCCCAGATGCTCGTCGTCGTGGGGAACGATGAAGGCGTCCAGCTCCAGCGTGGCCAGTGTGGCCCTGACCTGGGCGACGCGGGTTTCAATAATCTCGAAATGGTTCATGTCGTTATTGCCAGCTTGTGGTGATGTGAGTGTTCATTGATGGTGGCCGCCTGCCAGGATCTGTCTGATCGACTGGCCTGCCGCCTCGATGTGTTGCTTGAGCAGTACCACTGCTTCGTGCTTGCGCCGGGCGCGGCACAGTTCAAGGAGTCGAGCGTGCTCCCGCTCGGCCTTGTCCACGCCGCCCTGGGCGAACAGCAGTTCGAAACGCACATAGCGGTCGCAGCTCAGATTGATCTGGGCGATCAGTTCCAGTGCCTGGGGGCGATTGGCTGCCTGGTAGAGGGTGGCGTGAAAGCGGTGATTCAACTCGGCCCAGTGTTCGATCTGGGTGCCAGACTCCAGCGCCAGATCAAACTGGGCGAGGATGGCTTGCGCCTGGGCGAAGGTCTCCTCCGTCATCAGGTCGACGGCGTGGAACAGGGTATCGGCTTCGAGCAGTGCCCGCAAATAAAAGAGCTCCTCGATGGCCGAGGCATCCAGCATGGTCACCACGGCGCCGCGATGGGCCTCGAACTTCACCAGCCCCTGGGCTTCCAGTTGCATCAGGGCTTCTCGCACCGGGATGCGGCTCACCGCCAGCTCCTTGGCGATGGCGTCCTGGCGCAGGGGGGCGCCCGCTGCAAACTCGCCACGCAATATCCGGCCACGGAGGTTCTCCATCACCATCTGGGTTCGGGTCTTGTAAGGTGGGGTCATGCTGGGGTCACGGGCAGGTTGCAAAATTGTATATTGTATAAAGTTTGGCTGAATCTAACGCGCAAGGGCCGTCAAGGCAAGGCTTGGCGGGAGCCATATGCCGCGCATCGGCCAAAAAAATACCGGCCAGCAGGGCTGACCGGTACGGGATTGTGAGACGCGAGGCGCGTTTCTTACAACTGCGGGCCCGCCGCGACCAGGCGTTTGCCTTCGTCGTTGTCGGTGAAGCGCTCGAAGTTCTTGATGAAGCGCCCGGCCAGATCGGCCGCCTTGGCATCCCACTCGGCCTGGTCGGCGTAAGTGTCTCGCGGATCTAGGATGGCGGGGTTGACGCCCGGCAGCTCGGTCGGCACTTCCAGGTTGAACACCGGCAGTACCTTGGTCGGCGCCTTCTCGATGGAACCATCCAGGATGGCGTCGATGATGCCACGGGTATCCTTGATGGAGATCCGCTTGCCGGTGCCGTTCCAGCCGGTGTTGACCAGATAGGCTTCAGCCCCTGCCGCTTCCATCCGTTTCACCAGCTCCTGGCCGTACTTGGTCGGGTGCAGGCTGAGGAAAGCCGCGCCGAAGCAGGAGGAGAAGGTCGGGGTCGGCTCTGTGATGCCGCGCTCGGTACCGGCCAGCTTGGCGGTAAAGCCGGACAGGAAGTGGTACTTGGTCTGCTCCTTGGTCAGCTTAGCGACCGGGGGCAGCACACCGAAGGCGTCTGCGGTCAGGAAGATCACCTTGGTGGCGTGACCCGCCTTGGAGACCGGCTTGACGATGTTGTCGATGTGATAGATGGGGTAGGAGACCCGGGTATTCTCGGTGCGGGAACCGTCGTCGAAGTCGATGGTGCCATCGGCGGCCACGGTCACGTTCTCCAGCAGCGCATCGCGGCGGATGGCGTGGTAGATGTCCGGCTCGGCCTCTTCGGAGAGCTTGATGGTCTTGGCGTAGCAGCCCCCTTCGAAGTTGAACACGCCGTGATCATCCCAGCCGTGCTCGTCATCGCCGATCAGCTGACGCTTGGGATCGGTGGAGAGGGTGGTTTTGCCGGTGCCGGAGAGGCCGAAGAAGATGGCCACGTCCCCATCCTTGCCCACGTTGGCGGAGCAGTGCATGGAGGCGATGCCGCGCAGGGGAAGGAAGTAGTTCATCATGGAGAACATGCCCTTCTTCATCTCGCCACCGTACCAGGTGCCGCCGATGAGTTGCATCTTCTCGGTCATGTTGAAGGCGACGAAGTTCTCGGAGTTGAGACCTTGCTCCTTCCAGTTCGGGTTGGTGCACTTGGCACCGTTCATCACCACGAAGTCCGGTTTGAAGGTCTTCAGCTCCTCTTCGCTCGGGCGGATGAACATGTTCTTCACGAAGTGCGCCTGCCAGGCCACCTCGGTGATGATGCGCACCGCCAGGCGGGTGTCCGGGTTGGCGCCGCAGAAGCCGTCCACCACGAACAGACGCTTGCCGGACAGCTGTTTGGTGACCAGCCCTTTCAGATGTGACCACACTTCCGGGGTAATCGCCTTGTTATCGTTTTTACCCTGGTCAGACCACCACACAGTATCCTGGGTAGTGGCATCTTTGACGATATATTTATCTTTAGGGGAGCGGCCGGTGAAGATGCCGGTGTTGACGTTGACGGCGCCAAGCTCGGTGACGACGCCACGTTCGAAGCCCTCAAGGTCTGAGCGGGTCTCTTCAGCGAAAAGCTGCTCATAGGAGGGGTTGCGAACGATTTCCTGGCTGTTTTTGATACCGTATTGGTCCAGCTTCAGTTGTTGGGCCAGGGTGGGTTCTACCACGATTGTCATTGTATTCTCCTGGGTTCAGAGGTGTGTAGGGTTCTATCTGACGTTCATGCTACCACCTAGGTGGTGGTTTTTAGCGATCGCCATCAAACTTTATAAAATAGGGTATTTTTTTGTTATTTAAGTTAAAGGCGGGTTTTGCCCGCCTTTGATTAGTGTAACTGGTTTGCATCATTACCGGGAGCCCTGCTGAACAGGGTTTCGATGTCTATCCCGTCGAATTCGTAGTGGGCGCCGCAGTAATCGCAGTGCATGTCGATCTTGCCGAGCTCCTGCACCATGGATACCGCTTCCTCCTTGTCTATCTGCAGCAAGGCCCCTTCGCAACGGGCGCGGGAGCAGGTGCAGCGGAACTCGATGGCCTGGGGATCGAACACCCGTACCTTGTCCTGGTGGTAGAGGCGGTAGAGGATCTCTTCCGCGTCCAGACCGAACAGCTCCACGTCCTTGATGGTGGTGGTGAGCTGGACCAGGTGGTCGAAATCTTCGCTGTGATCCTCGCTCTGGGCCGGCAGCTCCTGCAGCAAGATGCCCGCCGCACGGGGCTCGCCCTCGTGGTGGCCGGTGCGGATCCAGAGGCGGGTGGCCAGTTGTTCGGACTGGGCGAAGTAGTGCTCCAGACAGGCCGCCAGGGTGTCGGCCTCCAGGGCGATGATGCCCTGATAGCGCTCTCCCTGATCCGGAGTGATGGTGATGACCAGATGGCCGTTGCCGATCAGGCTTTGCAGCTTGCCGTCCGTCGGCAATTCCCCTTCATAGCGTGCCACGCCGCGCAATTGCTGGTTGTTGTCGCCGTTGATGACGGCCAGACGCACCGGACCGTCCCCCTGCAGCTGCACCGTGATGGAGCCTTCGAACTTGAGGGTGGCGGTCAGCAGGCTGGTGGCAACCAGCAGCTCGCCCAGCAGGTGCTGCACCTGTACCGGGTAGTTCTGGGCGTCGATGATGTGGCGGTAGGTACGATCCAGCTGGACCAGCTCCCCACGCACTTCGTACTCTTCGAACAGATAGCGATACAGGAGGTCTTGGTTACTCATCATGGTTTCCTAGGATGTTCTTGGGGAAAAATAAACACATTGTTAAACAGGTGGTTAGGAACTAATTCCTCCACCTGTCGTCATAACGGGGCCACAGACGCGGATTAGGATTGCTTGACCCGGATAAGCTGGCGTCGCTCCTGCTTGTCGGGTCGGCGCTCCGGGCTTGGGGCAAACTGGCTGTTGAAGCGGCGGGCTTCGCTGTTTTCGGCCCGTTTCTTCAGGCTGGCCTCTGTCTCTTCATAGAGTTGCTGGGCCAGCGGGGCGGATTTGCGCTGCTCGCTCACCTCGAGCACCCGCACCTCCCGCTCGTCCTGGCCTTGCCAGAATCGCACCAGGGCGCCGACCTCGACCGCCTTGCCCGGCTTGGTGCGCTGGCCGTTGTAGTGCACCTTGCCGCCGTCGATCTGATCCCGCGCCAGACTGCGGGTCTTGTAAAAGCGGGCGGCCCACAGCCACTTGTCGAGACGGACCTGAGTGCTGCTTTGTGCTGGATTCGACATGGATCGGCTCCGGGATGGCTGAAAAGGTGCCTGATTATACCAGAGGCGGGCCCCGGGATAGAAACAGGGGGCATCCGGGTGTGACGGAAACTGAATTTTCACCCCTTGGTCCCATCCGGTCGGTTGTCTCTGGGTCCATTGCCGTACACAATAGCCAACCGACTTGGATGCCAGACAATTTTGAGAAAGATGACGCTACCGTTCAGGGATGATTTGTTGACTTCCCTTCTGGCTCGCTGCAAGGCCATGCCACTCTCCCGTTTCAGCCAGCCCCTGTTCTGGCTTCTGCTGCTGTTGCTGGCCCAGCAGTGTGCCGTGCTCACCTGGCGCCTGTACGAACTGGCCCAGCCCGCTCCCCTGACCCCCTGGCAACCCTCGGTCACCTCGGTGCAGGGGAGTGGCGGCGATCGCCTCGATCTTGGCAACCTCAGCCGCCTCTCTCTCTTTGGCAAGGCGCTGCAACCCCAGGCGGACAAGGCGGCAGAGACGGTGGCGGCGGATGCCCCGAAAACCCAGCTCAACGCCCAGCTCAACGGGGTGCTGGCAAGCTCGGATCCCGCCAAGTCCATCGCCATCATCGCCCACAACGGGACACAGAACTCTTACGGCATCGGAGACTACATCGACGGTACCCAGGCCAGGATACGCCAGGTGTTTGCCGATCGGGTCATCATCGCCCGGGACGGCCGTGACGAGACCCTGATGCTGGACGGGGAAGAGTATGGCAAGCCCCTGCCCAAACCGGCCCGCCAGGAGGGACTCTCCTCCGTGCGCAGCGAACTGCTGGGCAACCCGGGCAAGATCACCGATTACCTCAATATTTCTCCGGTCCGGGTGGACGGTCGCATGACCGGCTATCGCCTCAACCCGGGTCGCAATCCGGAACTGTTCAATCAACTCGGACTGGTCGCCAACGATCTGGCGGTCAGCATCAACGGCCTGGATCTGCGTGACAACGCCCAGGCCATGCAGGCGATGCAGCAGGTGGCGGGCGCCACGGAAATGACCGTCACCGTCGAGCGGCAAGGACAGCTCTACGACGTCTATGTCGGCTTGTCAGAATAATGAATTGGAGTAGCACCAAGAATGACAAATAAAGGGAAGGGCTGGCGTCTGGCCACCATGGCGGCAGCCTTGATGATGGCCGGTTCTGCCTGGGCCACCGAGTATTCCGCCAGTTTCAAGAACGCCGACATCGAGGAGTTCATCAACACGGTCGGCAAGAACCTGAACAAAACCATCATCATAGAGCCATCGGTACGCGGCAAGATCAACGTGCGCAGCTATGACCTGCTCAACGAGGATCAGTACTACCAGTTCTTCCTGAGCGTGCTCGACGTTTACGGCTTTGCCGTGGTGCCCATGAACAACGGCGTGCTCAAGGTAGTGCGCTCCAAGGATGCCAAGACCTCGGCCATCCCCGTGGTGGATGACACCAACCCCGGCGTGGGTGACGAGATGGTGACCCGGGTGGTACCGGTGCGCAATGTCTCGGTCCGTGAACTGGCCCCCCTGCTGCGTCAGCTCAACGACAACGCCGGCGGCGGCAACGTGGTCCACTACGAGCCCTCCAACGTGCTGCTCATCACCGGCCGCGCCGCCGTGGTCAACCGCCTGGTGGAGGTGGTTCGCCGGGTGGACAAGGCGGGGGATCAGGACATGGACGTCATCAAGCTCAAGTTCGCCTCCGCCGGCGAGATGGTGCGGCTGGTGACCAACCTCAACAAGGATGGCAGCAATCAGGGGGCCAACGCCTCGCTGCTGCTCTCCCCCAAGGTGGTGGCCGACGAGCGCACCAACTCCGTGGTCATCAGCGGCGAGCCCAAGGCCCGTGCCCGCATCATCCAGATGGTGCGCCAGCTCGACCGGGATCTGCAGAGCCAGGGCAACACCCGGGTCTTCTACCTGAAATATGGCAAGGCCAAGGATCTGGTGGACGTCCTCAAGGGGGTCAGCTCCAGCATCGCCGCCGACAAGAAGGGCGGGGCGGCTGCCACGGCCACGGGCGGTGCCAGCATCGGCGGCGGCCAGCTCGCCATCTCCGCCGACGAGACCACCAATGCCCTGGTGATCACCGCCCAGCCGGACGTGATGGCCGAGCTGGAGCAGGTCATCGCCAAGCTCGACATTCGTCGTGCCCAGGTGCTGGTGGAGGCCATCATCGTCGAGATATCGGATGGTGACGGCATGAACCTCGGGGTGCAGTGGGCCAACACCAATGGCGGCGGCACCCAGTTCACCGACACCGGTCTGCCCATCGGCTCCCTGGCCATCGCCGCCAAGGATTACAAAGACAACGGCAACACCGACGGCCTGTCATCCCTGGCGGGCAGCTTCAGCGGCATGGCGGCAGGCTTCTATCACGGAGACTGGGCGGCGCTGGTGACGGCGCTCTCCACCAACAGCAAGAACGACATCCTCTCCACCCCGAGCATCGTCACCATGGACAACAAGGAGGCCTCCTTCAACGTCGGTCAGGAAGTGCCGGTGCAGAGCGGCTCCCAGAGCTCCACCACCAGCGATCAGGTGTTCAACACCATAGAGCGCAAGACGGTGGGGACCAAGCTGGTGGTGACGCCCCAGATCAACGAAGGAGATTCCGTGCTGCTCAACATCGAGCAGGAAGTCTCCAGCGTGGCACAGAAGCAGGCGACCGGGACCGCCAACCTGGGCCCCACCTTCGATACCCGTACCGTGAAGAACGCCGTGCTGGTCAAGAGCGGCGAGACAGTGGTGCTGGGCGGCCTGATGGACGAACAGACCCAGGAGCAGATCTCCAAGGTGCCCCTGCTCGGGGACATTCCGGTGCTGGGCTACCTGTTCCGTTCCTCCAAGACCTCCACCGCCAAGCGCAACCTGATGGTCTTCATCCGCCCGACCATATTGCGTGACGCCAATGTCTACTCCGGGGTCTCCAGCAACAAGTACACCTTGTTCAGGGCCGAACAGCTGAGCCGGGCTGCGGAAGAGGGCTATGCCACCTCGCCGGCTCGCCAGGTGCTGCCCGCCTATGGCCAGGACGTGATGATGTCCCCCGAGGTGCAGCAGCAGATCCAGAGAATGCAGGCCCAGCAGCAGGCGACTGCCACCGGCGTGCGCGCCCAGGTGCAGGAGCAGCCCTTCGTGCAGAGCAAGCCCTGATGGCCGCCTACCAGCTCGATGGCAGCGAGCTGCCGGCTCCCCTGCCGGAACTGCCGTTCGCGTTTGCCCGCAACTTCGGGGCCATCCTGACCGAGCGCCAGGGTGCCCCGGTGCTGCTCTGTCGTCAGGGGATCGCCCCCCAGACCCTGCTGGAGGTGCGACGGGTGGCGGGCTGTGCCTTCGCGGTGGAGCAGCTTGGCAACGACGAGTTCGAAACGCTCCTGATGGCCCACTATCAGCGTGACTCCTCCGAGGCGCGTCAGTTGATGGAGGATCTCGGCAACGAGATGGACTTCTTTGCCCTGGCCGAAGAGCTGCCCCAGAGCGAGGATCTGCTGGACGCCGACGACGACGCCCCCATCATTCGCCTCATCAATGCCATGTTGAGCGAGGCGATAAAAGAAGAGGCGTCCGATATCCACATCGAGACCTTCGAGCGGGCCCTGGTGATCCGTTTTCGCATCGATGGGGTGCTGCGGGAGATCCTGCGCCCCCATCGCAAACTCGCCTCCCTGCTGGTGTCGCGCATCAAGGTCATGTCGCGCATGGACATCGCCGAGAAGCGGGTGCCCCAGGATGGCCGCATCTCACTGCGCATCGGCGGCCGCGCCGTCGACGTGCGGGTCTCCACCATGCCCTCCAGCTACGGCGAACGGGTGGTATTGCGACTGCTCGACAAGAACAACGTGCGCCTCGAGCTCAAGCAGCTCGGCATGACGCTGGCCAACCGCAACATCATCAGCGAACTCATTCGCAAGCCCCACGGCATCATTCTGGTGACGGGCCCGACCGGCTCGGGCAAGTCCACCACCCTTTATGCGGCCCTCTCGGAGATCAACTCCCGGGATCGCAACATCCTGACCGTCGAAGACCCCATCGAATATGACCTCGAAGGGGTGGGCCAGACCCAGGTCAACAGCAAGGTGGACATGACCTTCGCCCGGGGCCTGCGCGCCATTCTGCGCCAGGATCCGGACGTGGTGATGGTGGGGGAAATCCGTGACCTCGAGACCGCCCAGATCGCGGTGCAGGCATCCCTCACCGGTCACCTGGTGATGTCGACCCTGCACACCAATACCGCCATCGGCGCCATCACCCGGATGCGGGACATGGGGATCGAGCCCTTCCTGCTCTCCTCGTCGCTCCTGGCGGTACTGGCCCAGCGGCTGGTGCGCACCCTCTGCCCGGATTGCCGCGCACCGCACCCTGTCACCGAGCAGGAGCGTCTGGCCATGGGCATCGAGCTTGCGCCGGATCAGCAGATCTGGCGTCCGGTGGGCTGCGAGCAGTGCAACCACACCGGCTATCGCGGCCGGACCGGCATCCACGAGCTGGTGGTGGTGGACGAGGCGGTGCGCGAGGCGATCCACAGTGCCAGCGGCGAGCTCGCCATCGAGCGGCTGATCCGGGGTCACACCCCCAGCATCCGCCGCGACGGCATCGACAAGGTGCTCAAGGGGCAGACCAGCCTCGAAGAGGTGCTGCGCGTGACCCGGGAAGACTGAAATGGCGGCATTTGAATACAAGGCTCTCGACGGCAAGGGGCGCAACAAGAGCGGCGTGCTGGAAGGGGATTCCGCCCGCCAGGTGCGCCAGCTGCTGCGCGAGCAGGGGCTGACCCCCCTCGAGGTGAATGAGACCACCGAGAAGGCCAAGCGGGAGGCGAACCGCTTCGTGCTGTTTCGCCGTGGTGCCTCCACCGCAGAACTGGCCCTCATCACCCGCCAGCTGGCGACCCTGGTGGGGGCCGGTCTCACCATCGAAGAGGCCCTCAAGGCGGTCGCCGAGCAGTGCGAGAAGGCCCACCTGCGCAGCCTGGTGGCGACGGTGCGCAGCAAGGTAGTAGAGGGGTATTCCCTGGCCGATTCGCTGGGGGCCTTCCCCCATGTGTTCGACCAGCTGTTCCGCTCCATGGTGGCGGCCGGCGAGAAGTCCGGTCACCTGGAGAAGGTGCTCAACCGTCTCGCCGATTACACCGAGCAGCGCCAGCACATGCGCACCAAGCTGCTGCAGGCGATGATCTATCCCATCGTCCTCACCCTGGTGGCGGTGGGGGTCATCTCCATACTGCTCACCGCCGTGGTGCCCAAGGTGGTGGCCCAGTTCGAACACATGGGCCAGCAACTGCCGGGCACCACCCGTTTCCTCATCGGCACCAGCGAGCTGTTGCAGCACTATGGCCTCTGGTTCCTGCTGCTCCTTGGTATTGGCGGCCTGATCTGGCGCTGGTGGCTGACCGACGACAAGCGTCGTCGTCGCTGGCACCAGGTGATACTGCGCCTGCCGGTGATCGGTCGGGTCAGCCGCGGTCTCAACACCGCCCGCTTTGCCCGCACCCTGAGCATCCTCAACGCCAGCGCCGTCCCCCTGCTGGAGGGAATGAAGATCGCCGGCGAAGTGCTCTCCAACGACTATGCCCGCATGCGCATCGGTGAGGCCACCGAGCGGGTGCGGGAGGGGACCAGCCTGCGCAAGTCGCTGGATGAAACTCGAATTTTTCCGCCCATGATGCTGCACATGATCGCCTCGGGCGAGCAGAGCGGCGAGCTCGACAGCATGCTGGAGCGGGCGGCGGACAACCAGGACAGGGAGTTCGAAACCCAGGTGAACATCGCCCTCGGGGTGTTCGAGCCCATGCTGGTGGTCTCCATGGCCGGGGTGGTGCTGTTTATCGTGATGTCGATCCTGCAGCCGATCCTGGAGCTCAACAACATGGTGAATCTGTGAGGGTCGGGTGCCCGAATAGGCTTCGCCATTCGAACCTGCAAATTCAATCGAATGATCGTGGTTTAACAGTTAATCGTTGATGGCTCATGCCATCTCATTTCGTTAGGGAGTCAGTCATGCAAAAGCGTCGTCAATCGGGTTTTACCCTGCTGGAAGTGATGGTGGTCATCGTGATCCTGGGGATCCTGGCCAGCCTGGTGGTGCCCAACCTGATGGGCAACAAGGAGAAGGCGGATCAGCAAAAAGCGGTCTCCGACATAGTGGCGCTGGAAAACGCCCTCGACATGTACAAGCTGGACAACAACCGCTACCCCACCACCGAGCAGGGGCTGGATGCCCTGGTCAACAAGCCGACCGCATCCCCTGAGCCGCGCAGCTACCGGGAAGGGGGCTACATCAAGCGCCTGCCGCAGGATCCCTGGGGCAACCAGTACCAGCTGCTGAGCCCGGGCCAGTTCGGCAAGATCGACATCTTCTCCATGGGGATGGACGGCGAAGCCGGGACCGATGACGACATCGGCAACTGGAACCTGAAGGACTTCCAATAAGTGATTCCGCCGCGTCGTGCTCACTGCGCTACCCCGGGGCTGCCTGAATGAAGGTGGCCTCTTGGGCCCGTCACCAGGCCGGTTTTACCCTGCTGGAAGTGTTGCTGGTCGCCATGTTGATGGGACTGGTGGCCACTGCCGTCACCCTCAGCATGGGGGGCGCCAGGGGGGATCGGGAGCTCGACAAGCAGGCGCGCCGCTTCATGGCGACCCTGCAGCAGGCCCAGGAATATTCGGTGATGGATGGCAGGCTGCTGGGGCTGCGGGTCGAGGAGAACGGCTGGCAGTTTATGTCCCGGGATCCCAAGGATCGCAAGTGGCGTGCACTGACCGGTGACAAGTTGCTGGGGCCGGTGACGTTGCCGGAGGGGATGACCCTGGCGGTGGAGCTGGAAGGTTTCAACTGGCGTACTGCGTCGGACGAACGCCAGGAGCAGGGTCGGGACGAGCGCGAGCGGACACCCCAGATCCTGGTCTTTCCGGGGGGAGAGCTCTCTCCCTTCGTGCTGACCCTGAGCCAGCAGGACGAGGATCTGCACTACCTGCGCACCGTCAGGGGGGACGAGTTCGGTCGTCTCTCCCTGTTGCAGGATGAAGAGGAAGAAGAGTGAGGAGCGCCAGGCCCGCAGGGGGCGTTCTAGCGCGTCGCACCGCTCTGTCGGGCGGCCCCGCCCGGGGGCGCGGCATGACGCTGCTGGAGGTCATGGTGGCCCTGGCGGTGTTTGCCATCGCCGGGCTGGCGGTGATGAAGACCGCGAGCGAACACCTGGCCGGCCTCAATTATCTGGAGCAGAAGACCCTGGCGACCTGGGTGGTGGAGAATCAGCTGGTGCAGCAGAAGCTCGAAGGCAAGTGGCCGGGAGACAGCTGGGTGGAAGGGGACGAGGAGATGGCCGGGCAGACCTGGTACTGGCGCTATCGCGGCGTCGCCACGGCTGACAGCAACTTCAGGGCGCTGGACATGGAAGTGCGCACCGCGCCCAAGGCCGAGAGCCCGGTGGCCATGATCCGGACCTATCTCAGCCGATGAACATTCATCAACGTGCGTCCATGATCCGGAGCCGGTGTCAGCCGATGATCCAGAGCAACCCCCGCCCATCGTGCCACCGCGGCTTTACCCTGCTTGAGATGCTGGTGGCCATCGCCATCTTCGCCACCCTGAGCCTGGGGGCCTATCAGGTGCTGCAAGGGGTGCTGACCAGCGACGAGGTGGCCAAGCGCAAGGAGGCCCGCCTTTCGGAACTGCAGCTCGCCTTCAGCCTGCTGGAGCGGGACGTCACCCAGATGGTGCCGCGCAGCGGTCGCATCGACGGCGAGAACAACAAGGTGCTGCTGGCGGCGTCCCGCTTCGGCCAGCAAAGCGACGACTGGGGCATGGCCTTCATTCGCGGCGGCTGGCTCAATCCGGACGGCATACTGCCGCGCTCCGGCCTGCAACGAGTGGGTTGGCGTCTCAAGGGGCAGACCCTGGAGCGGTTGAGCTACCTCTATCCGGATCCGGCCATTGGCACCGAGCCGCGCATTCAGCCCGTGCTGACTGGCGTGACGGCGCTGCGCCTCTATTTCTACGACAAGGGACAGTGGAAGGAGGAGTGGACCCAACGCGACCTGCTGCCCTATGGGCTGGCGGTGGAGCTGGAGCTTGAAGACTACGGCACCATCCGCCGCCAGTTCCTGATCGGAGCCGGTGGTCAGAGGGCAGAGAATGGTAACTGATCGTCGTTCTCCCCTGTCCGTCACGGAGGATGACGGCACTATTCGACGTCGCCAGTTCCTGATCGGTGCTGGTGGCCAGAGGGCTGAGAATGGTAACTGATCGTCGTTTTCCCCTGTCCGTCACGGAGGATGACGGCACTATTCGACGTCGCCAGTTCCTGAACGGCGCTGGTGGCCAGAGGGCGGACAATGGCAATTAAGCGCTCCCGCCCTCCTTCGGCCCCCGGCAGACAGCGGGGCATGGCCCTGCTGGTGGTGCTGCTCATCCTCGCGGTGATGGTGATCGTCGCCAGCAACATGAGCGGCCGCCTGCAACTTGAGCTGCGCCGCACCGCCAACCTCACCCTGGGCAAGCAGGCCTGGTGGTATGCCATGTCGGCGGAGGCCCTGGTGATCAAGGTGCTGAACCAGGACTTCAAGGATGACCCGGATCGGGTGAGTCTGGGACAGAACTGGGCGCGGGAGGACGGGGTCTTCCCGGTGGAGGATGGCACTCTCTCGGGCCGGGTGCGGGATCTGCAATCCTGCTTCAACCTCAACAGCCTGAGCGTGCCCCTCAAGGAGGGGGAGAACGGCGACGATCTCGACGCCCAGCCTTACCAGTTCAAGGTGTTCCGGGCCCTGCTCGCCCAGCTCGAGGTGGATGATTACGAAGCGGTGCAGCTGACGGACGCCATCCGCGACTGGACCGACAAGGATACCCAGCTGGTCTCGAGCAACGGGGCCGAGGATGCCTACTACGAGGGACTCAATCCCCCCTACCTGGTGGCTAACCAGCGGATGCTGGGCACCGACGAATTGCGGGCAGTGCGCGGGGTGAGCGCCAGCCTGTACGCCCGGTTGGCCCCCTATGTGTGCTCCCTGCCCAATGACAAGCTGGTGGTGAACATCAACACCATCCGGCCGGAGCAGGCGGCCCTGCTGGTGGGGCTCTACCAGGGGAAGATCGGGCTGGACGATGCCAAGCGGGTGCTGACCAGCCGCCCCAAGAAGGGGTGGAAGAACAAGCAGGAGATGACGGAGCAGTTGCAGGTTCAGCCGGGTGCCATCACCGGGCTGGATGGCGCCCTGGACATCAAGAGCAGCTTCTTCGAGGCCCGCCTGCTGGCGGAGGTGGGGGAGACCCGCGCCAGGCTTGAGACCGTCTTCCAGCGTGGCAAGGACAACAAGCTGGTGATGCTGCGTCGCCTGAGCGGCGGCGCCGAATAACAAGGGGGCGTGGGGCGGTTTCGCTACCCTGCGCATCCCCCGATTGGACTGCAACCCATGGCTGTGCGCCCGCCCCCCTGAGGGAGGATCGGGCATGGCAGGAGAGACATTAGTGAGCGAGAGTCTGGTCATCCGTCTGGGGACCAATGCGCAGCAGCCAGTGCACTGGCTGGTCTGGTCGGCGCAGGAGCAGGAGATCATCGCCTCCGGCATCCTGGCCTCGGCGCACGCCCTCGGCGAGCTGCAGGAGCGTGCCGGTGGTCGCCCCGTGGTGACCCTGGTGCCCGGCAGCGATCTTATCTTCCGGCGGGTCAATCTGCCGGGCAAATACAGCCGCCAGAGTGCGGCGGCCCTGCCCTATCTGCTGGAGGAGCAGATCGCCTCAGACGTGGACGATCTGCACCTGGTGGTGCTAGGCCATCAGGGCCGCGAGGTGGATCTGATGGCGGTGGACAAGGGGAAGATGCACTCCTGGCTCGGCTGGCTGGAGCAGGCAGGGCTCAAGACCCTGCACCTGCTGCCCGACGTGCTGGCGCTGCCGCTCGCCGCCGATGGCTGGTCAGCCCTGCAGCTGGGGGAGGAGTGGCTGGTCCGCCAGGGCCCCCGTCAGGGCATAGTGGCGGAGGAATCTCTGTTGGCCATGCTGCTGGCAGCGCAGACCGAACCCGTCACCCTTCACTGCCATACTCCCATCCCCGCCATGGCGGCGGGCAACTGGCAGGGGGCTGACCCGGAACTGCCCATGCTGTTGCTGGCGAGAGGGGCGCTGACCTGCCAGGCCAACCTGTTGCAGGGGCCCTATCGTCCCCAGACCGAATACGCCCGCTACTGGTTGCAGTGGCGCAAGGTGGCGGTGCTGGCAGGCGTATTGTTGCTGGTGGCCCTGGTGCAGCGCGGTGTGCATCTGCACCAGCTGGCGGAACAGGACAAGGCCCTCAAGGCTGAGATCCGGCAGGTCTACACCCGGATCTTCCCGGGGGAGACGCGCATCGTCAACGTGCGCAGCCAGATGACCCAGCACCTCCAGCAGTTGGGGCAGGCTCCGCAGGATGGCGTCCTGTTGCTCCTGACCGAGCTGGCCCCGGTGTTTGCCGAGGTGCCCGGCCTCAAGCCCGAAGTGCTGCGCTTCGATGCAGCCCGGGGCGAGCTGAGGTTGCAGGTGACGGCCCCCGGCTTCACCGAGATCGAACGTTTCCGCGAGCTGGCGGGCAAGCGCTTCGAGGTGCAGCAGGGTGAGGTGCGAAGCACCGAAGGCAAGGTCGAAGGGGCGCTGGTGCTCAAGGGGAGGTCGTCATGATGGACAAACTGCAGAGCTGGTGGCGCGGCATCAGTGCCCGCGAGCAGCGGCTGGTGGCGGTGGGGGGCAGCGTGCTGCTCATCGGGCTCTTCTACTGGGCGATCTGGCAGCCGGTGGCAAATCGCATTGCCGAGCGCGAGCGGCAGGTGGTGAACCAGCAGCAGACCCTGGCCTGGCTCAAGGAGAAGGGACAGGAGGTGCTGGCGATGCAGGGGGGACAGGGGCGCCAGATCGATACCGGCGGTACCCTGGACGGCGTGGTGAACCGCACCGCCTTCAACCAGAAGATCAAGATTGCCCGCTTGCAGCCCCAGGGTCAGGAGCTGCAGGTATGGATAGACACGGTGCCGTTCGATGATCTGCTGATCTGGCTTGCGACCCTCTCGGATCAATACGGCGTCCAGGTGCAGATCATCGAGCTGGCCCGCGAGGGGCTGTCCCCCGGGCTGGTCAAGGTCAGACGTTTGCAGTTGAGTCGTTCCCAATGAAGCGAAAAATAGTGATCGCCAGTCTCTTCCTGCTGGCCTATCTCGGTTTCCTGTTGGCCCAGTTGCCAGCATCCCTGGTGGTGCGCCATCTGCCGCTGCCCCCCAATCTGGTACGGTTGGAGGGGGTGAGCGGCACCCTCTGGAGCGGTCAGGCCGCCCGGGTGCAATATGCCAGCGAGTCCCTCACCCAGTTGCGCTGGGATCTCGATGGCTGGTCCCTGCTGCGGCTGGCGCCCGAGGTGTCGGTGCGCTTTGGCGAGCGCAGCGGACTCAACGGGCAGGGGATCCTGGGTTGGAACGGTGCCGCTTTCGGGCGCGACATCACCCTGAATGCGCCGGCCCCCTGGGTGCTGGAGCGGGTGCCGATGAGACCCCCCTTCCCGTTGACGGCGACGGGTCAGTTGCAGCTCAAGATCGATCAGTTTGCCCAGGGCACTCCCTGGTGCGACAACCTTTACGGGGATCTTCACTGGTATGACGCACAGGCGGACACCCCGGCGGGCAAGCTGGCCCTGGGGGATCCCGAGATCACGCTCACCTGTCTCGACTCCCGGCTGGTGGCCGAGATCAAGCAGGGCTCGGAGGCGGTGCAGGTGCTGGGCAAGCTGGAGTTGCAGGCCAATCGCCAGTACCTGTTCCAGGGCACCCTGAAACCGGGTCCCGAGCTGCCGGACCAGATGAAGCAGGGGCTCCCCTTCCTCGGCCAGCCCGATGGGCAGGGGCGCTTCCCGCTGCGTTATCAGGGCCGCATCTGACGACGTTGCCCATGGTTTGAACCACCCCGCCCCGGCGGGGTGGTGTCGTTATGGGGGCGCGCCGGCTGGCGCCGTGATGAGGTGATTGAGGAAGAAGCTGAATAGCTCGGCCCGGGAGTGCAGGTTCAACTTGGCGTAGAGATGCTTGCGGTGATTCTTCACCGTGCCGCTGCCGATGCCGAGTGCACCGGCAATGGCCTCGGTATCCAGCCCCTGCAACAGCAAACCCGCCACCTGGCGCTCCCGCCGGGTTAGCTGATCTCCCCCCACACTGGCGATAGCCTGCTCCACCGCCCCCTTGAGGTCAGTGCCATCTGACCTGGCCGGGCTGCGGGCCAGGCGGGGTGTCTCTTCCCGCCAGTGCTGGCGACACAGGGAGTGGACCAGCGGGAACAGTGCCTCCAGCCTGGCCAGCTCGTCACGGCTGAGGGAGCTGCGCTTGTCGAGGCGGCCCAGAAACAGCATCAGGGTGAGGCCGCCGCGCACCGGCAGGATCAGCCCCACCTCTTCCTGCCAGCCGGTGGCCTGATAGAAGTGGTGGCGATACTCGGGGTCGAGCCGCCCCCGCGACACCTGCGCCAGGGTCCAGACCCCGGCACCCAGCCCCTGCTCCAGCGCCTGCATGAAGGGATCCTGACTGAAGTGGCGGGTGAGGTAGCGGTCGAACAATAGGGCCCGCTGATGATGCAGGTTGTCGTAGAGGTAGACGGGGCGCAGCCCCACCCCGAGCAGCAGGGCACAGTCGAACGCCACCTGTTGCTGGATGAGGCGCACCAGGGCTGCCGGGAAGCCGCTGCCGTGCAGGGCATCGACCACCTCAGTCATGCTGCGGGTCAGGGTATCTGCGGTGAGGGGTTGGGTCATGGCGATGGCTTCCGGGTGGCGGGCAGGCTTCCCACAATGGATGAATGCTAGCACGAGAGTGGCAAAACTGTCCCCTGGGGGACATATCTGCCAGCACCGCAAGCGGCGAGGATGGCCCTCTTTCTCTTGCTGTTGGAGCCCTCCATGACAAATCCTCACTTGCTCGATGAGCTGACCCAGCGCGGCCTGGTGGCCCAGAATTCCGACCCGGTGGCGCTGGCCGACCATCTTGCCACCCCGCGCACCGTCTACTGCGGCTTCGATCCTACCGCTGGCAGCCTGCACATCGGCCATCTGGTGCCACTGTTGATGCTGCGCCGCTTCCAGTTGGCGGGCCACACCCCGGTGGCGCTGGTGGGCGGTGCCACCGGCCTTATCGGCGATCCCAGCTTCAAGGCGACCGAGCGCACCCTCAACAGCGCCGAGACGGTGCAGGGCTGGGTCGCCAGCCTGTCGGCCCAGATAAAAGCGCTGCTGCCGGCGAGCGACGGGCTGGCGGCGCCGCTGCTGGTCAACAACGCCGACTGGATGGGGCAGATGTCCGCCCTCGATTTTCTGCGGGACATCGGCAAGCACTTCTCGGTCAACGCCATGCTGGCCCGCGAATCGGTGCGCCAGCGCCTGGCCCGTCCGGATCAGGGCATCTCGTTCACCGAGTTCTCCTACACCCTGCTGCAATCCCAGGACTTCGCCGTGCTCAACCAACGCCTCGGCTGCACCCTGCAGATCGGCGGCAACGACCAGTGGGGCAACATCACCAGCGGCATGGATCTCACACGGCGGCTGCATCAGGCTCAGGTCTATGGCATGACGCTGCCGCTCATCACCAAGGCCGATGGCACCAAGTTCGGCAAGACCGAGGGGGGCGCTATCTGGCTCGACCCGGCGCTCACCTCCCCTTACGCCTTCTACCAGTTCTGGCTCGGTACCGCAGACGAGGATGTCTACCGCTTCCTGCGCTACTACAGCTTTATGCCGCTGGCCGAGATTGAGGCGCTGGAAGCGGAGGATGCGAAGCGGCAGGGGCGCAAGCTGGCCCAGCAGGTGCTGGCGGACGAGCTGACCGAACTGGTACACGGCAAGGGGGCGCTGGCGGCGGTGCAGCGCATCAGCGAATCGTTGTTCAGTGGCGAGGTAGCCCGCCTTGGGGAGAGCGATCTGGCCCAGCTGGCGCAAGATGGCATGCCAAGCAGCTGCATCGAGGGGGAAACGGATCTGGTGACCCTGCTGGTGGAGTGCAGCCTGGCCAACTCGAAGCGGATCGCCCGCGAGCTGCTGGCGGCGGGGGCCGTCAGCGTCAACGGTGCGATCCGCCGGGATGAGCCGCTCACCGCTGACGATCGGCTGTTCGGCCGCTACCTGCTGCTGCGCCGGGGCAAGAAGCAGTACCACCTGGTGATCTGCTCATGAAGGGGTGAGCGCCTCGATGACGTAGTCGAGGAAGTGGCCGACCAGGGCCGACTCGGCCCGGCGCTGGGTATAGAGGGCGTAGAAATGGGCCCCCTTGGGGCGATAGTCCGGCAGCACTTCGCGCACCACCCCCTCGGCCAGCTCGGCCGCCACCAGGTAGCGCGGCAGGCGGGCTATCCCCAGTCCCTGGCGCATCCCCTGGTGAATCGCCTTCTTGCTGCTGAAGGCCAGCTCGCCCGCTACCTCGAGAGGGATCTCGCGCCCCTGGGCAAGCAGGGGCCAGCGCTCGTGGCGGCCGTACTCCTGGCTGCGGGTGATGAGGCTGTGCTGGTGCAGATCCTGCGGTGTGCTGAGGGGCGGGTGGCGGTCCAGGTAGTCGGCGCTGGCGCAGAGCACCAGATCGTCCACCGCGATGGGGCGCGCCAGGTAGGGCTGGGTGCCGAGCTCAGTGCTGCGAAACGCCACGTGCAGGTTGTCGCGCAGCAGGTCGGCCGGGGTATTGCTGAAGTCGGCGATGATCCGCACCTCCGGGTGGTCGGCGCGAAAGCGCAGCAGCACCGGAGTCAGCACCACTTCTCCCCAAAGATCCGGCGCCGTGATGCGCAGCTCCCCGCACAGTGCCGAGCGGCGGCGCTGCAGGCCGTCCAGCAACTGCTCGTGCAGGGCGATCATCTGGTCGGCCTGGCGGTAAGCGAGCTCTCCTGCGTCGGTCAGTTGTACCCGGCGGGTGGTGCGACTCAGGAGCACGCTGCCGAGGCTCTGCTCCAGGTGGCGCAGATCTTTTGACGCCTTGCTCGGGGTGATGCCGAGCTGGGCCGCCGCCGCGGCGAAGGATCCACAGCGGACGATGGCGACCAGCAGGCGCATCAGGTAGAGAGTGTCGAGCTTGTGGTGACGCATGAGGGGTGGCCTATTGTGTCTTGCTGGGAATGAATGTCTTGCTTGTGCGCCTGATTATATCCTGGTGGCCCGGGTTTATAGTGGCCGCCATGCCATTGCGATCCCGGGAGAGGACGATGAACAAGACACTGGGCGACAGCTTCCACTTCGAGCGAGCCGGATTGCGGCTCAAGAACCGGGCCGTGCTGGCCCCTTTGACCCACAACATGAGCGGCGCAGGCGGTGATCCCGGCCAGGCCGAGCTCGACTGGCTGGCGCGCTGCGCCCGTGGCGGCTTCGGCCTGCTCATTGCCGCCGCCACCCAGGTGCGGCCCGGCGGACGCTGCTGGGCGGGGCAGCCTGCCCTGATGACGGACGCCCAGCAGCAGGCCTTCACGGCCCTGGCCGACAGTGCGCGGCAGGCCGGGGCGCTGGCGGTGGTGCAACTGCATCACGGCGGGATGCGGGCTCTGCCAGAGCTGAACGACGGGGCGCCAGTCGGCCCGTGCGCGCTGGCGCCGGGCGGGCGTTACCCCCTCGGGGTCAAGGGGCTGAGCGAGGCGGAGATTCTGACGATCATTGACGCCTTTGTGATCGCTGCCGAGCGGGCCCATGGTGCCGGCCTGCACGGGGTCGAGCTGCACGCAGCCCACCACTTCCTGCTCTGCAACTTCCTCAACCCCCTGCACAACCGGCGCACCGACCGCTGGGGGGGCAGCCTCGCGAACCGGGCGCGGATCCTGGTGGAGATAGTGCGCGGCATTCGCGCCCGTCTACCCCGGGGCTTCCTGGTCGGGGTGCGTCTTTCCCCCGAGAGCTATGCCCATATCCAGGGCATCGAACTGGCCCATCAGCTGGCGGTGGCGCGCCTGCTGGTGGACGAGGGGATCGACTACCTGCACTTCTCCATGGGGGACAGCTTCAAGGCGGTGGCAGGGGATCCCGACGGCGGCGCCCTGCTGGAGGCGGTAAGGGTCGGGTTGGCCGGGCGGGTGCCGCTCATGGTGGCGGGCAAGATTCGCGACGCAGATTCGGCGGAGCGGGCTCTGGCCGGCGGCGCCGATCTGGTGGCGGTGGGCACGGCGGCCCTTGGCAATCCGGACTGGATGGAACGGGTGAGCCGCGGCCTGCCTCTGCATGCAGCCCCTTTCACGGCGGCGCACCTCACGGAGGTCGGCTTCACCCCAAGCGCCCTCGACTACCTGGCCAGCATGGGGGTGCTGGCCCCGCGCGATGCGGCCTGAGGGCTTTCATGAACGGGATGCGCTCGGCAGGCTGTTGAGCTGATGTGACAAGGCCCTCGTGAAGAGGGCCTTGTGCGTGTCAGGCGCCGAGAGGGAGCAGGTCGGCGTAGTCCTCGAGCGCCGGGAAGTGCTGGAAGGTGAGCGGCGGCATCTGGCTGTCGGGGTGACGGATGCCGAGCTGGTGAGCGATGCCGAACTCGGCCGAGGCGGCCAGGATCCGCTCGCTGTCATCCACGAAGAGGGTGCGGGCCGGGTCGAAGGCCAGCCGCTCGGCCAGTGCCTGCCAGCAGTGCTGGCTCTCCTTCGACCACCCGAGCTCATGGGTGCTCACCATCAGATCGAGGTGCTGGGCGAGGCCGAGGCGTGCATCCTTCACCGACAGGCTGGCGGGATGGGCATTGGTGAAGAGCACCACCTGCTTGCCGGCGGCCTTGAGTGCGGCAAGGAAGGGAATGACGTTGGGGCGCCACTGGATCTTCTCCAGGATCTCCTGTTTGAGGGCGCGGATGTCGAGCCCGAGCGTCCGGGTCCAGTAATCCACGCAGTACCAGTCGAGCGTGCCGTTGACCGCATGATAGTGGGTGTCTATCTGCGCCTTCGCCTCGGCCAGCGGCAGGCCGAGTCGCTCGGCGTAGCGCGCCGGCACCAGGGTTTGCCACAGATGGCTGTCAAAATGGAGATCGATCAGGGTGCCATCCATGTCGAGCAACACGGTATCAATCTGGTGCCAGGGCAGGGGAGTCGACATGGGGCCTCGCGATGTCTGTGGTGATGGGAAAAACGGGGCGCATTATAACGGATTTTTCAGACATCTTTCCCCTCTTTGCCCCGTGGTGTTCGGCAGGGGAGTCGTTTACTCTTGAAACACGATTTTTTAACGAGCAGTCAGCCTCCGATGAGCGATCCCCACAAGCGCAATCCCGTCCACCTCAGTGTCGAGACCATGGCCCATGACAAGAGCAAGCCGGAGATCCTCAAGGCCGAGATCGTGGCCGAGAGCCGGCTGTTCAAGGTGGAGTCCCTTCACCTGAAATTCTCCAACGGCGAGGAGCGGGTCTACGAGCGGATGCGCGGCGGCAATCGGGGTGCCGTCATGGTGGTGCCCCTGTTCGATGCCCACACCCTGCTGCTGGTGCGCGAGTACGCGGCGGGCACCCACTCCTACGAGCTGGGTTTCCCCAAGGGATTGATAGACCCCGGTGAAAATGCCTTCGAGGCGGGCAACCGGGAGCTGATGGAGGAGGCGGGCTTCGGGGCGAGCAGCCTGACCCTGCTCAAGCAGGTGTCGCTGGCGCCGGGGTATTTCTCCAGCCGGATGGACATCTTGCTGGCGCGGGATCTCTACCCCGAGCAGCGGGTCGGTGACGAGCCCGAGCCTCTTGAGGTGATCCCCTGGCCCCTCAACCGGATCGACGAGTTGCTGGCACGACCGGACTTCACCGAGTCGCGCAGCATCAGTGCCCTGCTGCTGGCCAGCAAATGGCTGGCGGAGCAGGGAAATTAGCCCGCAGAGGGTCTGTTTGGCAATCAGAGGCAGAGGTAAGCACCATGCAGGAGTTGTTGGCCTGGATACCCGAGGTCAAGGAGATCGCCCGTGAGGCGGGCAGGATCCTTCACGAGATCTATCGCGGCGGTCAGTTCGAACGCCAGTTGAAGGAGGATGCGACCCCGGTCACCAGTGCCGATCTTGCTGCCGATGCCTACCTCAAACAGGCGCTGGCAGCGCTCACTCCCCATGTCCCCGTGCTGACCGAAGAGGCGGCCGACATCCCCTTCAGCCAGCGTGCGAACTGGCGCCAGTACTGGCTGGTGGACCCGCTGGACGGCACTGGTGAGTTCATCGCAGGCAGCGGCGACTTCGCTACCCTGATCGCCCTGGTGCGGGACAATGTCCCGGTGCTCGGGGTCATCTATGCCCCCGAATCCGATCTGCTCTACTGGGCGGTGCGTGGTCACGGCGCCTTCAAGGAGGCGAACGGCGAGAGCCGTCCCATCAGCGCCATCCATCATGAACACGATCAGCCAGACTCCCTGGTGGTGGCCATCAGCCGCCGCCAGAAACTGGAGAACCTGACCCGTCGCCTCAACCCGGCCATCCACTACGAGCTGATCCCGCTCGGCTCCAGCTCCCTCAAGTCCTGCCTGGTGGCGGAAGGCGTGGCGGATTGCTACGTGCGCCTGGGCCCCACCGGGGAGTGGGATACCGCTGCCGCCCAGTGCATCGTGGAGGCGGCAGGGGGGCGCATCCTCAGCCTGGCGCTGCAACCGCTGAGCTACAACGAGACCGAGTCGCTGGAGAACCCGGACTTCATCGTGATGGGGGACCCGGATCTCGCCTGGGGTCGCATTCTGGCCCACTGACGGGTCGACCAGCTCGCAGGGAATGCAATCAGGCGACCACAGGGTCGCCTGATTGCATTGGTGTGATCCACTGGCTGGTTACGGGGATTTTAGGGAGATTCGCTAGTGATGGCGATAACGGCAGTGGATCATCACATCCAATCTGGCTGCACTGGCATAAATTTCATTTAATTCTGAAAACATGCATTTCATCGAAACAAAAAATCGACGTCGGTTTTAATTTTGGTTTTATATTCCTAACTTTTGGTTAATGTCAGGATTAATCGAATAATCCGGGGTGAAATTTCCTCCCAATCTCACTGGTGGAACAGGGCTTTGCCAGTGAGATCTGCCAGTCTCCCTTTTTGAGAATTAAATGCTAAAGGAGCACAATCTTTTTAGATTTTAATACTACGTAAAAGTGATTTATCGATGAGTTTATCTGCAGACGTCTCACGGGAGCTGTCCGGTTCCCCCTCCACCATGGCCAGCACCGGCTGGCGTCGCCACGACACCCATTGGGTCATCAGCCTGTTCGGCACCGCCGTCGGCGCCGGCATTCTGTTCCTGCCCATCAACCTGGGTCTGGGGGGGATCTGGCCCCTCATCATCGTCGCCGTGCTGGCCGGTCCCATGACCTTCCTCGCCCACCGCGGGCTGGCGCGTTTCGTGCTCTCGTCGTCGCGCCCCCAGGCCGACTTCACCGAGGTGGCCGAGGAGCACTTCGGCAAGATGGCCGGGCGCCTCATCTCGGCGCTCTATTTCCTCTCCATCTTCCCGATCCTGCTCATCTACGGCGTCGGGCTGACCAACACAGTGGAGAGCTTCATGGTCAACCAGCTCGGCCTGGCCTCCCCGGATCGGGTGATGCTCTCCGGCGTGCTGGTGTTCGCCATGATCGCCGTGATGCTGGCCGGCGAGAAGGCGATGCTGCGGGCCTTCGCCGTCATGGTCTACCCGCTTGCGGCGATCCTGCTGGCCCTCTCCTGCTACCTCATTCCCCAGTGGCAGTGGCCGGAAGTGACCGCCTTTGAAGGCACGAGCTTCCTCAACACCGTCTGGCTGGCGCTGCCGGTCACCGTGTTCGCCTTCAGCCACGCCGCCGCCATCTCGGGCTTTGCCAACGTGCAGCGCCGGGAATACGGGGAGCAGGCCGAAACCAAGAGCGGCCTGATCCTGCGCAACACCACCGTCATGCTGGTGGGCTTCGTGCTCTTCTTCGTCTTCTCCTGCGTGCTGAGCCTCTCCCCGGCTCAGTTGGCCGAGGCCAAGGCCCAGAACGTCTCCGTGCTCTCCTATCTCGCCAACATCACCGACAACCCGGTGATCGTGACCCTGGGGCCGCTCATCGCCTTTATCGCCATCAGCTCCTCCTTCCTCGGCCACTTCCTCGGTGCCCGCGAGAGCCTGAAAAGCCTGATCGCCAAGCCCACCGGCCTGCCGCTGGCGAAGGCGGACAAGCTCGGCATCGCCCTGATGTTCTTCGCCATCTGGGGCGCCGCCATCATCAACCCGGGCATTCTGGGGTTGATGGAGACCCTCTCCGGTCCCGTCATCGCCATGATCCTCTTCATCATGCCGGTGGTGGCCATCTACAAGGTGGAGGCGCTGGCCCGCTTCCGTCACCGTTGGGTCAACGGCTTCATCCTGCTGACCGGTGCCCTGGCGGTCTCGGCCCTGCTGTTCAGCCTGCTGAAATAAGCCAGGCCGTCAGCATCAAACAAGAGAGGCGACCCCGGGGGTCGCCTCTCTTGTTTCTGCTCTCTGGTTGCCTTGCCGTCGTCTCACCCCAGCTTGGCGCCGTTCTCCACCGCCTGCTCGGGGATGGCGATCACCACGGCGCCATCCGGGCGAT
Organism: Aeromonas sp. R6-1; assembly: GCF_040908165.1. Taxonomy (NCBI): domain Bacteria; kingdom Pseudomonadati; phylum Pseudomonadota; class Gammaproteobacteria; order Aeromonadales; family Aeromonadaceae; genus Aeromonas; species Aeromonas sp. R6-1. The sequence goes on from NZ_JBFODF010000055.1 coordinate 217,948, forward strand.
AGAAGCCGGTCAGCAGAAACTCCGACTGGATGGGGCCTATCTGCTTGGGGGGAAAGTTCACCACGGCGACGATCTGGCGGCCCACCAGATCCTCCGGTCGATAGAGGTCGGTGATCTGGGCGCTGCTCTTGCGCACCCCGAGCTCGGGGCCGAAATCCGCCCACACCTTGTAGGCGGGGCGGCGCGCCTCGGGGAAGGGCTCGACCCGCACCAGGGTGCCCACCCTGAGCTCCACCATCTCGAAATCCTGCCAGCTTATGGTCTGCATCTTGGCTCCTCGTTGCCCATACCGTGCATGAGCCTCAGCATGCCTCGAATGCCCGGGGATTGTCTTCGGCAAAGAGCCGACCGATTACGGCAGGCGGCCGTTTTGCCGGCGCCAGAGGGAAGGGGTCAGTCCGGTCTCGGCCAGGAAGCGCTCGGCAAAGGCCCCCTGGTTCTGGTAGCCGCAGCGGCTGGCCACTTCGCCGACGGGCAGCCGGGTGCGGGCGAGCAGGGTGCGGGCCAGCGCCATGCGCCGCATCCTGAGGTAGTGGGAGACGCTCGTGCCCACCTGCTGGCGAAAGGCGTGTTTGAACTGGCTCAGGCCGAGGCAGGCGATGGCGGCGAGTCCCTCGTTGGTGAGGGGGTCTGCGAGGTGGGCTTCCATATGACGCTGCACCTTGGCGATACGAGGGGCTATGCGGGGTGCGACGGCAGGGCCCATGCCGCGTCCCTCGGTCAGCAGCCCGAGCCACACCTGATCCATGCCGGCCACGTGGCGCCCCTCGGCCACCATGCGGTGCAGGAAGGCGAGGTAGTGGCGCTGGGCCTCATCCAGCTCGACGAAGGGGTGGTCCCCCAGGGCGGCTGGCAGCCAGTGGCTCTCCTGCACCAGAAACACGTGCGCCGGATCGGCGGCGTAGTCGTGGCGAAGGCCAGGGGCGATGATGCAGGCAAAACCGGGGGCGAGGCGACATCCCCGGCCCTGCACCTCGATCTCGAGGGGGCCGACGAGGGGGATCACCAGCTGGGCGTGGTCATGACTGTGGCTCTGCATGTCGCTCTGGTAGTGACGCAGGCTGAAGGGGGAGACGGCAGATAAGCATGACGCGGCACCGGGCCGCGTCATTGAAAGGGATGCATCGTTTGCCATGGGCAGCCGCATTACTCGGCGTCGAAGTCTTCGATCTCTTTGCCAAGGGCTTCCATGATGGCGCGGGCCTCGGCAGGGACGCTGTCCGGGTGATCCTTGCGCAGGTCGTCGTCACAGGGCAGCGGCTGGCCGGTGAAGGCGTGCAGGAAGGCTTCGCAGAGCAGCTCGCTGTTGGTCGCATGACGCAGGTTGTTCACCTGGCGACGGGTGCGCTCATCGGTCAACACCTTCAGCACCTTGAGCGGGATCGAGACGGTTATCTTCTTGACCTGTTCGCTCTTCTTGCCGTGCTCTGCATAGGGGCTGACGTAGTCGCCGTTCCACTCTGTACCCATGTTCCACCTGTAGTCGTTTGGCCGTGAGCGCGGATTTTAACCCTTAAGGAATTCAATGGCAATCCAACAGCAAAGCCATTTAGACGTCTAGAAGTGTTGACGGCTTTTTTAAGGTGGCGTAGTGTGGTGCACCATGGGCCGGCAGTCCGGCCAGCGAAAATGAGAGCGGGGCTGGACGACCCACGAGGCGGACCGGCTCCGGCAACCCATCAAGGAGAGTGACATGACCCACAAGGCCACCCTGGCGGTACGCACCGGGATTGAGACAGACACGCAGCACGGTGCCGTGGTGCCCCCCATCTACCTCTCCAGCAACTACACCTTTGCCGACTTTGGCGAGCCCCGTCAATACGACTATGCCCGCTCCGGCAACCCGACCCGCACCAATCTGGCAGACGCCCTGGCGGTCCTGGAAGGGGGGGCCGGCGCCGTGGTGACCGGCACCGGCATGGGGGCCGTTCACCTGGTGACCACGGCTCTGCTCAAGGCGGGGGATCTGCTGATCGCTCCCCACGACTGCTACGGCGGTACCTGGCGTCTGTTCGAGTATCTGGCGGCCAAGGGCCACTACCAGGTGCAGTTCGTGGATCAGGGAGACGAGGTGGCGCTGGCCGCCGCGCTGGCCCAGAAACCCGCACTGGTGTGGGTGGAGACCCCCTCCAACCCGCTGCTGCGGGTGGTGGACATCGCCGCCATCGCCGAGGCCTCCCACGGGGTGGGGGCCCAGGTGGTGGTGGACAACACCTTCCTCTCCCCCTTGCTGCAACAGCCCCTGTCCCTTGGTGCCGACGTGGTGGTCCACTCCACCACCAAGTACATCAACGGCCACTCCGACGTGGTAGGGGGTGTGGCGATCGCCAAGGATCAGGCTCTGGCCGACTCCCTGGTGTGGTGGGCCAACTGCCTGGGGCTCACCTCCGGTGCCTTTGACTCCTACCTCACCCTGCGGGGTCTGCGCACCCTGGCTCCGCGCCTGCGCACCCATCAGGAGAACACGGATCGCATCCTCGCCTTCTTGCAGCAGCAGCCGCTGGTCAAGCGGATCTATCACCCCAGCCTGCCGAGCCATCCAGGCCACGACATTGCGCGCCGTCAACAGTCCGGCTTTGGCGCCATGCTAAGTTTTGAGCTCGATTGCAACGAGACGGGGCTGCGCGCCTTCCTCGCGGGGCTGCGCCTCTTCTCGGTGGCGGAGTCCCTCGGCGGGGTGGAGAGTCTGGTGGCCCATCCGGCCAGCATGACCCACAGGGCCATGACCCCTGCGGCCCAGCAGGCGGCGGGCATCAGTGCCCAGTTGCTGCGTCTGTCGGTGGGGATCGAACACGGTGAGGATCTGGTGGCCGATCTGGCCCAGGGGTTTGAACAGGCGCAGTTGGCACAACAGGCAGAGCAGGTGAAGTAATGGAACAACAACAAGGAGAGTGTGTGGTGGCAACAGAGGCAGTCTTCAAGCGGCGCCATGTACACAAGTTCGGCGGCAGCAGCCTGGCGGATCCGGTCTGTTATCGCCGGGTCGCCAGCATCGTCGAGCAACAGGTGGGGGGCAACGAGCTGGTGGTGGTCTCCGCCGCAGGCAAGACCACCAACCGGCTGATCCAGCTGGTGGAGCTGGCGGAAGCGGGGGATGAGGCCGCAGGCGAAGCCATCACCGCCCTGCACGCCTATCAGCAGAGCCTGATCGACGGCCTGCTGGAAGGGGAGCTTCACCTCGATCTGAGCCAGCAACTGACGGACGACATGCAGTTGATCGCCAAGACCCTGGAGGGGCAGTTTGACCGCTTCGAGCGCAACGGCCTGCTCGCCTTTGGCGAGGTGTGGTCCGCCCGCCTGCTGGCTGCCCTGCTCACCAGCCGGGGTGAGGCGGCCGCCTGGCTCGATGCTCGCAGTTTCCTGCGCGCAGAAGACGGCGCCCTCATCAAGGTGGACACCGCCCTCTCCAGCGAGCTGCTCAAGGCTCGGCTGGCCGAGCACGCCGGTCGCATCGTGGTGACCGGCTTCATTGCCGCCGACATGGAGGGGCGTTCCCTGCTGCTGGGGCGCAACGGCTCCGACTACAGTGCCAGCCTCCTGGCGGCGCTGGCGGACGGCGAGTCCACCACCATCTGGAGCGACGTGGCCGGGGTCTACAGTGCCGACCCGCGCCGGGTGAAAGAGGCTCGTCTGCTGGAGCGCCTGAGCCTGGCCGAGGCCAACGAGCTGGCGCGCCTGGGCTCCTCGGTGCTGCATTCGCGTACTCTGCAGCCGGTGGCCGACAGCCGTCAGCGCCTCACCCTGCGCTGCAGCTACAATCCGGACGAAGGCTGCACCCACATCCTGCGCCGTGCACCCCGCTCCGGCGGTGCCCGCATCGTCTCCTCGGTGGATCAGATAGCCCTCATCGAGCTCAAGGTGCTGCCGCAGACTGACTTTGAGCAGACAGTAGCGGCCATCGAGGCCCATCTGGCCCGCCATCGCCTCCATCCGCTCACCCTGCAGCGCCAGCCGGATCGGCGGGTGCTGCGTCTGGCCTACACCCTGGAAGTGGCACAAGGGGCCTTCGAGGTGCTCCGTGACTTCCAGTTGCAGGGCAACTTTACCGGCCTCATCCAGAAGGAGGGGTTCAGCCTGGTCGCCCTGGTGGGGGCCGGCGTCACCGACAATGCCGAGCAGTGCCACCGTTTCTACCAGCTGTTGGCGGATCAGCCTCTGGAGTTCGTGCAGGTGGCCAAAGACGGCCTGAGCCTGGTGGCCGTGCTGCGCCAGATCGTGCTGGAGCCGCTGCTCATCGCTCTGCACAGTGCCCTGTTCAGCCGCCCGACCCGGGTCGGGCTGGTGGTGTTCGGCAAGGGCAATATCGGCGGTCACTGGCTGGGGCTCTATGCCCGCGAGAAGGCGCGCCTCGAGCATGAGCTTAATCTGGCGCTCACCCTCTACGGGGTCTTCGACTCCAAGGGCGGGCTGCTGGACGAAGAGGGGCTGGATCCCCTCAAGGTACAGGACAACTTCCATCCCAAGCCGCTCATCTGGCCGGAGCTGCTCTCCCAGCTGGAGCAGCACAGCTTTGACTCCCTGATCGCGCTCGACATGACCGCCAGCGAGACGGTGAGCCGCTACTACCCGGACTTTGCCCAGCTCGGCATCCACATCATCGCCGCCAACAAGTTTGCCGGTGCCGCCGACAGCGAGTTTTACCAGCGCATCAAGCAGACCTGTCGCGACCACCAGGTGCAGTGGCGCTACAACGCCACCGTGGGGGCCGGGCTGCCCATCCAGTCCAGCATCCAGATGCTGCGCCAGAGCGGTGACCGCATCCAGGGGGTCTCCGGCATCTTCTCCGGCACCCTCTCCTGGCTGTTCCAGCAGTATGACGGCACTCGCCCCTTCTCCGAACTGGTGGACGAGGCGTGGCAACACGGCCTGACCGAGCCGGATCCCCGGGAGGATCTCTCCGGTCAGGATGTGCGCCGCAAGCTGCTCATCCTGGCGCGGGAGGCGGGCTTCGAACTCGACTCCGCCGACATCGAGCTGGAGAACCTGGTGCCGGTGGTCCTGCGCAAGGTGAGTGCGGATCAGTTCATGGACAGGCTCAAGGAGCTGGATGACCCTATCCAGACCGCCTTCGAGGGGGCGCGCCGGGTCGGCAAGGTGCTGCGTTATGTCGCCCGCTTCGAGCACGACGGCAAGGCCCGCGTCGGGCTGGAGGCGCTGGAGCCCCATCACCCGTTTGCCAACCTCTTGCCCTGCGACAACGTGTTCGCCATCGAGAGCGACAGCTATCGCACCAACCCCCTGGTGATCCAGGGGCCGGGAGCGGGCCGGGAAGTGACGGCCGCCGCCATCCAGTACGATCTCTGGCAGATCTGCGCCAGCCTCTGAGGCTGCGTGACACGATGCAATGAGAAGAGGCGCCCCAGGGCGCCTCTTCTGTTATCGGGTAGCGGAGTTACCAGAACAGCCGGCCCAGGAGGGGGGCGAGCAGCACGGTGGCCATGCCGGCGATCATCATCACCATGCTGGAGACCACCCCCTCCTCGTTGCCCATCTGATAGGCCCTGGCTGTCCCGGCCCCGTGGGCCGAGGCACCAAAGCCCGCGCCCTTGCCAAGGCGGCTGCGGATGGCGAGCACGGTGAGCACGCTTTCTCCCACCGCCATGCCGATGACGCCTGTCAGCACCACGAACAGGGCGGTGAGATCGGCGTTGCCACCCACGGAACGGGTCGCCTCCACCGCGAAGGGGGTGGTGATGGATCTCATGGCCATGCTGCGCTGCAACAGCTCGGAGAGGTTGAGCCAGCGGGCCAGCAGCACTGTGCTGCCCACCGCCATCACCACGGACGCCACGACCCCGACCGAGAGGGAAAGCCAGTGGCGGCGCATCAGCTGGCGATTCTCGTAGACGGGCACCGCGAAGGCGACGGTGGCAGGGCCCAGCAGCCAGAGCAGCCAGTGGGATTCGGCCATGTAGTCCCGGTAGGGAATGTGGAACAACATCACCACGGCCACCAGCAGGGTGGGGGCCAGCAGCAGCGGCATCAGGGGCAGGATGCGCTTTTTGCCATAGAGCCACTTGCTGGCGTAGTAGAAGAGCAGGGTCAGGGCGAAGCAGAGCAGGCCGAGCAGGGTGTCAGACATGGCGGCGACTCCGGCGGGCCAGCTTCAGCTCGAGGCGATAGACCCTGTCCACCACCAGGGCCGTGGTGCCGAGCACCAGCACGGTGCTGACGATGAGGACCACCATGATGCGCCACCCCTCCTGCAGCAGCAGCTCCTGATAGTTGACCACGGCCACCACGGCCGGGACGAAGAAGAGCAGCATCTCCGCCAGCAGCCAGCGGGCCCCGGCACTGAACCACTGGGCCTTGACCACCCCGAGCAGGATGCAGACCAGCAGCAGCAACATGCCGGTGAGATTGGCGGGCAGGGGCAGGTGCAAGGTGCGCACTGCGATGTCGGCCAGCAACCAGATGGCCGCCAGCAGGGCGATTTGGAAGGGGGTTTGCAACCAGCGAAGGCAGAGGGTTTTCATGGCAAGCGTCTTTCTGTGAACCTGCTCACAGTATAGAGAGGGACAAAACCTGCAAAAAATGAATTTAAATTATCAAAATCATGCCAAAGAGGCATGATTTAGCCAGCCATCCCCGTCAAGAGAGCACCATGGATATTCGAGCCCTGCGTTACTTCGTCGAGCTGGTGCGGGAGCAGAGCTTCACCCGCGCCTCCGAGAAGCTGTTCGTCACCCAGCCCACCATCAGCAAAATGATCCGCAACATGGAAGAGGAGCTGGGCCAGCCCCTGCTGAGCCGGGTCGGTCGCCGCTTCACCCTGACCGACAGCGGCCAGGTGCTGTTCAATCGGGCCCAGACCATCCTGGCGGAGATGCAGCAGCTGGAGGCGGAGCTGGCGGATCTGCAGAGCCTGCAATCCGGGCGTCTTGCCCTCGGCATCCCGCCCATGGTGGGCCATGTCTATGCGGATCTCATTCGTACCTATCGCAGCCGCTACCCCGGCGTGGAGCTCTCCATCGTCGAATATGGCGGGCGGCGCATCGAGCAGGCGGTGCTGGCGGGGGAGCTGGATCTCGCCATCACCATGCTGCCGACCAGGGAAGAGGGGGCTCTCTGCGCCCTGGATCTGGACAGTTACCCCATCCGGGTGGTGCTACCGGACCTGCCCCGCTGGCGCGAGGGGGGCGAGATCCGGCTGGAGGCTCTGCGGGACGAACCCTTCCTGCTCTATACCCAGGCCTTCACCCTGAGCGAGCGGCTGGAGCAGGCCTGCGAGCAAGCCGGGTTCGTGCCTCAGGTGGCGGCCCGCAGCAGCCAGTGGGACTTTCTCACCGCCATGGTACGAAGCGGTATGGGGGTCGCCTTCCTGCCGGAGCCCATCTGCCGGCGGCTGACGCCGGATGGGCTGGTGTTGCGCCCTCTGGCCCCGGCGCTGAGCTGGCGACTCGGGGTGATCTGGCCAGGGGATCGCTACCTCTCCCGCACCGCCGAGGCCTGGCTTGCCCTGTGCCGCGAGCAGGGCTGAGGGGCGGGCCTGGGGTTAGGGGGTCCCCGGTGACGCCATGCCTGTGACGAAGCGGGCATAGGCTGCGGAGTGTCGCACCTCCTCAATCTCGTCCCACACCTGTTGGCTGAGATCGGGGTGGGCCTGATGGAAGGGGTGGGAGAAGATGAGGTAGTAGGGTTTTTCGACCAGGGGAGGGGTGATCCGCTCGAGTGTGGCCTGCAGCTGCGGGTGGGCGGCCAGGGTCCGTTCTGCGACCCCGGTTTGCAGGGCGGCGGCAACGGCGCGCTGCATCGCGACCTTCTTGAGCAGGATCAGTGGCTCCCTGCTGGAGTCATCCACCCTGACACCGCTCTCCTGCAGCTGGGCGACGATGGAGAAACCGGACTGCGCCGCAATGACGCCATGGGCGACGAGCTGCCGGCCATCCCAGCGAACCTGTCCGCCTTTTGGCTGGTAGAGGCTGTAGCTCTCGGTGAGCAGGCGCTTGGCGGGATCAGGTGCCCCCTGTCGCATGGGATAGACCCCTATGGTGCGAGCACGCTCTTCGCTGTAGCTCAGCTTGACTGCGGCATCGAGCTGGCCCTGGCTGACGAGGGAGAGGCAGCGTTTCCAGGGAAGGGGGGTGAGAATGATGGGATGCCCGATCCGGTTTGCCACCTCCTTGAGGTGGAACTGCACTATCCCCTCGCCGGACATCAGCAACCAGGGAGGCGAATCGCTGTTCTCCATGCAGGCACGAATGCTGCCGGGGGCGGCCATGACGCAGGTCGGCAGCAACCAGAGCAGCAGCGCCAGGCAGAGAGTGTGCAAGGGGAGCCTGCCTGACAGGGGAGAACCGGCGAGCCAGTCAGGGAGCGATGCCAAAGTCATCCCTCATCGGGTCATAGAGATAGGAGCGGTAGTCGGTGCTCTCGTCGGGCAACTGCGGGTTGGTCAGCCGGAAGATCTGGCGTGAATCGAGCCGGGCAAAGACCAGGGAAGGCTGGAAATGATGGCGCCAGAGGCGCTGCAGGGAGCCATCTTTCCAGGCCAGTTGCAGGCCGCGCAAAAGGCGCTCGCGCTCCTTGCTGTAGGTGGCGTGGCTATAGAGGGAGTGGATGAGCGGATAGAAGAGGGCGACATGGCTATCCACGGTCAGCCCCGGCAGGCCGGGTCTGTGGATTTTCCACTCGCTCAATATCTCGTTGGCACCACGGCAGAAGAGATCGATCCGGCCACGGGCCACCAGGCGAAACAGTGACTCATAGTTATCCACCTCCTGCACCCTGAAGCCGTTGTAGCGAAGGATGTCGGCATCCCGCCAGCCGGTGCCCACCCCTTGTGTGAACTGCTGCAACTGGGACAGGGTGTGAACCCCGGCCAGGGCCTGGGCACGGGCGCTGCCGACAAAACAGACCCGGTAGCCGAGCACGCCCAGATCGATGGGGAAGGGGACCAGGGTGACGCCGGGTTGAGGGATCTCCTGGGGCCAGCTGTCGACGATGAAGAGGGCATTCTTGCCCGGCGTTTGCACTTCGAGCCGCATCCTCGCCTTGTTCATCCTGATGGCGTCGAGCAGTTCATAGTCGCCGTACTCAGGACGTGTTTTCTCCAGCGCCAGCCGCATCGCCGCCCGGTAATAATTCATGCGGACATCCTGTTGGGTTTCCCCGGTGATCAGGGTGAAGCGGGTGGCCGCCATCGTGAGGGACGGGAGGGAGAGGGCGAGCAAAAGGAGCAGGATTCGATGCATCTTGACCGGGTTCGGCAACGGGATTGTGCCCAGTATAGACGGGCCATTCCCGTCGACACAGCGCTATCAGGCTCTGGCAGATCTGACCTCTTGAGAAGGGGGTCATGCGGATTTCATCAAGAGACCCAGGCGACGACAGAGTTGGCGCAGCGTCTGGTTGTCGAGGCAGCCGAAGCCGAGCAGCCACCCCTCCAGTGTCGGCGGGCCCAGGTAGAACTGGCCCAGATGGCGCAGCCCCAACCCGCAGGTATTGGCGGCATTGGTCCAGCGCGCCTCGCCACCGGGGGGCAGCAGCACGGCGCACTGCAGGCCGGCGCCGCTGTGGATGGGGGTGAGCCCCGGGCAGTGCTCGGCCAGTTCCGCCAGCAGCAGATCCCGTCTGCTCTGGTAGAGGAGGCGGCTCTGGCGCAGGTGGGTGGCGAAGTGCCCGCCCCGGATGAAGTCTGCCGTGACCGCTTGCTGCAACTGGTTGCTGTGGCCGTCGACGGCGGCCCGGGCGCGGCAGAAGGAGTCCATCAGCGGCCTGGGCAGCACCAGGTAGGCGAGGCGCAGCGAGCCGAACAGCACCTTGCTGAAGGTGCCCACATAGATCACCCGCCCCTGGCCGTCGAGCCCCTGCAGGGCGGGCAGGGGACGCTGATCATACTGGTACTCCCCATCGTAATCGTCTTCCAGGATCCAGGCGCCGTGACGCTCTGCCTCGGCCAGCAGCGCCATGCGGCGGGGCAGGCTCATGGGGACGCCAAGGGGATACTGGTGTGCCGGGGTGCAGTAGATGAGGCGCGGTGCAGGATGATCCCCATGAGGGTTGAGCCCCTCTTCATCCACCGGCACCGGATGCACCCGGGCACCGGCGCTCTCCATGGCGGTGCGAGCCCCGGGATAACCGGGGTCTTCCACCCAGACGGTGTCACCGGCATCGATGAGCAACTGGGTCGCCAGCAGGATCCCCTGCTGGGAGCTGGTGAGGATCAGGATCTGATCCGGCTCGCACACCACGCCGCGGGACTGCACCAGATAGCTGCTGATGGCGGCGCGAAGTTCCCCAAGCCCCTGGGGATCCCCGTAGTTCATCCAGTCGCTGGCGCGCTGGCGCCACTGTTGCTGCATCAGCCGACCCCAGAGTGCCTGGGGGAAGAGACGGGGATCCGGCTGGCTGGAAGCAAAGGTGGTGCCCACCTCGGGCACGTCGTGACAGGCGCCACCCAGGGCCATCTCCTGGCCGCGGCGGGAGAGGCCAGCCGCTGACTGGGGCGGGCGCGGCGCGGGGCGCACCGCCGCCAGGGCGACAAAGCTGCCGGCGCCCACCTTGCGCACCAGATACCCCTCCGCCTCGAGCCGGCCATAGGCCAGTTCCACCGTGCTGCGGGAGATCCCGAGATCCCGGGCCAGGAGACGGCTGGCGGGCAGGCGGCTGTGCAGGGGCAGGTGGCCCGCCAGGATGGCCTCGCGCAGGGTACGCACCAGTTGTTCGTGCAGGGGCAGATCCCCTTGCTGCTGGCTGGCGAAGAGCGTTGGCAGAACGGTCATGATGCGCTCCCGTTGGCGCGGGGGTTGCGCCCCTTTCGAGGCAGGGATCCTGCCCGCAGGGCATGGCGCGGCTGTGGGGCTGGCGACCGACGGGCAGAGCGGGTGGGGTGGATGGTCATGGTGGCGGCTCGATGAAATTGGTCTGCCCATATTGGCAAAATTGGTCGGCGTGGCAAGGCCATTTTGTCGCTACATTGGTGGTCACAGGGTGGCGCCAGCAGGCGGCACGGATTGGCAACACAAGGAGTCTGCATGTCGGAATACAGTGCCACCATCAGTTGGCAGCGGGGGGAGCATGAGCCCTTCGTCGATCAGCGTTACAGCCGGGCCCATGAGTGGGCGTTTGATGGCGGGGTCAGGGTGCCGGCCTCCTCCTCTCCCCATGTGGTGCCGCTGCCTTACTCGGTGGCGGAACATGTGGACCCGGAAGAGGCGTTTGTGGCGGCCCTCTCCAGTTGCCACATGCTCACCTTCCTCTGGCTGGCGGCGAAGGCGGGCTATCGGGTAGAGAGCTACCGGGACGAAGCGGTCGGCATCATGGCGAAAAACGGACAAGGTCGCCTCGCCATGACCCGGGTCACCCTGCGTCCCAGGGTGATCTTCGGGGGAGAGCGGGAGCCCGCCTTGGCGGATCTGGAGCAGTTGCACCACCAGGCCCATGAGGAGTGCTTCATCGCCAACTCGGTCAACACCGTCGTCACCACAGAGATCGTCATCTAGTCATCAGGAGCGTTCAGGATGAGTCATGTATTGAGCACAGGGGTGGCAGGGGCCGCCGAAGCCAGCGCCTTTTTCGAGGCCCAGCTGAAGTTTCGTACCGATCCGGCGGATCTGGCCGCCGATCTGCTGGCCGGGGCGGCGGGGATCGTGGTCATCGATACCCGCTCCCCCGCACACTATGCCGAGGGGCACATTCCCGGCGCCATCTCCTTCCCCCACAGGACCATGACGGCGACGACCACGGCGGCACTGGACCGGAACCTGGTGTATGTCTGCTATTGCGACGGCATCGGCTGCAACGGTTCGACCCAGGGGGCCTACAAGCTGGCGTCCCTCGGGTTTGAGGTCAAGGAGTTGATAGGGGGTCTGCACTGGTGGCGTCAGGACGGTTTCGCCGTCGCCACGGGCAGCGAGCCCGGAGTGCTGCTGGAAGGGGGAATTGCCTGTGCCTGTTGAACGTTGCAATGAGGGGGGCGACGCCTCCCTGCCCGGTGCCGCCCTTTTCAACGACTTTGGGCAGCCTCTGGGGCGTGCGCTGCCAGAATGGCGCGGCGCCGAGTTCCCTCCCCACCGCGCACTGCATGGCTGGGGCTGTCGTCTCGAGCCCCTTGATCCCGAGCGCCACCTGGGGGATCTGTGGCAGGCATTCAGTGCCGACAGCGGGGCCATGTGGACTTACCTGACCAGCGGCCCTTTCGCGGACGAGGCCGCCATGGGGGTCTGGCTGCGGGAGGTCGCCACCAAGCGGGATCCCCAGTTCTACGGCATCATCGACGAGGGGAGCGGACGGGCGCTGGGGCTGGCGAGCTACCTGCGCATCGATCCCCTGGCGGGCAGCATCGAGGTGGGCTGGCTGCACTTCTCCCCCGCCATGCAGCAGTCACGGCTGGCGACGGCGGCCATGGTGTTGATGATGGCCAATGCCTTTGCCCTGGGATACCGGCGCTATGAATGGAAGTGCAATGCCCTGAACCTGCCTTCGCGCCAGGCGGCCCTGCGCCTGGGCTTTCACTATGAGGGGACCTTCCGTCAGGCGCGGGTGGACAAGGGACACAACCGGGATACGGCCTGGTTCTCCGTCATCGACAGCGAGTGGCCCGCCCTGAAAGGGTGCTTCGAGCGCTGGCTGGAGGACGGCAACTTCGACCATGCCGGGCGTCAGCGTCGCCGACTCTCCGAACTGACCGCCGCCTACCGCTCTGCGGCGTGTTGAGGGCGGCAGATCACCCGCCGGGACGGGGCGGTTTCCGGTCGGGTTCCTTGGGCGCTTCGCCCGCAAGGCGCCAGATCCGACATCCAGACGCAAGAGGCGCCAGTCATGGTGCCTCTTCTGTTTGTTTAGTCGTGGTGATCGCCGATGGGGGCCGCAATCCAGTTCATCAGCCGAACCATGTCCCCGGGGGCCACGCCGACCGAGAGCCCCCGCTTGCCACCGCTCACCAGGATCTCGTCGAAGGCCATGGCGGAGTCGTCCAGCACGGTGGGCAGCAGCTTCTTCTGGGCCAGGGGGCTGATGCCACCCACCTTGTAGCCGGTCAGCTTTTCGGCTTCCGCCGGCTTCATCATCTCCACCTTCTTGAGCCCGGTGGCCTTGGCGAGCTGCTTGAGGCTGCACATGCCCGAGGAGGGCACGATGGCCACCACCGCCTGCTTGTCGTGATGGGCGAGCAGGGTCTTGAACACCTGCGCCTCGGGCAGACCCAGTTGGGTGGCGGCATGCTTGCCGAAGTCGTCGTGGGCTTCACACTCGTAGGGGTAGAGCCTGTGGGGGATCTTGAGCTTTTTCAGCAAGTTGATGGCGGGTGTCATGGGGTCTCCTCGAACCGTGGCAAGGCCAGACAGTCTGCGCCCGGGAGCCGGATGTGGCAAGAACCAGTCTTCACACCCAATCGGGGCCTGTGTTAGCGTAACCGGGTGCCGGATCCTATGATTTGGGCACTTGTCCCCGCATTCCAATGCAATGCGCCGGCGATCGAAAGGAATCGTAGCCATGAATACCACAGCACTTTGCGCTCGCGATATCGACGCGATGGATCGATATGAGACCCTTGCCAGGCTGACCGCCCTTGATCGGGCCTATGGCATGGTCGAGTTCGATCTCGATGGTCGCATGGTGTCGGTCAACCCCCTGTTTTGCGACATGCTGGGCTATCCCCCCGAAGCGCTGGTGGGCCAGTCCCATCTCATGCTGTTGCCGCCGGATCTGCAGGCAGAGCATGATCTCTTCTGGCAGAAGGTATTGGGTGGCGAGATCCAGTCGGGGGAGTTTCGCCGGGTCAGGCAAGGTGGCAGCCCCCTCTGGCTCCATGCCACCTACATGCCCGTGAGCGACGAGGCCGGCACCCTGCTGGGGGTGGTCAAGCTGGCGCACGACATTACCTCGGCTGTGATGGCCAAGCAGCGGGTCGAGCAGCAGAGCCAGCTGTTTGACATCGTGGTGGCCGCGCACCAGAGTTTTCTGCTCGATCGCAATCTCGGCTCCGCCTGCGACACCGTCTTCGAGCGGCTGCTGAGCGTGAGCGAAAGCTCCTATGGTTTCATCGGCATCATCCAGTACGAGGATGGTCGTCCCAGTCTCTATGTTCCCTCCATCTCCAATGTCTCCTGGGACGAGGCGACCCATGCCTGGTATGAGCAGCAGCGCCAGAGCCGGGGCGGGCTCATCTTCAGCAAGCTCGACAACCTGTTTGGGCACGTGGTGACCCACAATACCCTGGTGTGCTGCAACGATCTGCCGAGCCATCCAGCCAGTCGCGGTGTCTCCCCCCGTGGTCATCCGCACCTGGAGAGCTTCCTCGGCATTCCCATCCGCCACAAGGGAGAGGCGATCGGCATGATCGCTCTGGCCAACCGCCCGGGTGGCTTTGACGAGACCCATGTCAGCCTGCTCGAGCCCCTCACCACGGCCCTTGGCACCCTTATCCACGCCCGCAACCTGGAGGACGAGCGCAGTCGCATGGAGCGGGTGCTGCGCTTCAACGCCGAGCATGACTTCTTGACCAAGCTGCCCAACCGCAGCAGCTTTTTCCAGCAGGCCAACGTGTTGCTGGATCACGTCCAGCACCATCCTGCCGAAGGGGAGGCCTGCTGCCTGGCCTTGATAGATATCGACTTCTTCAAACAAATCAATGATGTATATGGACACCTTGCCGGAGATGCCGTGCTGGCGTCGCTGGCGGGGCTGCTGATGCAGGCGGTGCGCAGCAAGGATCTGGTGGCGCGATTTGGCGGGGAGGAGTTCATCCTGCTGCTGCGGGGCACGACCCTGGAGGAGGCCCACACCATCATGGAGCGCATCCGGCGCCAGGTGGAGCAGCACACCTTCCTGTACCAGCATCAGGCGATCACCGTCACCATCAGCGTGGGGCTCACACCCTATCAGATGAGTTACAGGCGCATGGATGACTGGCTTCAGTGTGTGGACCAGCGACTTTACGAGGCAAAACGTCGTGGTCGCAACCAGGTCTCCTGATGAAAGGCTATATCGCGAAATAAAACAGGGCGCCATCATGGCGCCCTGTTTGTTGTGGATGTTTTTTTCCCTTAGAGGGGGCTGTGCTGGCGGCAATATCGGGATCCCCGTGCCCGGCAGAGACGAAAAAGGGCGCCGGGGCGCCCTTGTTTGCAACGGTCCGGGATCAGCCGGTGTTGCGCATGCCGGCGGCGATGCCGGCGATGGTGACCATCAGCGCCTGATCCAGCTCGGGGTGCAGGGTCTCCGGGTGGTTGCGGGAGCGATTGAGCAGCTCGGCCTGCAGCACATTGAGCGGGTCTGTGTAGGGGTTGCGCAGCTTGATGGACTCCTTGATCCAGGGCTGATCGTCCAGCAGGTCGCCCTGCGGGCGCAGTTTCAGCACCACTTCGATGGAGTCGGCAAGCTCCTGACGCAGCTGCTTGCCGAGTGCCCACAGGTTCTCCGGTACCAGGCGGGTGTCATAGTATTCCGCCAGCCAGAGGTCGGCCTTGAGGAACACCATCTCCAGCATTTCGAGACGGGTGCGGAAGAAGGGCCACTGGCGGCTCATCTCGTCCAGCACGCTCTTCTGGCCGTCGTCGATGGCCTGTTGCAATCCCTTGTGGGCGCCGAGCCAGGCCGGCAACATCAGCCGGTTCTGGGTCCAGGCGAAGATCCAGGGGATGGCGCGCAGGCTCTCGACACCGCCGTTGGGCTTGCGCTTGGCGGGGCGGGAACCGAGCGGCAGCTTGCCGAGCTCCATCTCCGGGGTGGCAGCACGGAAGTAAGGCACGAAGTCCGGGTGACCGCGCACGATACTGCGGTAGTGATCGCAGGAGACAGACGCCAGCTGCTCCATCACGGCGCGCCAGCTCTCTTTCGGCTTGGGCGGCGGCAGCAGGTTCCCCTCCAGCACGGCGCTGGTGTAGAGGTTCAGGCTCTGGATGGCCACTTTCGGCAGGCCGAACTTGAAGCGGATCATCTCCCCCTGTTCGGTGACCCGCAGGCCGCCGCGCAGGGATCCCGGGGGTTGGGAGAGGATCGCCTGATGGGCGGGGGCGCCGCCACGGCCGACGGTACCGCCGCGGCCATGGAACAGGGTGAGGCGGATGTTGTTGGCTTCAGCCAGCGCCACCAGGGATTCCATGGCGGCGTACTGGGCCCAGCCTGCGGCCATCATGCCCGCATCCTTGGCGGAGTCGGAGTAGCCGATCATCACGTACTGACGGCCCTGGATGTAACCGCGATACCAGTCCACCGACAGCAGGCGTTCCATCACGGCGGTGCCCGCCATCAGGTCTTCCTGAGTCTCGAACAGCGGGGCTACCGGCATGCGGAACTTGCAGCCGGCTTCCTTCAGCAACAGCTGGACCGCCAAGACATCGGACGGGGCACCGGCCATGGAGATGATATAGATGCCGAACGCATCGGGGTCGTGCTGGGCGATGACGCGACAGGTGTCGATGGTCTCGCGGGTCTCGGCACTGGGATCCCAGTCGCTCGGGATGAGGGGGCGGCGGGAGTTCAGCTCGCGCAGCAGGAAGGCCTGCTTGTCCTCTTCGCTCCACTCGGCGTAGTCGCCCACACCCAGGTAGCGGGTCAGCTCGGAGAAGACCTGGCCGTGACGCTCGCCATCCTGACGGATGTCCAGCTTGACCAGGTGGATGCCGAAGCAGGCCAGCTTGCGCAGCACGTCCAGCAGCATGCCGTCGGCGATGTTGCCCATGCCGCAGGCGTGCAGGGAGTGGTAGCAGAGCTCCAGGGGCTCGCGCAGCTGGGCGGTGCTCTTGACCAGATCCCGGCTCTCGCTCGCCTGGCCCTGTACCTTGGCGGTCAGGTACTCCTGGGTCTCGCGCAGTTGCTCGCGCAGCTCCCGCACCAGGGCGCGATAGGGTTCCGGGTTATCACCGACCCGGGCACGCACGGCGTCAGTGCAATCGGCCATGGAGAGCTCGGAGGTGAGCTCCTTGATGTCCTTGTAGAACAGGCTCACCGCCATCCAGCGGCCCAGCTCCAGCACTTCGGCGGTCACCTTGGCGGTGACGAAGGGGTTGCCGTCGCGGTCACCGCCCATCCAGGAGGTGAACTTGACCGGCGCGGCATCCAGCGGCAGCCGCACACCCAGATGGTGTTGCAGGCGCTCGTCCAGATTGCGCATGAATTCGGGGATGGCCGGCCACAGGCTGTTTTCCACCACGGCGAAGCCCCACTTGGCTTCGTCCACCGGGGTCGGGCGCTGTTCGCGGATCTCGTTGGTGTGCCAGGCCTGGTTGACCAGTTGCTCGATGCGACTCTGGATCTTGTCCCGCTCGCGGGGCAGCAGATCGGAGAGTTCCAGGGCCTCGAGGCAGTCGTTGAGCTGCACGTGCTTGTGGATCAGGGTGCGACGGGTCACCTCGGTGGGGTGAGCGGTCAGCACCAGATCGATGTCCAGCTCGCGCACGGCCTGGATGATGGCCTCCTGGGACAGGTTGGAGGCTTTCAGCTTGTCGAACATCTGCTCCAGCGGGTCCGGGGTGCAGACCTGCTCTTCGCAGCGACGGGAGATGGTGTGGAACTGCTCCGCCACGTTCGCCAGGTTGAGGAACTGGCTGAAGGCACGGGCCACGGGCAGCAGTTCGTCATCGGAGAGGGTACGCAGGGTGTCGAGCAGGCGCTCTCTGTCTGCCTCGTTCCCCTTGCGGGAAGACTTGGCAAGTTGGCGAATGGTCTCAATCTTGTCGAGGAAGGCCTGCCCCTGATGATCCTTGATGGATTTACCCAGCAGTTGGCCCAACATGCCTACGTTGGCCCGTAGTGCGGCGTACTTTTCGTTCATTCCACATCCTTATTTTGTTGGTGCCTCCTGACCTTCCAGGCGGGAGGCGACCTCACTTATTGTTGTGCGATTACAACATATGCTCCGTCATCTTAGGGGGACAATCTACCCAGATTGTCTGCGCAAGGTCAAATAACAAGCCGATTCAGAACATGTATTTCCCTCACCTGTCCCAAGGCGCCTGTCATGTAACTTACTTACATCCCTATTTGGCTAGACGCAGAAGCGCCTGATCAGGTGCTGCAGCACCGCCGTGGTCGGCTTGACGAACGACAGATCCAGGTATTCATCGGGCTGGTGGGCCTGGGTGATATGGCCTGGGCCCATCACTATGGTCTCGCAACCCAGTTGCTGGATAAAGGGGGCTTCGGTGCAATAGTTCACGGACTCGGCGGCCCGGCCGCTCGCCTTTTCCGCCTCCCGCACCAGCTCGGAGTCATCCTGGCAGGCATAGGCCGGAATGGGTTCGTGCAGGTGCTGCAGGTGCAGGCAGCCGGGCTGGTGGATCTCGATGGGGGAGAGCGCCTCTTTCAACATGCCCATCAGCTCGTCGGGACCCACCTGCGGGGTGGGACGCATGTCGATGTGCAGCTCGCAGCAGCCGCAGATGCGGTTCGGGCTGTCGCCCCCCTGGATGTAGCCGAGGTTCAGGGTGGGCTGGGGCACGGCGAAGCGGTGATCCGCGTACTTCTCCTTCAGATCCTGCTGGAGCCTGAGCACCTGACCCATGGCCTTGTGCATGATCTCCATGGCGTTGACGCCGTTGGCGGGATCCGAACTGTGGCCGCTTCGGCCTGTGATGCGAATGGCTTCCGACATGTGGCCCTTGTGGGCCACCACGGGCACCAGCCCGGTGGGTTCGCCGATCACCGCGTAGTCGGGTTTGAGTTCGGCTGCGGCGGCGATGGCGCGGGCCCCGGCCATGGTGGTCTCTTCATCGGCGGTGGCCAGGATGCGCAGCGGCTTGCTCAGGGTCTTGAGGTCGACCTCCTTGAGCGCTTCCACGATAAAGGCGAAGAAGCCCTTCATGTCGATGGTGCCGAGCCCGTACAGGCGGTTGCCCTCTTCGGTCACCTTGAAGGGGTCTTTGGTCCAGGCTCCTTCATCGAAGGGAACGGTATCCGTGTGACCCGCGAGCAGCAGCCCCCCTTCTCCCTGACCATAGGTCGCCACCAGGTTGAACTTGCCCGGCAGATCCGGCAGGGCCGTGACCTCGCACTGGAACCCAAGCTGGCCGAACCAGTCGGCCAGCAGCCGGATCACCGCCTCGTTGCTCTGATCCCAGCGAGTATCCGTGCTGCTGATAGAGGGAATCGCAATAATATTCTTATAAAGTGAAAAAAAATCCAGTTTGGCCATCAGCTCCTCCTTGCGTCCCCGGAGTGTTTCTGTTAGAAAATACAAATGCAAAGTGAGTGCATGAATATTCTGTTCGAGTGCTCATCGACAAGGCCTCTAGTTGTAAGGGAAAGTTAATGTTCTGTCACCTGATCTGTAACCGACGACGCATATCCGCCTGAATTGCCCCTCCGCACTCGTTGCATCAAAGGGGCGATAGCCGACCCCTTGCACCGCAGCACCATGCTGTGAATTTCGAACCCAGACTTGGAATACTCAAACATGCTTAAGACCGTTATCGTCGGTGCCAGTGGCTACGCGGGGGCCGAACTGGCCGCTCTGGTCCAGAACCATCCACAACTCGAGCTGTTCGGCCTCTATGTTTCCGCCGGCAGCCAGGACGCCCACAAACGTTTCTCTTCCCTGCATCCCCAGTGGGTGGGCAAGCTGGATCAGCCGCTGCTGCCTCTGGACGAAGACGGCATGACCCGGATCCTGACCCAGGCCGATCTGGTGGTGCTGGCTACTGCTCACGAGGTGAGTGCGGAACTCGCGCCCAAGTTCCTGGCCAAGGGGTTGCCGGTGTTCGATCTCTCCGGTGCCTTCCGGGTCAACGATCAGCAGTTCTACTCCTCCTTCTACGGCTTCACCCACGAGAATGAGCAGTGGCTGGAGCAGGCCGCCTACGGTCTGGCCGAGTGGAATGCCGATGCCGTCAAGGCCGCCCAGCTGATTGCCGTGCCGGGATGCTACCCGACCGCCTCCCTGTGCGCCCTCAAGCCGCTGCAACAGGCCGGGCTGATTGCCCAGGGGTGGCAGCCCATCATCAATGCGGTTTCCGGCGTCTCCGGGGCCGGTCGCAAGGCCGCCATCAACACCAGTTTCTGCGAAGTGAGCCTCAATCCCTACGGCACCTTCAATCACAGGCACCAGCCGGAGATCAGCCACCACCTCGGCAAGGAGGTGCTGTTCCAGCCCCACCTCGGCAACTATGTGCGGGGCATCCTGGCCACCATCTATGTGCAACTGGCGGAAGGGGTGACGCCGACCCAGGTGGATCAGGCCTACCTCAAGGCCTACGAAGGCAAGCCGCTGGTACGCCTCACCGGCCAGATGCCCTCCATCCGTGGCGTGGCGAGCACGCCCTACTGCGACATCGCCTGGCAGCAGCAGGGCAACATGCTGGTGGTGGTTTCTGCCATCGACAACCTGCTCAAGGGGGCCGCCTCGCAAGCCATGCAGTGCATAAATATCAAGTTTGGTTTTGAACCGGCCACCGGCCTGATTTAACGCTTTAAGAAAGGATCGAGAAGATGGACAAGCAGACGCTGGTAATCAAGTTGGGTGGTGCCCTGATCGAGAACGACGAGGCCCTGACTGCCCTGTTCGCCACCCTGAAGACCTTCCTGGATGATCAGCACCGTCCTCTGGTGCTGGTGCACGGTGGTGGCTGCCTGGTGGACGACCTGCTCAAGGGGCTGGGCATGACCTCCACCAAGAAGAACGGCCTGCGGGTGACCCCGTTCGAGCAGATCCCCGTGATTGCCGGTGCCCTGGCCGGGACCGCCAACAAAATGATGATGGCCAAGGCCATCTCCACCGGCATTCCTGCTGTGGGTCTGTGCCTCGCCGACGGCGGTCTGTGCCAGGTGACCCAGCTCGATCCGGATCTCGGTGCGGTCGGTGACTGCAAGCCGGGCAACCCGGCGCTGGTGGCCGGCATCCTGGGGCAGGGCTTCCTGCCGGTGGTGAGCTCCATCGGCATCACCGCCGACGGACAGATGATGAACGTCAATGCGGATCAGGCGGCCACCGCCATCGCCGAAGCGCTGGGTGCCGATCTGGTGATGCTGTCGGATGTGAGCGGCATTCTGGATGGCAAGGGCAAGCTGGTGCCGCAATTGGACAAGCAGAGCGCGCTGGACCTGATGGAGAAGGGAGTTATCACGGACGGCATGGCCGTCAAGGTGAAAGCCGCCCTGCACGCCGCCGAAACTCTGGGCAAGCCGGTCTGTGTCGCCAGTTGGCGCTACCCGGATCAGCTGCTCAAGCTGCTGGCTGGCGGCGCGGTCGGCACCCAGGTCACCCTCTGATCTCCACCGGGAAAAGGACAATCCGATGCAACATCTTCTGAAAGACAGTGATTTAAGCAAGGCCCAGATCGAGGCGCTGCTGGCGCTTGGCAAGGCGGTCAAGGCCGATCCGAAGAAATACAGCCAGGCCCTGGCGGGCAAGAGCGTGGTCACCCTGTTCGAGAAGCCCTCCCTGCGTACCCGGGTCACCTTCGACATCGGCATCGCCAAACTGGGCGGTCACAGCGTCTATCTGGATCAACAGAACGGGGCGCTCGGCAAGCGGGAGTCGGTGAAGGATTTCGCCAGCAACCTGTCCCGCTGGTGTGACGCCATCGTCGCCCGGGTGTTCGATCACCAGACCCTGGTCGAGCTGGCCGAGTTCGGCTCGGTGCCTGTGGTCAACAGCCTGTGCAACCTCTACCACCCCTGCCAGGGGCTGGCGGATTTCATGACCATCAGCGAGCACTACAGCGATCTGTCCAAGGTGAAGCTGGCCTATCTCGGCGATGGCAACAACGTGAGCCACTCCCTGCTGCTGCTGGGGGCGACCCTCGGTACCGATGTGACCCTGGTCTGCCCGAAAGGCCATGGCCCGGATACCCAGATCTTCCTGCAGGCCCAGGCGCTGGCAGCTCAATCTGGCGCGACCATACATATCAGCGATGATGTCGCGGATATCGAAGGCTTTGACGTGGTTTATACCGATACCTGGGTTTCCATGGGTGACAACACACCAATGGAGCAGGTAAAAGATATCTTCATGCCTTATCAGATCAACCAGGCCCTGCTCGATCGGACCGGCATCCAGCATGTGCTGCACTGCCAGCCGGCCCACCGGGAGCTGGAGATCACCTCGGAGGTCATGGACGGCCCAGCCTCCCTCATCATGGATGAGGCAGAAAACCGGATGCATATCCAGAACGCCGTGCTGCTGACCCTGTTCGGACAGGGCCAGAAGTAATCCGGCAACCGACCCGGAATCACCCCTTTTTATCGAATCATCACGGAGAGAAGTAAATGAGCGGAATCAACAAGATCGTACTGGCTTACTCGGGCGGACTGGATACCTCGGCCATCATTCCCTGGCTGAAGGAGCACTATGACGCTGAAATCATCGCCTTCGTCGCCGACGTGGGCCAGGAGCGTGACGATCTGGAAGGTATCGAGCAGAAGGCCATCGCCTCCGGCGCGGTCAAGTGCATCGTCAAGGATCTGCGGGAAGAGTTCGTCAAAGAGTATGTCTACCCGACCCTGAAGACCGGCGCCGTCTATGAAGGCACCTACCTGCTGGGTACCTCCATGGCCCGTCCGGTGATCGCCAAGGCGATGGTCGAGGCTGCCCTGGCGGAAGGGGCTGATGCCATCTCCCACGGTTGCACCGGCAAGGGCAACGACCAGGTGCGGTTCGAAGGGGCGGTGGCTGCTCTGGCGCCCCAGCTGAAAGTGATCGCCCCGTGGCGGTTGTGGGACATGCGTTCCCGGGAAGATCTGCTGGCCTATCTGGAAGCCCGCAACATCCCCTGCAAGGCGACCCTGAAGAAGATCTACAGCCGCGACGCCAACGCCTGGCACATCTCCACCGAGGGTGGCGAGCTGGAGAGCACCTGGAACGAGCCGTCCGAAGCGGTCTGGCAGTGGACCGTCTCTGCAGAGGATGCCCCGAACGAGCCGGAATACGTCAAGCTGACCGTGGCCAAGGGCGAAGTGGTCGCCGTTGACGATCAGCCGCTCAGCCCGCACCAGATCCTGACCACCCTGAACGAGCGTGCCGGCAAGCACGGCGTGGGCCGGATCGACATCACCGAGAACCGGATGGTGGGCATGAAGTCCCGTGGCTGCTACGAGACCCCGGGTGGTACCGTGATGGTTGCCGCACTGCGCGCCGTGGAAGAGCTGGTACTGGACAGACCGACCCGCGCCTGGCGGGAAAAGCTGGGTGCCGAGTTCTCCCACCTGGTGTATGACGGTCGCTGGTTCACCCCGCTGTGCAAGGCCATTGTCGCCTCCGCCAACGCCATCGCCGAGGAGCTCGACGGTGAAGTGGTGCTGAAGATGTACAAGGGTCAGGTCACCGCGGTGCAGAAGAAGTCGCCGAACAGCCTCTACTCCGAAGACTTCGCCACCTTCGGTGCCGACGAAGTGTACGACCAGAGCCATGCCGAAGGTTTCATCCGTCTCTACACTCTGGCGAGCCGGATCCGCGCCATGAAAGAGCAGCATCAAGCCATCGGTGGCGACCATACCCACGGCTAAGCAAGCGCTATCACCCGTTGATTCGAGGGGGCATGGCCCCCTCTTTTACAGGCAGAGAGGCCCTTTGCCATCCTCATCGGGTGTGACAAGAGCGGCTGCGCCCTGGCCGCTTCTGTGAGATAACAGGCTCGCAGAAAAACAGGGCAAGATTTCAAGTTCGACGGCGCAAGGCGCCGCCGACAACGCATTCAAGGAGAGCAGTATGGCACTTTGGGGTGGACGCTTCAGTCAGGGAGCCGATAGCCGGTTCAAGCAGTTCAACGATTCGCTGCGGTTCGACTACCGTCTGGCGGAGCAGGATATTCAAGGCTCCATGGCCTGGGCCAAAGCGCTGGTCAAGGTGGGCGTGTTGACCGAGGGTGAGCAGGCCAAGTTGCAGCAGGCGATGGACGTGCTGCTCGCCTCGGTGCAGCAGGATCCCCAGCAGATCCTGAGCTCGGATGCCGAAGACATTCACTCCTGGGTCGAGAGCCAGCTCATCGCCGCCGTCGGCGATTTGGGCAAGAAACTGCACACCGGTCGCTCGCGCAACGATCAGGTCGCCACCGACCTGAAACTCTGGTGCAAGGCGCAGGGTGAGCTGCTGCTCGGCTCCATTACCGCCCTGCAACAGGGGCTGGTGGCCTCCGCCCGTGCCAACCAGGCCGCGGTGCTGCCCGGTTACACCCACCTGCAGCGGGCCCAGCCGGTCACCTACGCCCACTGGGCCCTGGCCTATGTGGAGATGCTGGAGCGGGACCATTCCCGTCTGCAGGATGCCCTCAAGCGCCTCGACACCAGCCCCCTCGGCTGCGGCGCCCTGGCGGGCACCGCCTATGCCATCGACCGCGAAGCCCTGGCGCTCGACATGGGCTTTAGCGGCGCGACCCGCAACAGCCTGGATTCGGTGTCCGATCGGGATCACGTGGTGGAGCTGATGCACGTGGCGTCCCTCTCCATGACCCACCTGTCGCGGTTTGCCGAAGACCTTATCTTCTACAACACAGGTGAAGCCGGTTTTGTGGAGCTCTCCGATGCGGTGACCTCAGGTTCCTCTCTGATGCCCCAGAAGAAGAACCCGGACGCGCTGGAGCTCATTCGTGGCAAGACCGGCCGGGTGGTCGGCGCCCAGATGGGCATGCTGATGAGCCTCAAGGCGTTGCCGCTGGCCTACAACAAGGACATGCAGGAAGACAAAGAGGGGCTGTTCGACGCCCTCGACACCTGGCACGACTGCCTCGACATGGCGGCGCTGGTGCTGATCGATCTGAAGGTCAATGGCGAGCGGACCAAGGCGGCGGCCCAGGGCGGTTACGCCAACGCCACCGAGCTGGCGGACTATCTGGTGGCCAAGGGCATCCCGTTCCGTGAGGCGCACCATATCGTCGGCGAGACCGTGGTCTATGCGATCCAGGTGAAAAAGCCCCTGGAAGAGCTCTCCCTCCCCGAGTTCCAGCGCTTCAGCCCCGTGGTGGGGGAGGATGTTTACCCGAACCTGGAGCTGGAAGCGACCCTGGCCAAGCGGGTTGCCAAGGGAGGCGTTGCTCGCGAGCAGATAGAGGCAGCCCTCACCGCCGCCGAGGCCTGGCTGAGCAAGCGGGCGGGTTAAGCCAACCGGCGCGCCATGGGAGTAAGAAGGCAGAACGGCAACCCCAGGGTTGCCGTTTTTTATGGGCACGCTTCGGCGCCGTGGGGCGCGTTGACCAGGCGCTGTTCAGCCCCTGTGTCCGGCGCTGGCCTGATGCACGGCGTCCGTGAGCAGTCGTTGCAACTGGCATCTGGCCTCGTCGGCTTCATGGCTGGCGGCGAGCAGCACCACCCCCAGGGTGCCCGGTGAGGGCAGCACGCCGCCGAGGGTGGCGAGACTGGCCGGCATGCCGATGGGGGAACGCACCGTGATCCCGAGCCCGGCCTGCACGGCGGCCCAGATCCCGCCCAGGCTCTGGCTGGTGAAGGAGATCCGCCAGGGGATCCCGGCATCGTCGAGGGCGCGGATGGCCCGTGCCCGCATCAGGCAGGGGGCATCGAAGAGCACCAGGGGCAGGGGCTCCCCGCGCGCGAGCAAAGGGGCGAGGTCCCACTCGGGGTGGGCAATCCAGGCCAGTTGCACCACCTCGATGAGGGGAAGATCCTCCCGCTCTCCCTGTGGCTGCCAGGCGAGAGCCATGTCGAGGGTGCCTTCCCTGATCCCCTGCACCAGAGCCCCGTTGCGATCGATGCGGGTCGTCATGCGCAGGGCCGGGTGCTGGCGACAGAGGGGACCCAGCACGGCGGGGAGCAAAGATTCACCGAAGTCCTCCTGCACCCCGAGCCGGATCTCCCCTTGCAGCAATTCCCCTTTGAGGGCGAGCACGGCTTCGTCATTGAGCGCCAGCAGCCGCTTGGCGTAGCCCAGCAGGCGCTCACCGCTGGCTGTCGGCACCAGGTGACGTCCCTGCTTCATGACCAGATCGGTGCCGCACTGCTGTTCGAGTTTTTTCAACTGGGCGCTGACCGCCGAGGTGGAGCGGCACAGCCGCTGCGCCGCCAGCGCAAAGCTGCCGCACTCCAGCCCCAGCACGTAGCTGCGCAGGGCATCGAGATCCAGGCTGGGGGGAAGGGGTGACATAACTATCCTTATAATCGGGATGATTGGTCTTGAATATTTCGATTTTTTAAATTGTAGCAGTGAGGGAGAGTGGCTTCATCCACCAAGGAGATTGCCATGACACCCGATGTTCCCGATCGCGCCACCCTGGCGCAGCTTGCCCCCCGACTCGCCCGACTGGCGGAAGAGACGCTGTTTGGCGATATCTGGCAGCGCCCCACCCTCTCGGCCCGCGAGCGCAGCCTGATCACCCTGGCCATCCTGGCGTCCCTGGGCCGGGTGCAACAACTGCCCTGGCATATTGCATTCGCCCGGCAAAACGGCCTGTCCCGGGATGAGCTGGAAGAGCTGTTCACCCATCTTGCCTTCTACGCCGGTTTGCCCGCCGCAGTGACGGCTGTGGGCTATCTGCCCCCCCGCGAGGAGGTGACCCCATGCCGCTGACCCGTATCACCCTGTGCGAGGGGATGAGCGACGCACACCTGCAACAACTCAGCGCCCTCTACCACCAGACCCTGGTGGAGGTGTTCGAGGTGCCGCCGAAGGATAAATTCCAGATCCTCGAGATCTTGCCTGCCAGTGCGCTCATCTATGACCCCCACTACCAGACCGGCCGCCGGGACCAGGGTTTCATCCTCTTCCAGATCCTGGCGGGCAAGGTGCGCAGCACCGCGACCAGGGAGCGTCTTTATGCACGTCTCGCCGAGCGCCTTGAGGCCGAGCTTGGGATCCACCCCGACAACCTCATGGTGGTGATCCAGCAGACCGATGCCGAGGCGTGGAGTTTCGGCCAGGGCCGGATGTTCAGACAGGAGGTGGCCTCATGATCGCCATGCACTACCGATTCACCCTGCCCGCAGACTACGACATGGCGCTGATCGAGCAGCGGATCGCCAGCAATGGCGCCAGACTGGACGGCTTTCCCGGTCTGTTGTTCAAGGCCTATCTCTACAGCCGTCAGGACGATGGGGCCCTGCCGGGGCAGGAGAACCGCTATGCCCCCTTCTATGTGTGGCACAGCGCCGAGGCGATGCACCGATTCCTGGCAAGCGAGGGATTCGCGGCGCTCACCCGGCATTTCGGCTGGCCCCGCATCGAGACCTGGCATCTGCTGCGGGCGCCGGATCCGGCCTCCCTCGACGGGGCTTGCATGGCCAGGCTGCGGCGCACCAAGGTCACTTCCCACGGCGAGCTGGCCGACCTGCACGGCGAGGCCATGGTGAGCGGCTGGGATCTCACCCGATGGGAATGGCTGGAGGCGGATTTTCTCCCGTCCCTCTCATCGCCCTTGCCTGGCGGGGGCGAGATCTACCGTATCGGCTATCTGGCGAAGGGGGGCGGGGTGTAAAGCGGAATTATCTTTGTCATTGATGTTGTATTTCCATTCACTTGGGCTGTGAAAGTGATATTCGCATCGTGAACATAGGGTTTTATATCGCGCTTGTGGATGATGATGTGGCATTGCGGCCACCTGCGGCAATGAACTGGCTCAGTGGGGCACATTCAGGGTGACGGCCCGCGCCGGGCAGGGCATGATCCCGCTGCAATGCGTATGGACGCGTCAACCGGATCAAGGAGTTCCCATGTACCTGCCACCCCATTTCGCCGTTACCGACCCCGAGGCGCTGCACCAGCTGATGCAGGCGCACCCCCTGGGGGCCCTGATCACCTGTGGTGAAGGGGGGCTGGATGCCAACCACCTGCCGTTCGAGTTCGATGGGGCGCAGGGGGCCCACGGTGTGCTGCGGGCCCATGTGGCCCGCAACAACCCACTCTGGCAGGAGGTGAAAGAGGGCGACGAGGTGCTGGTGATCTTCCGCGCCGCCGACGGCTACATCTCCCCCAGCTGGTATCCGGGCAAGCAGGTGCATCACAAGCAGGTGCCCACCTGGAACTATGCCGTGGTGCACGCCCATGGCCGTATCCGGGTGAGGGACGATGCCCGCTTCGTGCGTCGCCTGCTCGCGACCCTGACCCGTACCCACGAGGCGGGAGAGTCCATTCCCTGGAAGATGGCGGATGCACCGAGAGACTATCTCGAGACCATGGTGCAGGCCGTGGTGGGCATAGAGATCGAGATTGAGCGGCTGGTCGGCAAGTTCAAGCTGGGTCAGAACAAGGAGACAGCGGATCGCCTGGGAGCGGCCAATGCCCTGCAGGAGCGCGGGCAGACCGCACTGGCCGACGCCATGCTGAACCCGCCTCCTTCACAGTCCTAGCATGGCACCCAGGGAGCTGCCCGACAAAAACGGCAACCGTCTGGTTGCCGTTTTTCATGGTTCCACTCCCGCTCACGCGCTGGCATTGAGCAGCTTGCCGACGCCTTCCCCCGGGCCCTGGGGCAGGGTTTGCTTGAAGGCGTAGAGCAACTGATCGAGGTTGAGGTCGCTGTTGCCGAGGGAGCCCTTGAGGGTGTCGAGTTCGCTCTGCAGCGCATCGAGGCGGGTGCTCTGGGTGCCGTCGGCCAGCTGGGTGCGGGCGGCGTCGATGGCCTGGGGCAGCGATTGGCCTGAGTACTCCTGACCCAGGGTCTGCATCAGCGCCCCCATGAAGTGGTTGATGGCAGGGCGGTTCTGCTCGCTGTCGGCATCCTTGATGCCGAGGCGCTGGAACAGGCTCTGCACCGTGGGGGCGAGCCGCTCTTCCTGCACGGGAGTCTCGGCCTTGGCCTGTGGCGTACCATCGCCGAGCAGCTTGCTGCCGAGCTTGAGGGCAAGGGAGGCGAGGGGAAGCAGGGTGCTGATGGCGATCATGATGTCACTCTCCGTACGACTGATGTCATGACGGAGCAGGGAATGGGCCAGCTTGGCGAACATTCAGCCTAAAAATGGCAGGGGACTGATCCTGCTGTGAATTTAGTTTTTACCTGGCAGGAGGCGGGTGAGCGCGGGAGGGGGCGGCGGCAAACCCTTGCAGCCCGGGGGCTGGCCGGTTTGCCGCCCGGCTTGCCGGATCAGAGCTCCTTGAACGGGCGGCGCTTCTCCTCCTCGATGACGATGGCCTCCAGATTGGCGATGCGCTCCTGCAACTCCTTGATGATCATGTCCTGCTTGCCGAGACGGTCGGTAATGCGGGCATCCCCCATCTGGTAGCGGGAGCGTTTGGTGAGATAGCTGAACGACACGCTGATAAAGACGATCAGGACGATACCTGTCCACATGGTCATGAATGACTCCTTTCAAGATTTGAACGAGAGGATCTGTCTCCCGCGCTGTCGTTGTCTCATACCCGACCTTGGGCGGCAATGCCCGCCTGGTTGTTCAGAGCGGCCAGAGCGGCCAGCCGAGCCAGATCCCGAGCAGCAGCAACTGCCCCCAGACGATGGCCCAGAACCGCAGGCGGTAGCTCCCTTTCTGGGTCTTGTGGCGCAGCCACTGGCGGGCGACCAGGGCGCCGGGCCAGCCGCCGCACAGCTCAAGCAGATGCAGGCGGGCCTCGGGCACGCGCCAGCCGCCACGAATGGCCTGGCGTTTGTCCCAGGCGTAGACGACCAGGGTCAGCAGGCTCATCAGCAGGATCAGGGCCAGCGGCCACCAGTTGGCATCGTGCGCGCCGAGCCAGCCTGCCCAACCCAAAGGCAGCAGGGCAAGGGCCATCATGACAGGCACGCCTGATCCCGAGTCTCGCCCGGTTGTAGCGTGCGGATCACCCGGGCCGGATTGCCCACCGCCAGGGAGTCCGCCGGGATGTCCCGGGTGACCACGGCGCCGGCCCCTATGATGGAGCGGGGCCCTATGGTGACGCCTGGGCAGATGATGGCCCCGCCGCCAATCCAGCAGTCATCGCCGATCCGCACCGGCTTGTTGTAGGCGGTCCAGTTGCGTCGCTCCAGATAGTCCATGGTGTGGGTGGCGGTGTAGATCTGCACGTTGGGGGCCAGCAACACATGGTTGCCGATGTGCACCTCGCCCACGTCGAGTATGGTGACGTTGAAGTTGAAGAAGGTCTTCTCGCCGATGTGGATGTTGCGGCCGAATTCGCAGGTGAAGGGGGTGCTGATCCAGCAGGAGTCAGGACAGTGGGCGAAGAGGTCGCGGCAGATCTGCTGGCGCAGGGCGTGATCCCCCGCCGGTGAGGCGTTGAGTCGGCTCAGCAGCGCCTGGCCGCGAATGCGGTCGTTCGCTATCTCCTCGCTCTGGCTGTCCAGGGCGCCCCCCGCCAGTACCTTGTCCCAGTCGCTTGCCATGGTCATCTCCTCCTGCTGCAAGAGGGGGCAGTATACGCGACAAGGGGAAAGGGTGTCAGAGTGCCGGGCCCGTCAGGTGATCCCCGTCATCCTGTCATCAGGACAAGGGGCAGGATGAGCAGGATGGAGACGAGGTAGGGGAGCAAGACCCGCCGCCCCAGGCTGCGTCCGCCAATCACCAGTGCCAGCACCCCTTTCACCAGGGAGTTGACCAGCCCGGCGAGCAGTATGCCCCTGGCCGCCACCTCCAGGGCCAGCTCCTTCTGGGCGAGCTGGGAGAGGGAGAGGGTGATGGCGTCCACGTCCGTGATGCCGGAGACCAGCGACAGCAGATAGACCCCGGAGTTGCCCACCTTGCTTTGCAGCAGGGTGGCCATGAAGCCGATGAGGGCGAGCAGCAGACCGAACTTGATGGCGGTGGCGAGATCCAGCGGGTTGCGGGTTTCGGGCTGTACCGGGCCGTCCGGCATCTCTTCCCGCTGGCGCCAGAACCAGAAGGCAAAGCCGTAGACGATGGCTGCCAGCAGCAGCAGGGGGGCGGCCAGACGCAGCGCCAGCTCCCCGTGGATGATCAGCACCAGTGCCAGCAGCCTGAGCCACATGGTGGCTCCCGCCAGCAGAATGCCGGTGGCCAGCAGCCGCTCCAGCCCTCCCTGCTCCTTGTTGAGGCGGGCAAATTGCAGGGTGAGGGCGGTGGAGGAGGCGAGCCCCGCCAGCATGCTGGTGAGCACCAGCCCGGAGCGGGTGCCGAGCAGGCGCACCGCGAAGTGACCACAGAACGAGATGCCGGCGATCACCACCACCATGAGCCAGATCTTGAAGGGATTGAAGGCATTGAGGGGACCCATCTCGGTATCGGGGAGCACCGGCAGCAGCACCAGAGAGATGAGCAGAAAACGCAAGGTGGCGTGAAACTCCATTTCGCTCAAGAACAGCATCCCCTGCTGGATCTTGCCCTTGAGCCCCATCAGGAGGGCCGCCAGCACGGCGCAGGCCACCGCCTCGCTCGGGCTCTGCAGCACCGACATCAGCCCCAGCAGATAGGTGAGCACCATGGCCACCGAGCTGGTGAGGCCGAACTCCCCCTGCCAGCGCTGGGCCAGCCAGACCGAGAGGCCGCACCCCGTCACTACGCTCAGCAGACCGAGCAGGGCCAGCCAGGGCCCCAGGGTGGGCAGCAGCAGGGCGCAGACCCCGCCGAGCAGACCGATGAGGCCATAGGTGCGCATCCCGGCGATGCGCTGGTTGTCTCCGAGCTGGCGCACCTGCCAGCCCCGCTCCAGCCCGATGATGAGCCCGATGGCCAGGGACACCAGGGCGCCGTAGACGGGCTCGGCCTCTATCCACATGGGTTTCTCCTCCCGCTGCCGTTTCAGTGAGGATGGCACAGGGCATCCCGGGGCAGGGGGAGCTGGCTCACAGAGCGGGTGTCCCGCCTGCCGGGGTCTTGCAAACAAAAAAAAGGCGCCACCCGGAGGGGACGCCTGAAAACCAAACCTTGCGGTTTGCAGACCAACGGAACCAAAGATCACACACTTCACACTCAGCACTGCTGTGGGGCAGGGCTCAACCCTGCCACTTGCCTCCTTCCACTATCACGTCGTTGGGATCGGTATCGGCGCTCAGTTTGTCGCGCACATACTGGTCGTAGAGTTTGAGCAGGTACTTCTCTTCCCCCAGCTTGGCGAGACGGTCGTTGACCCAGTCCCGCAGCTCGATATTGCCCTTCTTCACCGCCGGCGCGATGGGGTCTTCCGAGCCCAGCTTCTCGGGCAGCACCCGATAGCCCGGGTTCTCCTTGGCCCAGCTGAACAAGACCAGGTTGTCCTGGGCATAGGCATCGCCGCGGCCCTGGGCCAGGGCCTGCAGGGATTCGGTGTTCTTCTCGAACTTGAGCACCTTCCAGTCCGGGTGGTTGCGGGTCAGCCAGATGTCGGCCGTGGTGCCGGTAGTGACGATAAGCCGCTTGCCGGCCAGATCGTCGAGCTTCTTGGCGTCGCTGCCTTCCGGCACCAGCACCTGTACCGCGACCTTGAGGTTCGGGTTGGTGAAGTCCACCACCTGCCGCCGCTCCGGGGTCACCGTCATGTTGGCGAGGATGAGATCCACCTTGTCGCTCTGCAGGAAGGGGATGCGGCTGGCGGGCTCCACCGCCACGAACTCGACCTTGTTCTCGTCTCCCAGCAGGTCCTTGGCGAAACGGCGACCGAGGTCGGTGTCAAAGCCGACGTAGTTTCCTTTCTCGTCCACATAGCCAAACGGCGGCTTGTCGGTGAAGACGCCGACGATGAGCTTGTCCCGCGCCTTGATCTTGGCGAGGGAACCGTCTTCTGCCTGGGCGGCGCCGCTGGCGAGGCCCAGGCCGATGAGGGCGCTAAACAGGACCGAGGTAATTATCTTCATGCTGACTCCTTTCGTTTGCTGACAGTTGTATAAGAAAACTTGGCGAGGAACTGGCGGGCACGCTGGCTCCTGGGATTGTCGAAAAATTGATGGGGGGCGGCCTGCTCCAGGATGTGGCCGCCGTCCATGAAGACGATGCGATCCGCCACCGCCTGGGCGAAGGCCAGCTCGTGGGTGACGATGAGCAGGGTCATGCCGCTGCCGGCGAGATCCCGGATCACCTCCAGCACCTCCTGTACCATCTCGGGATCCAGCGCAGCGGTCACCTCGTCAAACAGCATCACCTGGGGGTTCATGCACAGCGCCCGCACGATGGCGATGCGCTGCTGCTGGCCACCGGAGAGCTGGCGCGGATAGTCGTGGCGCCGCTCCCACAGGCCGATGCGAGTCAGCAGCTGCTCCGCCTGCAGCAGGGCCTCGGCCCGCTCCCGCTTCTGCACCTGCACAGGGCCGAGCAGCACGTTCTCCAGCACCGTCAGGTTGGGGAAGAGGTGATAGCTCTGGAACACCATGCCGATGCGCTGGCGTACCCGCTGCCAGTCGGTGTTGGCATCCAGCCTCTCTCCGTCGAAGCGAATGTCGCCCCCCTGAATGGGTTCGAGCCCGTTGAGGGTGCGCAGCAAGGTGCTCTTGCCGCAGCCGCTCGGCCCCAGGATGACGATCACTTCCCCGGCGTTCACCGTGAGGCTGACCTCGTCCAGTACCCGGTGTTGGCCGAATTGTTTGCTGACAGCATTGAGCTCAAGCAGAGGTGTCATACCGCATTACCCCATTGTTGCTCCAGCCGGCGCGAGGCGAGCGAGAGCGGATAGCAGACCAGAAAGAAAAACAGGAACAGCAGACTGTAGATGAGCAGCGAGCCATAGGTGCGCTCGATGATCTGCTGGCCCACCTTGATCACCTCCACCACCCCGATCAGCACCGCCAGCGAGCTGGTCTTGATGATGCGGGTGTAGATGTTGATGGTCGGCGGCGTCAGCCGTTGCAGCGCCTGGGGCAGCAGCACGTGGCGATAGAGCTGCCAGCGGGAGAGCCCGAGCGCCAGGCCGGCCTCCTGCTGGCCGCGGGCGAGGGATTTGAGACCACCGCGCACCACTTCCCCCACCTCGCTGGCGCCCCACAGGGCCAGCACCAGCACGGCGCACCAGAAGGCCGGGATATCCAGGCCAAAGAAGATCGGCAACCCGAAGAAGAAGAGGTAGAGCCACACCAGCACGGGCACCACCCGAAACAGCTCCAGATAGACCCGCAGCACTCCCCGAGTCAGCCTTCCCCCTTGCTGGGCCAGCACGCCGTAACCGACCCCGCCCAAGGTGGCGAACAGGATGGCGAGCAGCGAGATGGCGAGGGTCTGGCCCGCGCCCACCGCCAGCAGCGGCAGCGCCTGCGTCAGCTGCTCAGTGACCGGACTGGCCATAGTGATCCCTCCTTCTTTGTGCATGGGTGGCGAATGACGGCAGCAGCTGGACAATAGGTGTCTGCATCAGTTGTTCAATGACCGAACTGACCATGTTGCAGCCTCCTTTCAACGACGCGCAGGGCAAGGGAGAGCGGCAGAAAGATCAGCACGCACATCAAGGTCAGCACCGCCAGCATCTCGTAGGTCTTGTAGTAGAGGGCGATGTAGTTCTTGGTGGTGTAGAGCAGCTCCGGCACCGCCACCGCCGAGGCCACCGTGGTCTCTTTGAGCAGAAAGATGAAGTTGGCAAACAGCGCCGGCAGGCTGGCGAGCCAGGCCTGAGGCAGCTGGACGTGGCGCAGCAGCTGCCAGCGGGAGAGGCCGATGGCCCGGCCCGCTTCCAGCTGGCTGGGGGGGATTGCCTGAATGCCCGCCCGCAGCGCCTCGGTGAGGTAACCGCCACCGAGGAAGGTCATGGCGATCACCGCCGTGGCAAAGCCGGAGAGCGAGATGCCGAGCGCCGGCAGCCCGAAGTAGAGAAAGAACAGCTGGATCAAGAGCGGCGTGTTGCGGGCCAGCTCGACATAGGCGCGGATCAGCCCGTTCAGCCAGGGCTTGTGCAGGCTTTGCAGCGTCACATTGAGCAGCGCCACGGCGAGCGAGGTGAGGATCACGATGGCGCCGAGCTGCAAGGTGACCCAGACCGATTGGCCGAACGCCGGCAGGGTGGTGAGAACAAAGGACCAGTCGACGCTCATGCCGGGATCCTCCCGTCGCGGCGCAGCCGCTGGGGCACGACAGTGATGGCGTCCGGGTACTTGATGCCGGCGCCGGTGTTGAGCACCACCACCCGCTCGCCCCCCCGTATCCAGCCCGCTTCCCGCAGCTGGCGGGCGGCGGCGAAGGCGGCCGCCCCTTCCGGGCAGACGAAGCTGCCTTCGCGCGCGGCGAGCTGTCGGATCTCGCGCTGGATGGCGCTATCATCCACCGCGACGGCGCACCCCTCGGTGCGATAGAGGGCGTCCAGCACCAGAAAGTCCCCCAGCGCCTTGGGCACGTTGATGCCGAACGCCAGGGTCTGGGAATCGGGCCAGAAGCGCGATTCGCGCTCCCCCTGCTGCCACGCCTGGACGATGGGGGCGCAGCCGCTCGCCTGCACCGCCACCAGTCGCGGCAGCGGGCCTTTGACCCAGCCCAGCTCCTGCAACTCCCGCAGCGCCTTGTAGATGCCGATGAGACCGACTCCGCCACCGGTGGGGTAGAGGATGACGTCCGGCAGGGTCCAGCCGAGCTGCTCGGCGATCTCCAGCCCCATGGTCTTCTTGCCCTCGATGCGATAGGGCTCCTTGAGGGTGGAGGCATCGAACAGCCCCTGCTCGGCCACCGCCTCGGCCACCTGGCGACCGGCGTCGCTGATGAGGCCGTCCACCAGATAGAGGCGGGCACCGGCCAGCGAGGTCTCCAGTCTTGTGATGGCGGGGGCCGCCTGGGGCATGACTATGGTGCTGCGCAGCCCGGCGCGGGCGCCATAGAGCGCCCAGGCCGCCCCGGCGTTGCCGTTGGTGGGCATGGCGAAGTGGGTGATGCCGAGTTCCCGGGCGCGGGAGACGCCGACCGCGGCGCCGCGGGCCTTGAAAGAACCGGTGGGGATGATGCTCTCATCCTTCATCCAGAGATCCGGAATGCCAATCTGCTTGCCGAAAGCGGGCAGGGGCAGCAGGGGAGTGAAGCCTTCCCCCAGGGTGATCACCTGGGCGGGGTCGCGCACCGGCAGCAGCTCGTGGTAGCGCCACAGGCTGGCGGGGCGGCCCAGCAGCGCGGCCGGGTGCCAGGCCTGTTTCAGGGCCTCGAGGTCGTAGCTGGCCAACAAGGGGGCACCGACCGGGCTCAACTGCTGGGGCTGATCGGCATCCACTATCTCGCCGGTCTTGCTGCAACGCAGATGTGATAGGTAGCTGTACGGCATGCTTTATCCTGAATGGCTCACGTTGGCTGGTGTCTTATTCCATCCTGTGACCCAAGGGCCGGATAACAAACAAAATAAAGCGGCAAACTTAAGCGAAAAAATTCATATGGCTCCCCCGTGCCGACGGGCCACCCTCTGCCACCGGTCGGGGGGTTGGGCCATCCGGCGCGCTTTGTTAACCTGCCCGCTCACTCAAACCGCAGGGAGCCGCCTCGATGCGAGCCATTGTCAGCCTGCTGGCCCTGTCACTGCTCTGTGCGTGCAGCGGCCAGCCAACCAGAGAGGATGCCATGTCAGGGAATACGCGCCTTCACTACCCCGTCACCCGCCAGGGTGAGCAGGTGGATCACTACTTCGGCCAGGCCGTGGCCGACCCCTATCGCTGGCTGGAGGATGATCGCAGCCCCGAGACGGAGGCCTGGGTCAAGGCCCAGAACCGGGTGACTCAGGGTTACCTGGCGCAGATCCCGTATCGCGCCGCCATCAAGGAGAAGCTGGCCGCCTCCTGGAACTACGCCAAGGAGGGAGCGCCGTTTCGCGAAGGGCGCTACCACTACTTCTTCAAGAACGACGGTCTGCAGAACCAGAACGTCCTGTGGCGCCAGCAGGAGGGCAAGCCGGCGGAGGTGTTCCTCGATCCCAATACCCTCAGCCCCGACGGCACCACGGCGCTGGATCAGCTGAGTTTCTCCCGCGATGGCCGCATCCTGGCCTACTCCTTGTCGCTGGCGGGCAGCGACTGGCGCGAGATCCACCTGATGGACGTAGAGAGCAAGCAGCCGCTGGAGGCGCCCCTCAAGGACGTGAAGTTCAGCGGCATCAGCTGGCTCGGCAACGAGGGCTTCTTCTACTCGAGCTACGACAAGCCCGACGGCAGCGAGCTGTCGGCCAGGACCGATCAGCACAAGGTCTATTTCCACCGGCTCGGCACGGCGCAGGAGGATGACCGGCTGGTGTTCGGCGCCATCCCGGCCCAGCACCACCGTTACGTGGGGGCGACCGTCACCGAAGATGACCGCTTCCTGCTTATCTCGGCGGCGAACTCCACCTCGGGCAACCGCCTCTATGTGAAGGATCTGAGCCAGGAGAACGCGCCGCTGCTGACGGTGCAGGGGGATCTGGATGCGGACGTGAGCCTGGTGGACAACAAGGGCGGCACCCTTTACCTGCTGACCAACCGGGACGCCCCCAACGGCCGGCTGGTGACGGTGGATGCCGCCAACCCGGGCCCGGCCCACTGGCGGGACCTCATCCCCGAGCGCCAGCAGGTGCTGACGGTACACAGCGGCAGCGGCTATCTGTTCGCCGAGTACATGGTGGATGCCACCGCCCGGGTCGAGCAGTTCGACTACGAAGGCAAGCGGGTGCGCGAGGTGGCGCTGCCCGGCCTTGGCAGCGTCAGCGGCTTCAACGGCAAGCACGACGATCCCGCCCTCTACTTCAGCTTCGAGCACTATGCCCAGCCGCCGACTCTCTACCGGTTCGAGCCAAAGAGCGGCGCCATCAGCCTCTATCGCGCCTCGGCGGCGCCGTTCAAGCCAGCGGATTACGTTTCCGAGCAGCGCTTCTACCGGAGCAAGGACGGCACCCGGGTGCCGCTCATCATCAGCTACCGCAAGGGGCTGAAACTCGATGGCAGCAACCCGACCATCCTCTACGGCTACGGCGGCTTTGACGTGAGCCTGACCCCGAGCTTCAGCGTGTCGGTGGCCAACTGGCTTGATCTGGGGGGCGTCTATGCGGTGGCGAACCTGCGCGGGGGCGGCGAGTACGGCCAGGCCTGGCATCTGGCGGGCACCCAGCAGAACAAGCAGAACGTGTTCGACGACTTCATCGCGGCGGCCGAGTACCTCAAGGCCGAGGGCTACACCCGTACCGATCGGCTGGCGATCCGCGGTGGCTCCAACGGCGGCCTGCTGGTGGGGGCGGTCATGACCCAGCGGCCGGATCTGATGCGGGTCGCCCTGCCGGCGGTGGGGGTGCTCGACATGCTGCGCTATCACACCTTCACCGCCGGGGCGGGCTGGGCCTATGACTATGGCACCAGCGCCGACAGCGAGGCGATGTTTGACTACCTGAAGGGCTACTCGCCCCTGCACAACGTCCGGGCCGGGGTCAGCTACCCCTCGACCCTGGTGACCACGGCGGATCACGACGATCGGGTGGTGCCGGCCCACTCCTTCAAGTTTGCCGCCACCCTGCAGGCCGACAATGCCGGCCCCCATCCCCAGCTCATCCGCATCGAGACCAATGCCGGGCACGGGGCGGGCACGCCGGTGGCCAAGCTTATCGAGCAGAGTGCGGACATCTATGCCTTCACCCTGTACGAGATGGGCTACAGGGAGCTGCCGCGTCAGCCTTGATCCGGGCGAGACGGGCGCCAGCTATCCACTATCATCAGGGCCCTGCGGGGCCCTTTTCATTGCCGCGTGTTTGAACGTGGGCCTGCGACCATCCCTGTCTCGCTGCTGGCCCGTTTTGGCAGACGGGCCCCATCTGTCATCCCCCCGGTGGTATAGTCAGCCACAAGATCCGCATTCAAGGAGTCCATCGTGAAGAAGATCATCTGCATCCTGCTGGGGTTGGCGCTGGCGGCCGTGGTGGCCATCGCCGCCCTGGTGTCCCTCATCGATCCCAACCAGTTCAAGCCCCAGCTGGTGGAACAGGTGCGCAAGAGCACCGGCCGCGAGCTGGTGATACAAGGTGATATCGGCTGGCGTTTCTGGCCAAGCCTGGGCCTCTCCCTCGAGCAGGTGGCGCTGCGCAACCCCGCCGGTTTCGCCGAGCCCGACCTGGTGCGATTCGAGCAGGGTGAGGCCTCGGTAGGCTTGCTGCCCCTGCTCTCCCACCGGCTTGAGATCGGCAAGGTGACCCTGAGTGGCGCCCATCTGTTTATCCAGACCAGGGCTGATGGCAGCTCCAACCTGAGTGACCTGCTCAAGGCCTCCGCCGACCCCAAGGGGGAGGCGACGACCTCCGAGCCCGCCGCAACGACGCCCCCAGCCGCCAGTGACAAGCAGCCCTGGCAGATCAGCCTGCAAGGCATCGCGCTGGTGGATGCCAGCGCCCTGGTGCGGGACGATCGCAACGGCACCGTCTCCCGGCTCGACAGGCTGGATCTCGATCTGGGGCAGTTGACCCCGGGGGAGTGGGTACCGGTGACCCTGGCCGCCAAGGGGGCACAGGGGGATCTGGCCTTTGATCTCAAGGGTCAGGCCCAGCTCAAACCGGCCCGGGAGGCCATGAAGAGCGAGCTCAAGGATCTCAATCTCAGCGGCAGCCTGAACCAGCCGGCGCAGCGGCTCGATGCCTTCACCCTCAAGGCCGATCGGCTGGCATTGGGGGAGTGGAGCAGTCTGAGCCTTAGCCTCAGCGGGGCACAGGGGGCGGCGGACAAGCCGAGCCTGGCCGGTACGCTGGAGGGGACCCTCAAGGCGCGCCTCGATGAAAACCGGCAACTGCTGGAGATATCGGATGCCGTGCTGGCCGCCAAGCTCAGCGGTGATGCCCTGCCGCACCCGCAGATGCAGGTGAAGCTCGCCGGCTTTGCCCGCGCGGAGCTCGACAAGCAGAGCGTCGCCCTCAGCAACCTGGTGCTGGGAGCAGACGATGCCCTGCTGAGCGGCAGCGGCGCCGTTCGTCTGGGGGCCGTACCCAAAGTGGACTTTGACCTCAAGGGGGAGAAGCTGGATCTCGACGGCTGGCTCGGTCAACCGGCCAAGGCTGCACCTGTGGCCGCCACCTCGGGAGCGGCTGCACCGGCCGGAGCAAAGGAGCAGGCTGCGGCGCCCGCCAACAGGGCGCTCTCCACGGTAGAGCCTGATCTGACCGCCCTCAAGGCGGTGGACCTGGCTGGCCGCCTGCAACTGGGCAGCCTGCGCCTCAAGGGGCTGGATCTCAGCGCCGTCGATCTGCAACTGGCGCTGGCGGGTGGTCAGCTCACCCTCAAGCAGTTCAGTGCCGGGGTGGCCGGCGGCCAGGTGACGGTGAGCGGTCTGCTCGATGCCCGTCAGCAACCCGCCCGCTATCAGGTGCACAAGCGGGTGCAGGGGGTCGATGTGCGGCCCCTGCTGCAGACCCTGGCCCAGACCGACCTGCTGGAAGGCAAGGGGGATCTGGAGGTCGAGGTGCAGGGTAGCGGTCTTTCCGAGCAGGCGCTGCGCAGCCGGATGCAGGGCCAGGTGAAGCTCAAGTTGAGCGATGGCGCCCTGCACGGCATCAACCTGGCGGAGATGATCCGTGAGGCGCGGGCCACCCTGACCGGCAAGGGGGCGGATCAGGTGAAGGAGGTGCGCAAGACCGATTTCAGCGCCCTCACCGCCAGCTTCCAGATTGCCAACGGGATTGCCAGGAGCGACGACATCCAGCTCTTTGCCCCCGCCCTGCGAGTGAAGGGGCAGGGCCAGACTGCTCTGGTGCCGGAGACCCTCGACTTCCTGTTCCTCACCTCCGTGGTGGAGAGCAGCAAGGGGCAGGGGGGCAAGACGGTGGACGAGCTCAAGGACATCACCATACCGGTGCGCATCGGCGGCCACTGGCAGGCGCCGAGCTACAAGCTTGACGTGAAGGAGCTGCTCAGCAACAACAAGGTGCTGGAGGAGAAGGCCCGCAAGGAGGCCGAGCGCGGTCTCAAGAAGCTGCTGGGTGACAAGGCCGACAACGAAGGGGTGAAGGGGATGGCCGACCAGCTGCTCAAGGGCCTGTTCAAATAGCCAACTTCCCGTTGTTGCCATCAAGAGCCCGCCCCGTGCGGGCTCTTTGTTGTGGTGCCGGGCGTCACGGAACGAGGTGTGGTCGGCAACATGAGGTACTATGCGAAACAGTCTTCGAAACCGGGAGCCAGGAGGGTTCATGAACAAACGGGTGCTGATCACCGGCGGCGGCAGAGGTATCGGGGCCGCGACAGCCCGCTATCTGGCGGCGCAGGGTTACCATCTCTGTCTCAACTATCGTCAGGACAGGGTGTCCGCCGAGGCGGTGGTGGCCGAGATCCTGGCCACCCATCCGGTCGAGTGCATCGCGGTGCAGGCCGATGTCAGCGTGGAGGCCGAGGTGGTGCGCCTGTTCGAGGAGATGGACGCGAGGCTCGGCCCCGTCACTCATCTGGTGAACAACGCCGGCAGGTTGCAGCCCCAGATGCGGGTGCTGGAGATGAGCGCAGAGCGCATCAACCAGACCCTGACCACCAATGTCACCAGCTGCTTTCTCTGCTGCCGCGAGGCGGTGCGCCGCATGACGGCGGGGGGCGCCATCGTCAACGTCTCTTCTGCCGCTGCGCGCCTGGGCTCCCCCGGGGAGTACGTGGATTATGCCGCCGCCAAGGGGGCCGTCGACGTGCTGACCAGAGGCTTGTCGCTGGAGCTGGCGGCTCAGGGGATCCGGGTCAACGGGGTGCGTCCTGGTTTCATCTACACCGACATGCATGCCGACGGCGGCGAGCCCGGCCGGGTGGACAGGATCAAGGGGGCCATTCCGCTGCAACGGGGCGGCGAACCCCGTGAGGTGGCGGCCGCCATCGCCTGGCTGCTGTCGGACGAGGCCTCCTATGCCACCGGTACCTTTATCGATGTGGCGGGCGGGCGCTAGGTCATCTTCAACAAGCCTTTCGTCAACGAGAAGGGGCGCCATGGCGCCCCTTCTGCTTATTCTCCCAGCAGCTGTTGCCAGACCGCCAGCACATGGCCCCGCTCTCGCGGCAACTGATCGTCCCCCACCTTGCGGGAGATCTCCGAGAGATTGAGGCGATGGCCAAGGTTGCGGATCTCCAGATAGGCCTGCTTGAGCCCCTCCGCCTGCTCCAGTGTGAGCACCCCCGCCATGACGCACTCATCGAAGATGCGCACATTGTCTGACCAGCGGGTGAGGGCGTCCGGCTCACCGCAGGCATGGGCCAGCACCAGGTACTGGGCGATGAACTCGATGTCCACCATGCCACCGGGGGACTGCTTGAGATCGAACTCTCCCTCTCCCGCCTTGAGCAGGTGATCCCGCATCTTCTGGCGCATCTCCCGCACTTCGCGGGCCAGGGTGGGCAGATCCCGCTCCTTGGCCAGCACGTCGCGGCGGATACGGGCAAATTCGGCGACCACGGCATCATCGCCATAGATGGGACGGGCTCGCACCAGGGCCTGATGCTCCCAGGTCCAGGCTTCCTGCTGCTGGTACTGCTCATAGGCCGACAGCGATGAGACCAGCAGGCCGGCGTCGCCGGAGGGGCGCAGCCGCATGTCGATCTCGTAGAGGATGCCGGACGGAGTGCGGGTGCTGAACAGATGCAGGATCCGCTGGGCCAGGCGCAGGTAGAACTGGCGGCTGTCGATGGGCTTGCGGCCATCGGTGTAACTGTTGGGGTCGCCGCCGTGCAGGAACACCAGATCGAGATCCGAGCCGTAGCCGAGTTCGATGCCCCCCAGCTTGCCGTAGGCCACCACCGCAAAGCCGCGCTGGCCGCTCACCGCCACCTCGGGCGGTACCCCGTAGCGTTCGCTCATCTGGGCCCACGCCTGATTGACCACCTCCTCGGTGATCGCCTCCGCCAGCCAGGTGAGGTGGTCGCTCACCTTCATCAGCGGCAGGGCACCGGCGATGTCGGCGGCGACGATGCGCAGGAGCTGCACCTGCTTGAATTGGCGCAGCGCCTCCATCTGCTGCTCCACGTCCTCCTCGGGGATGCGCAGCAGGAACTGGCGCAGCTGGGGCTTGTACTGATCCAGCGGGGTGGGGTGGTAGAGGTGTTGCGGGTCGAGCAGCTCGTCCAGCAGGATGGGGTAGCGGGCCAGCTGCTCGCTCACCAGGTTGCTCTCGTCACACAGGCGCACCAGCTGGCGCAGGGCGGCGGGGTTTTCCGCCAGCAGTTGCAGATAGGCGCTGCGGGTGAAGATGCGGGTCAGCAGGGTGCAGACCCGCTCGAACAGGCGGGCGGGCTCGCGGCTCGCCACCACCAGGCGCAGCAGCTCCGGCATCAGCCAGTCCAGGGCGATGCGTCCCTGGGGCCCCACCTGACGGCGCTTGTACTCCTCCTTGAAACGCAGCAGGGCGGCGCAGAGGGGGGCGGGCTCCACCACTCCCTGCGTGGTCAGCAGTTTTTCCAGCTCGGCGGCATCAAGCTCGGTGCGCCAGAGATCGAGCCAGAGCTGTTCCAGGTGGGCGGGGGCCTCCTTCTCTTCCCCCACCACGGCGACGAACTCCTGATGGACGGCGGCCATCTCCTCATCGAGGTGGGCCATGAAGGCGTCCCAGTCGGTAAAGCCGAGGGTGGCGATGAGCCGCTGGCGATCCCGATCCTCGGTGGGCAGAGTCTGGGTCTGCTGATCGCCGATCTCCTGCAAGATGTTTTCCACCCGGCGCAGGAAGCGATAGGCGGTGAGCAGGCGTTCGCACTGGCTCCCCTCCAGGGCGCCCCCCTGGGCGATGGCGGCCAGCGCCTCGGGCAGGTGGCGTACCCGCAGGGCGGGCTCGCGCCCGCCACGGATGAGTTGCAGCGCCTGGGCGATGAACTCCACCTCGCGAATGCCCCCGGCCCCCAGCTTGATGTTGCCCTCCAGTCCCTTGCGGCGCACCTCGGCGGCGATCATCGCCTTCATCTGGCGCAGGCCGTCGATGACGCCGAAGTCGATATAGCGGCGGAACACGAAGGGGCGCAGCAGTTCGGTCAGGGCCATGGCGTGTTCGCATTGGGGGCCCAGCACCCGCGCCTTGACCATGGCGTAGCGTTCCCAGTTGCGGCCGTGATGCTGGTAGTAGTCCTCCATGGCGGCGAAGGAGATGGCGAGCGGCCCCGCATCGCCAAAGGGGCGCAGCCGCATGTCGACCCGGAACACCTGACCATCCTGGGTGGGCTGGTGGAGGGCGTTGATGAGACGCTGCCCCAGCTTGATGAAGAACTGCTGGTTGGCGAGCTCCCGCCGCCCGCCAACGGTGTAGCCGTTCTCGGGGAAGGTGAAGATAAGGTCGATGTCCGAGGAGAAGTTGAGCTCGCCGCCGCCGAGCTTGCCCATCCCGAGGATGAGCAGCGGCTGGGGGTTACCATCGCCGTCCATGGGGGTGCCCAGCTCGCTGCACTGTTTGGCGTAGAGCCAGTCGCGGGCTCCACAGATGAGGGCATCCGCCAGCTTGGTGAGATGGATGAAGCTCTCTTCGACCTCGGACTCCCCGAGCAGCTCGCGCCAGGCGATCACCAGCATGCGGCTGCGGCGGAACTGGCGCAGGATGCGCTTGAGCGCCTCCTCGTCCGCGACCTCGGCGAGCAGGGCTGCGAGCTCAGGTTCATAGGCGGGCCAGCGCTCGGCCCGGGTCAGTGCGTCCGATGCCAGGGTCTCGGCCAGCAGCCCCGGCTGCTTGATAAGGGAGTCGGCGACAAAGTCGGAGAGGCCGAGCAGGGTCAGCAGGGTCTGGCGGGTGGGCTCGGGCAGTGCGTCATACTGGGGCGCCAGGGCGAGCAGCCGCTGCCAGTGGCGCAGGGCCTGCTCCTGCAACAAGGGAGAGAAGGCGGAGAAAGAGGGAGAGTGCTGGGCCACGGTTGCCATCCTTGTGGTTGACGAGTCTGCAGGGAGAGTGAAATGCCGGCTGCCAATCTAGCACTCCCGGGCGCTGGCGTCACAGCGCCGCTGCCCGGAAGGTGATCCGGCGACGGATCTGGCGATCGGCCGGGCTCAGGGACGCCGGTAGATCTCGGGGTCGTAGATTTCCATCAGGCTGCCGGGGCTTCTCGGCGGCACAAAACCGAAACCGGCGTAGAGGCCGTGGGCATCGGAGGTGGCGAGGGAGAGACGGCGCAGCCCTTGCAGCTCCGGGTGGGCGAGGATCGCTGCCACCAGGGCCTTGCTGTGACCGCGCCCGCGATGTTCGGGCAGCACGAAGACGTCGGCGAGATAACCGAAGGTGGCCTTGTCGGTGATGACCCGGGCGAAGGCGACCTGCTGGCCATCGAGATAGGCTCCGAAGCACAGGGAGTGGTTGATGGCCCGCTGCAGGGTGGCGAGGGGAATGCCGAGGCACCAGTAGGCCTCTTCACTGAGGAAACGGTGAATGAGCGGGACGTCGAGGCGTCCCTTGT
Source organism: Aeromonas sp. R6-1 (assembly GCF_040908165.1). NCBI lineage: Bacteria > Pseudomonadati > Pseudomonadota > Gammaproteobacteria > Aeromonadales > Aeromonadaceae > Aeromonas > Aeromonas sp. R6-1. Next base: position 262,905 of record NZ_JBFODF010000055.1, read on the forward strand.
CGTCGCTTATCTCAAGCGCAGGTTCTGTGGTCTGCATCCTGGCTCCTTGCCGTGATGAAAAAAGAAAGGCCCCTAAGGGGGCCTTCCAGTGTACTCAAATCACGACCTCAGGCCAGCCTGTAGGTTTGACGATGGGCGCCAGCATCAGGCCAGCTTGAAGGCCTGGATATGGCTGTCCAGCGTCTGGCTGTGGTGTTCCACCAGTTCGGAGGCATCTTTCAGCTCCCGCAGCACCACGACGGAGCCTTCCACCACCTGTTTGACCTGCTCCAGGTTGGCATTCATCTCCTCGGCGACCGAGCTCTGCTGCTCGGAGGCGGCGGCGATCTGGCGGTTCATGTCGGCCACTCCCTGCACCCGTTGCACTATGGTGTCGAGCTGGGTACCTGCCTGGGTCACCTGCTCCACCCCCTTGTCCGCCTGCTGCACGCTCTCGGCCATCAGGCCGACGGCCTGGCGGGCGTTGCCCTGAAGCTGCTCGATCATCTTCTGGATCTCGACGGTGGCTGCCTGGGCACGGTTCGCGAGTTCGCGCACCTCGGAGGCGACCACGGCAAAACCGCGACCCGCCTCACCGGCGCGGGCGGCCTCGATGGCGGCGTTCAGGGCCAGCAGGTTGGTCTGCTCGGAGATGCTGCGGATGGTGTCCACCACGGAGCCGATGCGATCGACCCCGTGCTCCACTTCGTTGACCACGGTGGAGGAGCGCTGGATGTTGCCGGAGAGAGTGTCGATGGTGTTGACGGTAGCCGCCACGCAGCGGCTGCCCTCCTCGGCCAGCTGGCTGGTTTCGGCGGTGGCGTGGGACGCCTGCTCCGCGTGGTTGGCCACTTCTCGAATGGCACCCACCATCTGGCTCATGGCGCTGGCAAGCTGCTCAATCTGGGTGAACTCCTCGTTGATGGCCTCGTTCGCCTCATCCATGCAGAGAGTCACCTGGGAGGCGATCTCGTTGAGCTCCTTGCAGGCGGCACGCTGGGTCCCGAACACCTCCTTGAGGTTCTCCTGGGAGTGGGCCACCGCCTTGGCGATGTCGCCGAACTCGTCCCGGGACTTGAGCAGCACGCTGTGGCTGAGATCCTTGTTGGCGAAACGCTCCAGCAGCCCCACCAGGTAGTGGACCTGCTTGACCATGAGGCGGGAGCCGGTGAGCAGCAGCACCACGAAGACGACCCCCATGAGCGCCGTCTCCACCAGCCCGGTCCAGAGCAGGCGATCGGCGATGGTGTTGGCCATGGCGGCATCAATGCCCTCGCTGAGCAGGGTCGCTTCCAGGTTGCTGGCATCGAACCAGAGTTTGGCCAGCAGCAGCAGGGTGCTGAACACCATGAGCAGCACCACCTTGGGCACCAGTCGGATGTTGCTCATGCGCCTCTCCAGCGGGTTCAACTGCATAATTTTTCTCCTTTCAACGTCCATTATTCCTTTGCCGTCATAGCTATCGGCATTATCTTCCTTTTTATTAATTTGCACCGTGCTTAAAGTTGGAAAATGTATGCGACATCACTTAACTCATTTGCGTACCATGGATCTGCTGATGGGGTTTCTCTCCGTGATTTCGGTCTGCCTGGTGGCAGCTCGCTGGCTGGGGCACGGTGAACTGAGCCCCCAGACTTTGCAGCTCTTTTATGATGTCGACAGCCTGATCTGCTACTTCTTCCTCGCTCACTTCGCCTATGGCTGGGCGCGCGCCTCCGACAGGATGGCCTTCTTCAAGAGCAACTGGTTCTATCTGCCCGGCAGCCTGCCCATGGTGGAACAACTGCGCTGGGCGCGGCTCATCCAGCTGTGGCGGGTCTACCAGTTGCTCCGGGACAGACCGGATCTGCTGGCCATGTTCCGTCGTGAACGCAACGAAACCACCCTCTCCGGCATTCTCTTCCTCTTCTTCCTGTTGCTGGGGGTCGGCTCCGGCGTCATGTACTGGCTGGAAACGGGGCAACCCGGCAGCCAGATCCAGACTCCTTACGATGCCTTCTGGTGGACGCTGGTGACCCTCTCTACCGTGGGGTACGGGGATCTGGTGCCCAAGACGGAGGAGGGGCGCTTCGTCGCCAGCCTGCTGATCCTCTTTGGCGTGGGGTTGTTTGGCGCCCTCAGCGGCTTCATGGCCAGCCTGTTCGTCCATCCCGGCAAGACCAACGACGACACCGCGGTGTGGCGACGCCAACAGAGCGAACAGCAGGCGCAACTGCTCAAAGAGCTCAAAGCCCTGCGCGCCGAGGTGCAGGCGCTGAAACAGAAGTAGGTGCGACGTCTGGAATGGTCGCGTCGTAAACCGGCGGCGCTGCGAGACAGCTCTCACTCGGGGAGATGGCGCTTTTCTTTGCTTGTCCTTTGACCCGCAGGCGGCTTAACATTCGGCCTGCAACCTAATCCAACGAAGAGAATCGATCGACCATGCGCGCCCTTCTCGGGATCCTGATCTGCTTGTGTGCCCAACAGGCACTAGCCGATACCCGCTATGTTTCAGACAACATCTTTACCTATATCCACAACGGTCCGGGTACCCAGTACCGGATCCTCGGCAGCGTCAAGGCCGGTGAGCCGCTGGAGGTCAAGGCGGTGAACCAGGAGGCCGGATTCACCCAGGTGGTGGACGGTCGTGGCCGCGAGGGCTGGATCAAGAACAGCGAGCTGCAGGGGGAGATCAGCCTGCGTGAACGCCTTCCCCAGGTTCAGAAAGAGCTGGACGAAGCCAAGGCCCGTCTGCTGAACCTCAATGGCGATAACGAGAAACGCTTCGCCGAGAAGGATGGCAAGATCGCCGAGCAGAGCAAGGAGATCGCCAGCCTCAAAGCCCGTCTGGACAGCCAGAGCGCCGAGATGAGCAGCCTCAAGGAACAGAACGACGCCCTGACCCAGAGCTATGACAACCGTGAGCACGACATGCAGATGGACTGGTTCATCCGCGGTGGTGCCATGGTGGGGGGCGGCATCCTGCTCGGGATCCTCCTGCCCATGCTCCCGCGCCGTCGCAAGAGCAGCGAGCGCTGGATGAACTGATCGCCCCTGCGGTCAACAGGATGAAAGGTCGCCAGAGGCGGCCTTTTTTCATGGTGTGTCTGGCGAGAAGAGGGCCATGTCGGGGGTCGCCATCGGCCCTTCCCGCTCGTAATATGAGGCGAACGATCCTGTGCCGCGAGCATTCTCAACAAGAGCCTTCATCATATGTCATCAACTGAACAGGCCTTCTGGTTCGTGCTGGGGGGCGATCACCTCGTCCTGCTGGATGAACAGGGGCGCATTCCACAAGGGGCCCGCGCCGTTTTGCCCACCCATCTGCACACCGCCCCCTTCGAGCGCTTCGACGAGTGGGACGGCCTGCCTTGCCATCTGCTGGATCTGGGGGCGGAGGCGGAGACCGGGGCCATGGCCCCGCTGCGCCAGCTCATGGTGGCGGGGGACGAAGAGGGCTTTCGCCTTGCAGGACGGGCCTGGCAGCTCGCCACTTTTCGCCGAACCCATCGTTTCTGCGGTGAGTGCGGCGCCCCCATGACCCCGAGGGAAGGAGAGTGGGCCCAGGGGTGTCATCATGGCCATGTCGTCTATCCGCGCATCTCCCCCTGCATCATCGTCGCGGTGCGCAAGGGGCCGGCTATCTTGCTGGCAGCCCACCGCCGTCACTATCAGGCGGATGATCCCATGTATACCGTGCTGGCCGGCTTCGTGGAGGCAGGGGAGAATCTGGAGCAGTGCGTGGCGCGGGAGGTGTTCGAGGAGAGCGGCATCCGGGTGACCAATGTGCGTTACGTGGCGAGCCAGCCCTGGCCCTTCCCCCACAGCCTGATGATGGGCTTCACCGCCGACTACGAGAGCGGCGAGATCCGGGTGCAGGATGACGAACTGGTGGCGGCAGGTTTCTTTGAGGCTGACCGGCTGCCGCGCTTGCCCCCTCATGGCACCATAGCGCGCCGGCTCATCGAACAGTGCCTCGCCGAGGCGCGTTGAGGGAAAACGGGGGCGCTTGTATGCGCCCCCTCACATCTTTGCACTCCTGCGGCGATGTGCGGCGTCAGGGGCGCCCTCAGCCTTGCACAAAGTGGTATCATGTCCGCCATTTTATGCGTGACATGACTCAGGAACTGGGATGAAAGAGCTGAAAAACGATCGATACCTGCGTGCCCTGCTGCGCCAGGAAGTGGACATGACCCCGGTATGGATGATGCGTCAGGCTGGCCGTTATCTGCCGGAATACAAGGCGACCCGCGCCGTTGCGGGGGATTTCATGTCCCTGTGTCGCAACGCCGAGCTGGCCTGTGAAGTCACCTTGCAGCCCCTGCGCCGCTATCCACTCGATGCCGCCATTCTCTTCTCCGACATCCTGACCGTGCCCGATGCCATGGGGCTGGGCCTCTACTTCGAGCACGGGGAAGGCCCGCGCTTCGAGCGCCCGATCACCTCCATGGCCGACGTGCAGGCCCTGCCCATCCCGGATCCGGAAGACGAGCTTGGCTACGTGATGAATGCGGTGCGCACCATCCGCCGCGAGCTCAAGGGCGACGTGCCGCTCATCGGCTTCTCCGGCAGCCCCTGGACCCTGGCCACCTACATGGTGGAGGGGGGCAGCTCCAAGGCGTTCACCAAGATCAAGCAGATGATGTATGCAGAGCCGCAGACCCTGCACCTGCTGCTCGACAAACTGGCAGACAGCGTGATTGCCTACCTCAACGCCCAGATCAAGGCGGGTGCCCAGGCGGTCATGGTATTCGACACCTGGGGCGGCGTGCTCACCCCGCGGGATTACCGTGACTTCTCCCTGCAGTACATGCACAAGATCGTCGATGGCCTGGTCCGTGAACATGAGGGCCGCCGTGTGCCGGTCACCCTGTTCACCAAGAACGGCGGCCAGTGGCTGGAGCAGATCGCCGCCACCGGCTGCGATGCGTTGGGGCTGGACTGGACCACCGACATCGCGGACGCCAAACGCCGGGTGGGCGACAAGGTGGCGCTGCAAGGCAACATGGACCCCTCCATGCTCTACGCCACCCCGGAGCGGATCCGCGAAGAGGTCGCCACCATTCTGGCCGGTTTCGGTCATGGCAACGGTCATGTCTTCAACCTGGGCCACGGCATCCATCAGGATGTGGACCCGGAACATGCCGGCGTGTTCGTCAACGCGGTGCATGAGCTCTCCGCCCGGTACCATGGTCGCTGAGGGCGGCAAACAGCGTGATGAACGGGGCCTGCGGGCCCCGTTTTGCTGTCCGTGACACAGGGGGCTGCATCCTGGTCGCGGCTCGGGTTACACTGCACCCCCATGTTGGCCGTCGTGGCCGGGATGGGGTCGTTGAGGGGCAGGAGGCTGGATGGAGAAGCGGGCGTGGGATTGGGGCATCGACCTTGGCGGGACCAAGTGCGAGTGCGTGGTGCTCGATGGCGACGAGGTGTTGCTGCGCCACCGCATTCCCACTGAACGGCACGGCGGCTACCAGCACATGCTGGGCCAGATCGCCAAACTGGTGGACGAGTGTGCCGCCAAACTCGGTCAGCGTCCTGCACTCATCGGCATGGGGACGCCGGGGGCCCGGGACCCCCAGACCGGGCTGCTGAAAAACAGCAACACCACCGAGTTCAACGGCAAGCCGCTCAAGGAAGATCTTGAGCGCAGGCTGGGCGTCCCCGTGCTCATCGCCAACGACGCCAACTGTTTCGCCCTGGCGGAAACCCATCTGGGGGCGGTGCGCCAGCATCACCCCTCTGCACGCGTGGTGTTCGGCATCATCATGGGCACCGGAGTCGGGGCCGGCATCGTCATCAACGGCCAGATCCTCAACGGTCACCACGGCATCGCCGGGGAGTGGGGGCACAACGTCCTGTTGCCGGAGGGGCCAGAGTGCTACTGCGGCAAGCGCGGCTGCGTCGAAACCCTCATCAGCGGCCCGGCCCTGGAGGCCTGGTACGAGGCCAGGACCAAACGCCGTCTCTCGCTCGCCCAGATTGCTGCGGCCAGTGCCCATGATCATGTCGCCAGGCTCACCATGGACAGGTTGCACCTGTTGTTCGGCCAGGCCCTCGCCAACGTGATCAATATTCTCGATCCGGACGTCATCGTCATCGGTGGCGGCGTGGGCAATGTGCAGAGCCTCTATCGCGCCGGGCGCGAAACGGTATTGCCCTTCCTGTTCAACCCCCGCTTCGCCACCCCCATGATAGCGCCGGCCCTGGGGGACAGCGCCGGGGTATTCGGTGCCGCACTGCTGGCCCGCGGCGTCTTTCGCGAGGCACTGCTCTCGTGAGTCGCCCCTTCCTCCCATCCCTTTGTCGCAGCTAAGGACACAACGTTTCCATGATCAAGATTGCCATCAACGGCTATGGCCGCATCGGCCGCAACGTGCTGCGGGCCCTCTACGAGAGCGGCCGCGACAAGACCATCAAGATAGTGGCCATCAACGAGCTGGCGGCCCCCGAGGCCATGGTGCACCTGACCCGCTTCGACACCAGTCACGGCCGCTTCCGCTATCCGGTACAACTGGCGGGCAACAGCATGCAGGTGGGGGAGGATCTCATCGCCCTGTTTGCCGAGAAGGATCCGTCCAGGCTGCCTTGGCGGGCGCTGGGAGTGGACGTGGTGCTGGACTGCACCGGGGTGTTCGGCTCCCGGGCCGATGCCGAGCTGCATCTGGGGGCGGGAGCGGGCAAGGTGCTCTTCTCCCATCCGGCGGACGCGGACGTGGATGCAACCATCGTCTACGGGGTCAACCACCTGGTGCTGACCGGGCGGGAGCGGATTGTCTCCAACGCCTCCTGCACCACCAACTGCGTGGTCCCCGTCATCGAAACATTGCATCGAGAATTCGAGATAAATTGTGGTACTATTACGACAATTCATTCGGCCATGCACGATCAGCAAGTCATCGATGCCTATCACGGCGACTTGCGCAGAACCCGGGCAGCCAGCCAGTCCATCATCCCGGTGGACACCAAGCTGGCAAAGGGGTTGGAACGTATCCTTCCCCACTTCGCCGGCAAGTTCGAGGCGATCGCGGTGCGGGTACCCACCATCAATGTAACCGCCATGGATCTGAGCATTACTGTTCGTAAAAAAGTGACAGTTAGTGACGTAAATCAAGCCCTGCAACGGGCATCCAGAGGTACATTACACGGTATTCTGGACTACACGGAAGAGCCACTGGTCTCCGTAGACTTTAATCATGATGCACACTCCTGCATCATTGATGGTACCCAGACCCGGGTCAGCGATGCCAACCTCGTCAAGATGTTGATGTGGTGCGATAACGAATGGGGCTTCGCCAACCGCATGCTGGATACCACCCGGGCCATGATGGCCGCAGGCTGAAAGTCTGCACCGGGCGCAAGGTTACTGTTTTTTTAACATTACCTGAAAATATATAGAGGACTGAATATGTCTGTTATCAAGATGACCGACCTGGATCTGGCGGGCAAACGCGTTCTGATCCGTGCTGACCTGAACGTGCCGGTAAAAGACGGCAAGGTCACTTCCGATGCACGTATCGTTGCGACTCTGCCGACCATCAAGCTGGCTCTGGAAAAGGGCGCCAAGCTGATGATCACCTCCCACCTGGGTCGTCCGACCGAGGGTGAATACAACGAAGAATTCTCCCTGGCTCCGGTTGTCAACTATCTGAAAGACGCACTGTCCTGCCCGGTTCGTCTGGCCAAAGACTACCTGGATGGCGTAGACGTCGCCGCCGGTGAGCTGGTTGTGCTGGAAAACTGCCGTTTCAACAAAGGCGAGAAGAAGAACACCGAAGAGCTGGCCAAAAAATACGCCGCCCTGTGTGACGTCTTTGTAATGGATGCGTTCGGTACTGCTCACCGTGCCGAAGGCTCCACCTACGGTGTGGCCCAGTTCGCGCCGGTTGCCTGTGCAGGCCCCCTGCTGGCCGGTGAACTGGAAGCCCTGGGCAAAGCCATGCTCAAGCCCGAGCGCCCCATGGTTGCCATCGTGGGCGGCTCCAAGGTCTCCACCAAGCTGACCGTACTGGAATCCCTCTCCAAGATCGCTGACCAGCTGGTGGTCGGTGGTGGCATCGCCAACACCTTCATCGCTGCTGCCGGTCACAACGTCGGCAAGTCCCTGTGCGAGCACGACCTGATCGACACCGCCAAGAAACTGGCTGCCGAGACCAACATTCCGGTGACCACCGACGTGGTTGTGGGTAGCGAATTCTCCGAATCCACCCCGGCCACCATCAAGTCCGTGTCCGACGTGACTGACGGCGACATGATCTTCGACATCGGTCCGGATTCCGCCAAGGCCCTGGCCGACATCATCATGAACGCCAAGACCATCCTGTGGAACGGCCCGGTCGGTGTGTTCGAGTTCGACCAGTTCGCTGAAGGCACCAAGGTGATCGCCGAAGCCATCGCCGCTTCCCCGGCCTTCTCCATTGCTGGCGGTGGTGACACCCTGGCTGCCATCGACAAGTTCGGCATCGCCGACAAGGTCTCCTACATCTCCACCGGCGGCGGCGCCTTCCTGGAGTTCGTAGAAGGCAAGGTACTGCCGGCTGTCGCGATTCTCGAAGAGCGCGCCAAAGCCTAATTGACCCGGGACGGGGGGCAAAAGCCTCCCGTTTCGTTTATCATGTGGCCGCTGTGCCGGTTCATGATGAACCCCCCACTTTTTATTAACGGCATACGAGACAGGACGATTAAACATGTCTAAGAAAATTTTCGACTTCGTAAAACCCGGCGTGATCACTGGTGATGACGTTCAGAAAGTGTTCGCCATCGCCAAGGAAAACGGCTTCGCTCTGCCGGCCGTCAACTGCGTCGGTACCGACTCCGTGAACGCCGTGCTGGAAGCTGCTGCCAAGGTCAAAGCCCCGGTTATCGTACAGTTCTCCAACGGTGGTGCCGTGTTCACCGCCGGCAAGGGTCTGAAGCTGGAAGGCCAGCAAGCTGCCATCCTGGGTGCCATCTCCGGTGCCAAGCACGTGCACGCCGTTGCCGAAGCCTACGGTGTACCGGTGATCCTGCACACCGACCACGCCGCCAAGAAGCTGCTGCCGTGGATCGACGGTCTGCTGGACGCGGGCGAGAAGCACTTTGCCGAAACCGGCAAGCCGCTGTTCTCCTCCCACATGCTGGATCTGTCCGAAGAGTCTCTGGAAGAGAACATCGACATCTGCTGCGAGTACCTGACCCGCATGGCCAAGATGAACATGACTCTGGAGCTGGAACTGGGCTGCACCGGCGGTGAAGAAGACGGCGTGGACAACAGCCACCTGGACCAATCCTCCCTGTACACCCAGCCGGAAGACGTGGCCTACGCCTACGAGCGTCTGTCCAAGATCAGCCCGCGCTTCACCATCGCTGCCTCCTTCGGCAACGTGCACGGTGTGTACAAGCCGGGTAACGTCAAGCTGACTCCGAAGATCCTGGACAACTCCCAGAAGTACGTCTCCGAGAAGTTCGGTCTGCCTGCCAAGTCCCTGGACTTCGTGTTCCACGGTGGCTCCGGCTCTACCCTGGAAGAGATCCGCGAATCCATCTCCTACGGCGTGGTGAAGATGAACATCGACACCGACACCCAGTGGGCGACCTGGGAAGGCGTGCTGAACTTCTACAAGTCCAACGAAGCCTACCTGCAAGGCCAGCTGGGCAACCCGGAAGGTGCCGACAAGCCGAACAAGAAGTTCTACGATCCGCGCGTATGGCTGCGTGCCGGTCAGACTTCCATGATCGCGCGTCTGGAGAAGGCCTTCTCCGACCTGAACGCCATCGACGTACTGTAATTCGCAGCACCTTGATTGCATGAAAAGGCGCCCTTCGGGGCGCCTTTTGCATTTCTGTGATCCTGACGGGCTGGATTGGGGATGGGGGGCTGAGTATTATCGATGACACCCGTTTAATTTAGTAAACGAATGCAACCAGGCAGGATGCTGAGCATGCAGACAGGAAGACAGGGACATCAGGAACACACGGCCTCCTATTACGCGGCCACTCGCAACGACCATCGGCAGTGGCCCGAGCTCAGTGGTGAGCTGGATGCGGACGTCTGCGTCATCGGTGGCGGTTTCACCGGCCTCAACACCGCCATCAACCTGGCCGATGCCGGCTACAAGGTGGTGCTGCTGGAGGCGAACCGCATTGGCTGGGGAGCGTCGGGGCGCAACGGCGGCCAGCTGATCCGCGGCATCGGCCACGATACCAGCCAGTTTGCCCGCTGGATTGGCGAAGCGGGCGTGCGGGAGCTGGATCTCATGGGGATCGAAGCGGTGCAGCTGGTGCGCGAGCGGGTCGAGCGTTTCAATATCGAGTGCGATCTCACCTGGGGCTATTGCGATCTCGCCACCAAGGCGCGCCACCTGAGGGGGTTCGAGGAGGATGCCGAGCACCTGGCTAGCCTGGGTTACCGGCACGCACTGAAAATGGTGGCACGGGAGGAGATGCACACCGTGGTCGGGTCGGATCGCTATATCGGCGGGATGATCGACATGGGCTCCGGTCACCTGCATCCTCTCAACCTGGCCCTCGGCGAAGCGCGTGCGGCAGCCAGTCTCGGGGTCTCCCTGTTCGAACACTCAAGGGTGACCCACATCGATTACGGCGAGCGGGTCGAGGTGACCACGGCCCACGGCCGGGTCAGCGCGGACTACCTGGTGATCGGCTGCAACGCTTATCTGGGCGACCTCCAGCCCGATCTCGGGGGCAAGGTGCTGCCGGCGGGTTCCTACATTCTCGCCACCCAGGTACTGGAGAAGCGCCTGCGCCAGCGCTTGCTGCCACAGAACATGGCGGTGTGCGATCAGAATGTGGCGCTCGACTACTATCGGCTGTCGGCGGACGGTCGCCTGCTGTTCGGCGGGGCCTGCAACTACTCGGGCCGTGACCCCCGCGATATCAAGGCCTTCATGCAGCCCAAGCTGCTGCGGGTTTTCCCCGAGCTCGCGGGTACCGCCATCGAGTTCCAGTGGGGGGGCATGATAGGCATAGGCGCCAACCGGCTGCCCCAGATAGGCCGCCTCGAGCAGCATCCCAACGTCTTCTATGCCCAGGCCTATTCGGGCCATGGCCTCAATGCCACCCACATGGCGGGCAAGCTGGTGGCGGAGGCGATCAAGGGGGAGAGCCGGGGCTTCGATCTCTTCAGCCGCGTCCCTCACATGACCTTCCCGGGTGGCCCGGCGCTGCGCTCTCCGTTGCTGGCGCTAGGGATGCTCTGGTATCGGCTGAAGGATCTGCTCTAGGGGGAGGGGGGGCCCGGGATTATCCCTGCTGCGTCGCGTCTGGCTCGGCCAGGCGCCAGCCCTGCTCCGTCTTCATCATCCAGACCTGGGTCTCCTGCGCCAGGGCCTGGCCTGCCTCAAAGTCGCCATATTTGCGCTCGAGCTCCATCAGCCCCATCTCCTGCTGGAAGGGGCCGACCCTGTCATAGACGAGATCCTCGTCGTGCAGCACCTGCAACTGATCCAGTCCCTGCTTGAAGTGGAGCTGGTAGCTCACCTTGACCAGATAGACCCCCTCCATCCGCTCCTCCTTGCCGAGCACGGCGAAGTCGCGGATGTCGAACAGGTCAGCATCTGTGCCCGCCTGCAACCTGGCGGTGACCTGGCTCTGGATGGTCTCTTCACCGGGACCTGCGTTGCAGCCATAAAGCCAGAGGGCCAGCAGGGGGATGAACCACTTTTTCATCAAAACTCCGGACGAACGAGACGGGAAAGGGCAAATTCTGCCACGGCGTCGGTCATATACAAGGGATTGCCAGAAAAATCAGCAGTCTATGGCAGGTCCGAGGGAAGGGGACGGCGAACGATGCAGGTCATGACCAGGGTATCGCCGCTGAACCCGGCGATCTGTTTGCGATCTACTTGCTGGAAGCCGTGCTTGGTCCAAAAATGCAGGGCTGGCAGGTTGGTTTCTATGACCCCGAGCCGCATGTTGGTGCAACCCCAGTTTGCCGCCATCTCCATGAGCCGTAGGACGACTTGGCTGCCGATGCCACGGCCTTGCCTGCACTCCTTCAACAGCAGCAGACCGAGATAGGCGGTATCCGGTGTGGGATAGCCACGGATGAGATCGACGCAGCCAAGCAATTCTTCCCCCTCCAGCACGGCCAGCACAAACTTGTCCTCTTGCCCCATCCCCGGTGGACAGACCTTGAGTATCTCTTCGGCATCCGCAGGGGCAGGCCCCTTGCTTTCGGTCAGCCAGCTGTAGGCTGGGGCTGCCATGACAACTTCCTCCAGCCAGCCCCTGTGCTCTGGGTGAAACGCTGACAGTCGCCGAAGCTCCATCTAGCGCAGCTTGTCCAGCTGGCCGAGAAATTCGACAGGCCCCATGAAGCCGGTCACCCGCTGGCCGTTCACCTCGTTGCCATCGCGATCGAAGAAGATGAGGGTCGGCAATCCCAGCACGTTGAGGCCGTTGAGCAGATCCACGTCGGCGTCGTCGTTGGCGGTGACGTCCGCCTGCAGCAGCACCATCTCGCCGAAGCGCGCCTGCACATCGGGGTCGCTGAAGGTCTTGTGCTCGAACTCCTTGCAGGCCACGCACCAGTCGGCGTAGAGATCCAGCAGTACCGGCTTGCCGCGGGCGGCGGCGAGCTGCACCTTGAGATCGTCCAGGGTCTTGATGCGGATGAATCGGGGGGCCTGGGTCTGGGCGGCGGCATTGGCCCCCTCGGGTGGCAGCAGCAGATCCTTGCCCACCACCACAAGGCCCATCATCCCCAGCAGCAGGACGAAGCCGCCGAGGCTCTTGCCCACCGAATGGGCGCGATGCTGGTTGTGGTGATAGAGATAACCGCACAGCACCAGTCCCCAGCCGAGCCAGAGCAGGGTGGACATCTGGTCGCTCAGGAGCCTTGAGAGCAGCAGGATGGGTACCGCCAGCAGCGCAAAGCCGAAGAGTTGCTTGATCACATCCATCCAGGCGCCGGCCCTGGGCAGCAGCTTGCCGCCAGAGGTGCCGAGCAAGAGCAGCGGCAGCCCCATGCCCAGGGAGAGGGCATAGAGGGCCGCACCGCCGAGCCAGAGGTCGCCACTCTGGGCCACGTAGATGAGGGCCCCGGAGAGCGGCGCCGTGGTGCAGGGGGAGCAGACCAGTCCCGAGATCATGCCCATGATGGCGACGCCGGCCACGGATCCGCCCTGCTGGCGGTTGGAGAAGCCCGAGAGACGGGTTTGCAGGCTGCTCGGCAGTTGCAGGGTGTAGAGCCCGAACATGGAGAGGGCGAGCAGCACGAACATCACCGAGAGGCCGATGAGCACATAGGGGTGTTGAAGGGCCGCCTGGAATTGCAGGCCCGCCGAGGCGACGACGAGCCCGAGCAGGGTATAGGTGACCGCCATCCCCTGCACATAGACAAAGGAGAGCAGGAAGGCGCGACGGGTGGAGAGGCGATGCCCGGCCCCGGCGATGATCCCGGTCAGGATGGGATACATGGGGAAGACGCAGGGGGTGAAGGCGAGGCCGAGACCCAGGGCGAAGAAGGCGGCGACGCTGATCCAGAACCCCTGGCTGCCGAGGGCGGCCGCCAGCCTGTCCTGCTGGCTGCCCGGCACGTCGGTGCCCTGAAGGGGGGCCGCCGCTTCCGCCCGGGCGGGGGCGGCGAGGGGCTCGACGGCGATCCGCTTGTCGGTGGGTGGGTAGCAGAGTCCCTCGGTGCAGCCCTGGTAACTCAGGGTGAGGCTGGCCGCGTCCCCGACCCGGGTCAGCGCCACGGGGATCTGCACCTCCTGGTAATAGACCTGGCTCTTGCCGAAGAAGTCATCCTCGTGCTCGGTGCCGGGGGGCAGGACGGGCTCGTCGAAGGCGAGGTTCTCTCCCTTCACACGGATGCTGTGGCGATAGAGGTAGTAGCCGTCGGCGATGCGTATCCGGAGCAGCAGCCGATCACCCTGTTGTTCGCTCTCGAGGGCGAAGGCCTGATCCACCTTGAGGAATCTGGGCTGGGTCTCGATGCCGAGGCTGCCGAGCAGATCCTGGCTGCTGGCCCGGGCGGGGGCCGTCGTCAGGACGCAGAGCAGGCCCAGCAGCATCAGCAGGAAGGAGAGGGGGTGAGAGGCGGTCATGAGGTCTCCTGTGTCAACCAGTCGAGATAGGCAGGGTGGCCCTGGCTTGCGGGGAGCGCCAGGATCTCCGGTACCTCGTAGGGATGGTGGGCGAGAATGCACTGGCGCAGGGGTTCGAACAGAGCGGCCCGACTCTTGATGACGAGCTGGATCTCCCGGGTTCGTTCCGTCTTGCCCTGCCAGCGATAGACGGAGGTAACCCCGGGCAGCTGGTTGATGCAGGCGGCGAGGCGCTGGTCGAGCAGCTGCTCGCAGAGGCGGTCTGCACTGGTCTCGTCGGGGCAGGTGCAGAGCACCAGAATGGCGTCGGTCATAGGGATGGACGGTCTCGGCAACGGGGCGCACGGGCCCCCTGGATCAGCCGTTACTATACCGGGCCGGGGGGCAAATAGCACCCGGCCCCCCGCACCCGGAATAAGTCATGCGCCCGAGATGGACGCTGTGAAAAGGACAGGGCAGAATGAGCGGGCTTGTTCCAATTCTACGTAAGGAAATGTATGACCCAACAGAATGAGCAGCAGAGAAACCGCATGTTGAGCCTGTTGCGTGAAGGGGAGCGCCGCATGCTGGTGCAACTGGCCGGTCTGCTGCGTACCAGTGTCGACGAGATCAATGCGGAGCTGGAAAAAGAGGAGCTGTTGTCGGCGTTGGAGCAACCCATCACGGTGGAGTACCTCAACGGCGTGGTGCAGCATCATCTGTTCGAGCGCCTGCACAAGGGGGACATGGTGGCGGCCCAGCGCATGCTGAACCAGTACCAGAGCGACCTCGAAGCCATGATGCGCCAGGAAACCAGGCAGGACGATGCCCCGCCGGAAGAGGTCAAGGCCCAGGCCTGACCCCGCGAGGCCCTCTTCAGCACCATCATGCCATCGCATGATGGTGCCTCGCCCTTACCCCTCGAATCGCTTATCCCAGCGCCTTCTGCACCTGTCCCATGGGAATGGGGAACACCTTGTCGTAGCTCCAGTTGTAGACGAAGGCATAGACCAGGTAGAAGAGCACGAAGCCCATATCCAGCACCAGCGCCTCCAGCAGGCCGATGTCGAGCCACCAGGACATCACCGGCAGGGCCACGATCAGCAGGCCCCCCTCGAACCCCAGGGTGTGCAGCACCCGCTGCCACAGCGCCTTGTGGGTGTGGCCCTGATAGCGCAGCAGCAGCTTGTCCACCCCGATGTTGTAGACATAGTTCCAGACGGTGGCGACCACCGAGAAGAACAGGGCCAGGGGGCCCATGTGGTTGAGCCCGACGCCGGTCACCCAGCTGGCCAGCGGGGCGGCGATCAGCAGGCCAATCAATTCGAAGCCGATGGCGTGGCGCAGGCGGTCACGGGTCGTACGCATGGTCTGTCTCTCTCTTTGGTCAGGGAATGGCGGCAATGTATCGCCAAAAGCGGATAGATTCACGTTGGTATCTATCGCTAAAATAGATAGATGTGACGACACAACAGCACGGCGGAGCAGGCTCATGACCCCTTCACTGGAACACTTCAAGGCATTGCTGGCGACGGCCGAGACCGGGTCGTTCTCGGCGGCGGCGCGCAGGCTGGGCAAGGCCCAGTCGGTGGTGAGTGCCGCCATCGCCAACCTGGAGATCGATCTCGGCCTTGCGCTGTTCGATCGCAGCGGCCGCTATCCCGTGCTGACCGAGGCGGGTGCCCGCATCTGTCAGGAGGCGGGGGTGCTGCTGGCCCAGAGCGAGCGACTGCAGGCCATCGCCGGCGAGCTGGCCAACGGCGTCGAGTCGCGCCTCACCCTGGCCATCGACGATGACTCCCACCTGCCCTGGCTTGGCTCCCTGCTGGAGGAGTTCGCCAGCCGCTACCCGGCGGTGGAGCTGGAGCTGTTGTTCCCGCTGATGGAAGACGTGACCGAGCTGCTCAAGAGCGGCCGTGCCCAGCTCGGCATCAGCTACCAGAAGGCGCACCCCGAGCGGGAGCTGGTCTCCCGCTCCCTGGGGACGGTCACCATGCCCCTGGTGGTCTCTCCGGATCACCCCCTGGCCCACAAGACGCCGTTGAAGGAGAGTGACCTGCAAGGGGCTCGCCAGTTGATGGTGACCGGACGGCGGGAGGGGACGGAGCGCCATCGCTTCCGCCTCTCGGCGCAAGTGTGGTGGGTGGAGGGGGATCTCGGGATCCTGGAGCTGGTGAAACTGGGGCTGGGATGGGCGGCGGTGCCCGAGTTTCTGCTGCACCGGCCCCTGGCGCGGGGGGAGCTGGTGGTGCTCAAGCCGGACTTCATCGCCGAGGCGGAACTGGCGCTGGAGTTGCAGTGGTATCGCGCCCGCCCGCTCGGGCAGGCGGGGCGCTGGTTGCAGGAGGCACTGCTGGCGCGGGTGCCTCGCTAGGGGGGATTCAGTCGATCAACGCGTAGGGCAGGGGTTGCAGACCGAGGCTGGAGCCCTCTTCCAGCTTGAGGCGGAAGCGGGCGTCGGCCTCGGTGTCCTTGGGCAGCACGGCGGTGAGCCACACCTGACCCTGCTGCTGCCAGGCGTTGAGCACCAGACCGCTGCGGCGCCAGTTGTCACCGAGCTGGATCTCCAGGGTGTCACCGCTGGCCACCTGCGTTGCGGCAGTGCCGCTCAGCACGAAGAGGGCGCGGTTGTTGGCGCCGCGATACTTGGCGCGCGCCACCGTCTCCTGCCCCATGTAGCAGCCCTTGTTGAAGCTGATGCCATCAAGAGCTTGCAGGTTCAGCATCTGGGGGATGTATTCCCCCTGATGGACAGCTTCCAGATGGGGGAGACCGGCTTTGATTTCCAGCCCCCACCAGAGTCCTTCGTCGCCCACCGGCAGGTTCAGGGCCAGCGGGGATGTGCTCGCCAGCAGCCAGCGGTCCGCCTCCACCCTGACTGCCATGCCGCCCTCCACCAGACCGGTGCCGGTCAGCGCGAAGTGCTGTGCCATCCAGTCGTCCGTCCCCTGACCGGCCAGTCCGGTCAGGCTGCCCTGAAACTCGCCGATCTCGACCTTGGCAAAGATCGCAAACTTCTTGAGCTCCGGCAGCTGGCGGGCCAGCACCGAGGGCTTGGTCAGCATCAGCAGGCTGTCTTCCAGGCAGAGCAGGCGAAAATCGCTCCACAGCTTGCCCTTGGGATCGCAGTGGCCGCCGAGGGTGCTCTGGCCCGGTTGAAGGGCGTTGACGTCGCAGGTGACCTGACCTTGCAGATACTTGGCGCGATCCGGGCCGCCGAGGCGGGTGATGGCCAGATTGGTCAGGGAAAACAGGGTCGGCTCGGCAGGAAGAAGAGGGGTCGGCAGGCTCACGATGGGATTCCAGAGACAGAAAGTATGTGACCTGCATGGTAAAGACGTAAGGAATGTTTGTCAGCCGGAAAATCCTGCTGCTACCATTCCCCGGTCTTTGTAAGGAGAGTTCCATGTTGAACCCAAGTGAGAAGTCCCGCCTGAAGTGGGCCTGCCGTCGCGGCATGCTCGAGCTGGATGTGATCTTTATGCCCTTCTTTGAGCACGAGTTCGATGGCCTCGGCGAGGCCGAACAGCGCACCTTCATCCGCCTGCTGGAGTGCGAGGATCCCGAGCTGTTCCGCTGGTGCATGGGTCACGGCGTGCCCGAGGATCCCGCTTTTGCCGCCATGATCCCCCTGATCCTCGAGCGCAACCAGGCCCGCCACGACAGCCTGCGCTGAGCCCGACTCGCGACCGCCACCCCTCATGGCCAGCCTCGCGTCTCCCCAGCGGGCAGTGATGCCCGTGATCGCCTCCCGCCAGCAGCGTCTGCTGCTGTGCATCCTGTTTCTGTTGCTGCTCTTGCCCGTCGCCAGCCTGATCCAGGGCTGGCAATGGGGGCTGTTCCTCCCTGTCTGGGGGCTGAGTCTGTGGCGCGCGTTGCGCCGCCATCCGGCGGCGAGCGGCGTGCTCGTCTGGGATGGGGAGTGGCTCGAGTGGCAAGGGGGGCGCCATCGGCTGGATCCCCGCAGCCGCATCCTGCCCGGGGTGCTCTGGTTGCGGCTGAAGACGGTGGAGGGCTCCGAGGGGCAGCTCTGGCTCTTCTCCGATGCCCTGGCCCCTGCACACTACCGCACCCTGGCCCGCGCCATCCACCTCGCTGTCCGCTAGGGGCGTCTCTCTCTACCTGCCACATCTGCCGCTCATAGCAGATGACCCCGCCTGGGCGGGGTCATCTGGGGGAGGGCATACGCCCGAATCGAACGCAACGGCCTTATTCCTGATCCGGCGTCATTCCCGATCCGGGGTCAGCACGGTCGGCTTGGAGTCTGGCTGCATGTCCGGATAATCCAGGTTGTAGTGCAGACCGCGAGACTCCTTGCGCTCCAGGGCGCAGTTGACGATGAGCTCGGCCACCTGCAACAGGTTGCGCAGCTCCAGCAGGTTGTTGGAGACCCGGAAGTTGGCGTAGTACTCCTGCACCTCCTGCTTGAGCAGATCGATGCGACGCTTGGCCCGGGCCAGGCGCTTGTTGGTGCGCACTATGCCCACGTAGTCCCACATCATCAGCCGCAGTTCGTGCCAGTTGTGCTGGATCACCACCTGCTCGTCCGAGTCATCCACCTGGCTCTCGTCCCAGGCCGGCAGGCTGGGGGGCGCCACGCTGGTGGGCAGCTTGGCCAGGATGTCGGCTCCCGCCTGATGGGCATAGACCACGCATTCGAGCAGGGAGTTGGAGGCCATGCGATTGGCGCCGTGCAACCCGGTATAGGTCACCTCGCCGATGGCATAGAGGCCGGGGATGTCGGTCTGGCCGTTGTTGTCGATCATCACGCCGCCACAGGTGTAGTGGGCCGCCGGGACGATGGGCATCGCCTCCCTGGTGATGTCGATACCGACCGCGAGGCAGCGCTCATAAATGGTCGGGAAGTGCTTGATGATGAAATCCGCCGGCTTGTGGCTGATGTCCAGATACATGCAATCCGCCCCGAGGCGCTTCATCTCGTGGTCGATGGCGCGGGCGACGATGTCCCGCGGGGCCAGCTCGGCCCGCTCGTCAAACTCCGGCATGAAGCGGCTGCCGTCGGGACGGCGCAGGTAGGCCCCTTCGCCGCGCAGGGCCTCGGTCAGCAGGAAGTTGGGGTCGTCCGGGTGGAACAGGCTGGTGGGGTGGAACTGGTTGAACTCCAGGTTCGCCACCCGGCAGCCGGCGCGCCATGCCATGGCGATGCCGTCGCCAGAGCTTACATCGGGGTTGGAGGTGTACTGGTATACCTTGGAGGCCCCGCCGGTGGCCAGCGCCACGAAGCGGGCGCGGATCACCTCGACCTGCTCGGCGTTGCGATTCCAGACATAGGCTCCCAGTACCTTGTTGCCCGGCAGACCCAGCTTGCGGGTGGTGATGAGATCGACCGCGTTGAAGCGCTCCATCAGCTGGATGTTGGGGTGGGCGCGCACCTGGTCGATCAGGGTGAGCTGCACCGCCTTGCCGGTGGCGTCGGCCGCGTGGAAGATGCGGCGATGGCTGTGGCCCCCTTCCCGGGTCAGGTGATAGTGGGATTCCCCCTCGGCATCCTCTTCCTGATCGAAGGGGACTCCCTGCTGAATGAGCCACTGGATGGAGTCGCGGGCGTTGCGGGCGGTGAACTCCACCACTGCCGGGTCGCACAACCCGGCGCCGGCGTTGAGCGTGTCGCTCACGTGGGATTCGATGCTGTCGGTCTCGTCGAACACGGCAGCGATGCCTCCTTGCGCATAGAGAGTGGCCCCCTCACTGATGGGCCCCTTGCTCAGAACCAGGACTTTGGCCTGGTCTGCCAATCGCAACGCGAGGGACAGACCGGCGGCACCGCTGCCAATGATGAGTACGTCGCAAAGGTATTCAACACTTGCTTTCATAAGTATCATTGGCCTGGATTAAGAACTGGCCCCATGGTAGCCCAAGGGGGGTTGTGATGCAGCCCGCATCACATTTTTTTCAATGCAAGCGAACTTTCCCTGATTCCTCCTGTCTGAACTTGTGCGCTTAGAAGGGGCCGGAAAAGAAAAACGATAACCTGATGGGGGTTTTACGGCTCTGATGAGCGACCAGAATCTACTGGACGAACAGCTGGTTGAACGGGTCCAGCGTGGCGATAAAAATGCATTCAACCTGTTGGTACGCAAGTACCAGCACAAGGTGGTCAACCTGGTGGCCAGGTATGTCAACAATCCGGGCGATGTACCGGATGTGGCGCAGGAGGCATTCATCAAGGCCTACCGTGCGTTGCCGACATTCCGTGGTGAGAGCGCGTTTTACACCTGGTTGTACCGGATCGCCGTCAACACGGCCAAAAACTACCTGACGTCACAGGGGCGCAGACCGCCCAGCAGTGATGTCGAAGCGGACGAGGCTGAATATTATGGTGGTGGTGAAGCCCTGCAAGAGGTGGCCACCCCGGAAAACCTGGCGCTGACCGACGAGATCAAGCGTACTGTGTTTACCGCCATAGAAGCCTTGCCAGAAGATTTGAGAACGGCGATCACCCTTCGTGAAATGGAAGGGCTGAGCTACGAGGAGATTGCGGAGATCATGGATTGTCCGGTGGGTACGGTGAGATCCCGCATCTTCCGGGCGAGGGAAGCAATCGATAAAAAGCTGCAACCTCTGATCGAGCATTAACTGGGGAAAGACAGGCAAACTTATGGCAAATAAAGAGCAACTTTCAGCCCTGATGGATGGCGACCTCAGCGAAATCGAGGTACTGAACGAGCTGGGAACGGATCCCGCTCTGCAGGATACCTGGTCGCGTTACCATCTGATCGGTGATGCCATGCGGGGTGACCTGCCGGTCAATCTGCAACTGGATCTCAGCGACAGCATCATGCTGGCGCTGGAGGATGAACCCGCCATACTGGCGCCCAAGCCGGCACAGCCTGCTGCGCCCCAGGTGCAGCCCGCCGGCAAGGTGATCCCCTTCGTTCGCCGCTTTGGCCAGCAAGTGGGGCAGTATGCCATTGCCGCCTCCGTGGCTGCCGCCGTCATCTTCGGCGTGCAGCAGTACCAGGGCAAGGATGGTGTGCCGAGCAGCCCGGTGCTCAATACCATACCCGTGGGTGGCAGTGCTGCGCCGGTGAGCGTGCACTATCCCCAGGATGGCAGCCGGACCGGTGTGCGTCAGCAAGGTCTGAGCGAGCAGCAGATGCAGGAGCAGCGCGAGCGCATCAATGCCTTCCTGCGCGACCATCAACTGCAACAGCGTCTGCTGCAAGACAAGCAGATTCAGGAATAACGCATTTTTAGGGATCAGATCGTGCGCCAGTCCAGCCGTATCCTGCTGGCCTCTCTCCTGTTGATTTGTGCCAAGGCCTCGGCCGACGATCTGTCGGCCGAGGCCTTGTTGCAGCAGATGCAGAGTGCCGTTTCGCAACAAAACTTCGAATTGTCCATGGTCAAGGCCCGCCAGGGGCGCCTCGAGCCTATCCGTTTCAGCCACGGGATCATCGATGGCAAGGAGGTGGCTCACCTGAGCTATCTCGACGGCAAGGCGGTGGAGTTCCTGCAACGCCAGAACGAATACACCTTCTTCGAAAACACCCATGAACCCTACACCCTCAAGGGGGCGCGTTTCCCCGGGGTCTGGTCGAGCCTGGTGAGGATGCCGCTGCCCCGGGTGATGGAGAGCTATGACCCCGTGCTGGCGGGCCGCAGCCGGGTGGCCGGCCTGGTGGCACAAGTGGTGCGGCTGGTGCCCAAGGAGGCGGACAAGTACGGCTTCGTGCTCTGGATTGACGAACAGAGCCATCTGCTGCTGCGGGTGGACATGGTGGATCGAGAGGGCAATCTGGTGGAACAGGTGCTGGGGGTGGATCTGGACAGGCAATCTGCGCCGGCCCCCTGGCTGGTCACCCTGGCACGCAGCAAGCTGCCGGATGCGCTGGCGCTGGAAGATGCCTATCCCGCTCCCCAGCAGACCCTCAACTGGCACCTGACCTGGTTGCCCGATGGCTTCAAGGTGCTCTCTCAGGATCGGCATCAGCTGGTCAGCACCAGTCTGCCGGTGGATTACATGATGCTCTCCGACGGGCTGGTGGATCTCTCCGTCTACGTTTCCCGGGTCGATCCCAAGCAGGCGGTGCGCCAGCAGTTGATTCGCCAGGGGGCCACCTCGCTGGTGAGCTTCGTCAACGAGGTCGGGGTAGAGATCACCGTGGTGGGCGAGGTGCCCGCCGAAACCGCCAAGCGCATCGCTGAGGCCGTGCAGCCACTGGCCCGCAACGAGGCGGTGCAGTGAGTCTTTGCCGTGAGACTTGCCCTGAGGGTGCCTCCGTGCTGAGATCCGGTGCATCCACCGCCCCCTGTGAGGAGTCATCAGGTGAGTAACATGAGTGAAGAGCTGGCCACAGTAGTGGCCATCGACGGCAATCACGCCTGGGTGGAGTGCGAGCGGCGATCCGCCTGCAGCGGTTGCCACCAACAATCCAGCTGCGGGACCGGCACCGTCGCCAAGGCCTTTCCCATGAAGGCGCAGCGGCTGCGGGTCGCCCTCACCGGCGATGTGGCGGTGGGCCAGCAGATCCGCCTGGGCATCCCTCAGGCCAGCATCCTGCGCGGTGCGGCCCTGGTGTACGTGCTGCCGCTCTTCTGTCTGCTGCTGGGCGCCCTGCTCGGCCAGCTCTGGCTGGTGCCGCTCTTGTCGGCGGGAGAGGGGGTGACCATCCTCTGCTGTCTGCTGGGCGGCGCCATCGGATTTTTACTGGTTCGTTACTTTTCTGACCGGCTCGAGCAGGGGGAATACGGTCCCCGCATGCTCGGGGTGGTGCTCAATACCCGTCATCTCTCTTGAGGGGCCGGGTCTGGCGGAGGGCATCCAGGTGCCCAACGCCCGCCAGACAAGGCGCTATTTGTGGGGCCCGCCGACTAAAGATTGGCCGTCGACCGGGTTATCCAGTAAAATCCTGCCCTCATATCCGACCCTAACTTAATTTTGAGTGATTCTTGCTCGATGAAACACATTCGTAACTTTTCGATTATTGCGCACATCGACCACGGTAAGTCGACCCTGTCGGACCGTCTGATCCAGACTTGCGGCGGCCTGTCCGATCGCGAGATGCAGGCCCAGGTGCTGGACTCCATGGATCTGGAGCGCGAGCGCGGCATTACCATCAAGGCACAGAGTGTGACCCTGAACTACCAGGCACAAGACGGTAACACCTATCAGCTGAACTTTATCGACACCCCGGGCCACGTGGATTTCTCCTACGAGGTTTCTCGCTCCCTGGCTGCCTGTGAAGGGGCACTGCTGGTGGTGGATGCCGGTCAGGGGGTTGAGGCACAGACTCTGGCCAACTGCTACACCGCCATGGAAATGGATCTGGAAGTGGTGCCGGTGCTGAACAAGATTGACCTGCCGGCCGCAGAGCCCGAGCGGGTTGCCGAGGAGATCGAGGACATCGTCGGCATCGACGCGGTGGACGCGGTGCGCTGCTCCGCCAAGACCGGCCTCGGTGTCGATCTGGTGCTGGAAGAGATCGTCGCCAAGATCCCGTCCCCGGAAGGGGATCCGGAGGCGCCGCTGCAGGCGCTGATCATCGACTCCTGGTTCGACTCCTACCTCGGGGTCGTGTCGCTCGTGCGGATCAAGAACGGTTCCCTGAAGAAGAACGACAAGATCAAGGTGATGAGCACCGGTCAGGTATGGGGCGTGGATCGCATCGGTATCTTCACGCCGAAGCAGGTGGACACCGACGGCCTGGGTTGTGGCGAGGTAGGTTGGGTCGTCTGCGGCATCAAGGATATCCACGGTGCGCCGGTGGGGGATACCCTGACCCTGGCCAAGCACGGTGCCGAGAAGGCGCTGGCCGGCTTCAAGAAGGTGAAGCCCCAGGTCTATGCGGGCCTGTTCCCCATCTCCAGCGATGACTACGAGTCCTTCCGCGATGCGCTGGAGAAGCTCTCCCTCAACGACGCCTCCCTGTTCTACGAACCGGAGAGTTCCACGGCACTGGGCTTCGGCTTCCGTTGCGGCTTCCTTGGGATGCTGCACATGGAGATCATCCAGGAGCGTCTGGAGCGTGAATACGATCTGGATCTCATCACCACTGCGCCGACCGTGGTCTACGAGATCGAGCTGAACGATGGCTCCACCATCCACATCGACAGCCCGGCCCAGATGCCCGCCATCAACAACATCAAGGAGATGCGCGAGCCCATCGCCGAGTGTCACATCCTGCTGCCGCAGGAGTACATGGGCAACGTCATCACCCTCTGCATCGAGAAGCGCGGCGTACAGACCAACATGGTCTACCACGGCAAGCAGGTGGCGCTGACCTACGAGATCCCGATGGCGGAAGTGGTGCTCGACTTCTTCGACCGTCTGAAGTCCACCAGTCGCGGCTACGCCTCCCTGGACTACGGCTTCAAGCGCTTCGAAACCTCCGACATGGTCCGTCTGGACATCATGATCAACGGCGAGCGGGTCGACGCCCTGGCCATCATCACCCACAAGGAGAACGCCCAGTATCGCGGTCGCCAGGTGGTGGAGAAGATGCGTGAGCTGATCCCGCGCCAGATGTTCGACATCGCCATTCAGGCCGCCATCGGCAACCAGATCATCGCCCGCAGCACCGTCAAGGCATTGCGTAAAGACGTCACCGCCAAGTGCTACGGTGGTGACGTGAGCCGGAAGAAGAAGCTGTTGAACAAGCAGAAAGAAGGCAAGAAGCGGATGAAGTCCCTGGGCCGTGTGGACGTGCCACAAGAGGCCTTCCTCGCCATTCTCCACGTCGGAAAGGATTAATCGATGGCAAGCACCTTTTCCCTGATCCTCGTCGTCGTCACCCTGCTGACCGGCATCATCTGGACGCTCGACAAGCTGGTCTGGGCCAAGCAGCGGGCGGCCAAGATTGCCGCCGCCCGTGCCAATGCCGGTCCGGATGTGGACGAGAAGACACTGGCCAAGGTGGCCCCCATGCCGGTCTGGATCGAACAGACCGGCGGGGTTTTCCCGGTGATCGCGCTGGTGCTGATCCTGCGCTCCTTCATCTTCGAGCCGTTCCAGATCCCGTCCGGCTCCATGATGCCGACCCTGCTGGTGGGCGACTTCATCCTGGTGGAGAAGTTTGCCTACGGCCTCAAGGACCCGGTGACCAACACCAAGTTCCTCGAGACCGGCGAGCCGAAGCGCGGTGATGTGGTGGTCTTCAAGTATCCGCTGGATACCCGGGTGGACTACATCAAGCGGGTGGTCGGCATGCCCGGCGATCGGGTCATCTATCGCAACAAGGAGCTGATGATCCGGCCCAAGTGCGATGAGCAGGAAGGGAAAACGTGCCCCGGCTTCCAGAAGCTGGACGTCAAGTTCGAGCAGCGCGGCGAGTTCAGCCAGATGGGGATCCCGCTGGATCGCTACACCGAACAGCTGGGTGATGTCTCCCACGAGACCTTGCGCAACCCGCTGATGCCGGACCTGGTGGACCGCTACTATCGCCAGCCCGGCACCTACCCCGACGAGTGGGTGGTGCCGGAAGGCCACTATTTCGTGATGGGTGACAACCGCGACAACAGCACCGACAGCCGTTTCTGGGGTTTCGTGCCCGAGCAGAACCTGGTGGGCAAGGCGGTCGCCATCTGGATCAGTTTCGAATTCGAGCGCGAGGAAGGGTCCAGCTTGCCGAGCTGGGTGCCGACCGGTGTGCGCTTCAACCGCATTGGCGGAATCAAGTAAATGAATATCAAGATGAACAGACTGCAGTCCCGTCTCGGGCATGTCTTTCAGGATCCTGAGCTGCTGACCCGGGCTCTGACTCATCGCAGCGCAGGGTCCCGTCACAACGAGCGCCTGGAATTTCTGGGGGACTCCATCCTGAGTCTGGTGATTGCCGATGACCTCTTCCACCGCTTCCCGCAGGCGGCGGAAGGGGATCTCAGCCGTATGCGCGCCACCCTGGTGCGCGAGAAGACGCTGGCCGAGCTGGGCCGGGAATTCGACCTCGGGGATCACCTGATCCTGGGGCCGGGGGAGCTGAAAAGCGGCGGTTTTCGCCGCGAGTCCATCCTGGCCGACACCGTCGAGGCGGTGATCGGCGCCATCTATCTGGACACGGATCTGGAGCGGGTGCGCAGCCTCCTGCTCGGCTGGTATGCCAGCCGCCTTGGCGAGATCAAGCCCGGGATCGAACAGAAGGATCCCAAGACCCGTCTGCAAGAGATCCTTCAGGGCAGCCGCAAATCCCTGCCGACCTACACGGTGACCAACGTCAAGGGCGAGGCCCACAACCAGGAGTTCACCGTCCAGTGCGAAGTGGATGGGCTGGATGGCCCCCTGGTCGGGATCGGCTCCAGCCGCCGCAAGGCCGAACAGGCCGCGGCGCAGCAAGCACTGGAACGGCTGTCATGAGCACCATGACGGATCCGGCACTGTGCGCTCATTTCACTCCATCAGCATTGGGAACGCGGTCATGACAGATACCACCTATTGCGGCTTTGTCGCCATCGTGGGCCGCCCCAACGTGGGCAAGTCCACCCTGCTCAACAAGTTGCTCGGCCAGAAGGTCAGCATCACCTCGAAGAAGCCCCAGACTACCCGTCACCGGATCCTGGGGATCGACACCGAGGAGAACCATCAGACCATCTATGTGGATACCCCGGGTCTGCACATCGAGGAGAAGCGGGCCATCAACCGCCTGATGAACCGCGCCGCCACCAGTTCCCTGGGGGACGTGGCCATGGTGGTGTTCGTGGTGGACGGCACCCACTGGACCAAGGATGACGAGATGGTGCTGGGCAAGCTGCGCCACCTCAAGTGCCCCGTGGTGCTGGCGGTCAACAAGATCGACAACGTCAAGGAGAAAGAGGATCTGCTGCCGCACCTCGAGTGGCTGGGACAGCAGATGAACTTTGCCCACATCCTGCCCATCAGTGCCGAGAAGGGCACCAACGTGGAGAAGATCCGCGAGTGGGCCAAGGATCTGCTGCCGGAGAACGTCCACTTCTTCCCGGAAGATTACGTGACCGACCGCTCTTCCCGCTTCATGGCCTCCGAGATCATCCGCGAGAAGCTGATGCGCTTCACCGGCGAGGAGCTGCCCTATTCGGTGACGGTGGAGATCGAGCGCTTCAAGGTCGAGGAAAACGGTCTTTACCACATCCACGGGCTCATCCTGGTGGAGCGCGAAGGCCAGAAGAAGATGGTCATCGGCAACAAGGGCGAGAAGATCAAGACCATCGGCACAGAGGCGCGCATCGACATGGAACGGCTGTTCCAGAACAAGGTGCATCTCGAACTGTGGGTCAAGGTCAAGTCCGGCTGGGCCGACGACGAGCGGGCCCTGCGCAGCCTCGGGTATGGCGACGACTGATTGCTGACCCCGGCTTTCGTCATCCACAGTCGGCCCTATCGGGAGACCAGCCAGCTGGTCGAGGTCTTCACCCAGGATAGCGGTCGATTCACCCTGGTGGCTCGCGGTTCCCGCGGGCCACGCTCCTCTCTGAAGGGGCTGCTTCAGCCCTTCACCCTGCTCACCATTGCCTGGCGCGGCAAGGGGGATCTCAAGAACCTCACCCAGGTGGAGTGCCCGGATCACTCGTTGCGCCTCGGCGGGGATCGCCTCTTCTACGGCCTCTATCTCAACGAGCTGGTCTACTACCTGCTGGAAGCGCACACCCCCTTCCCCGAGGTGTTCGACGCCTATGCCCGTGCCATCATGGCCCTGGCGGACGGCGAGACCCCGGAGCTGCCCCTGCGCCGCTTCGAGTTCCTGCTGCTGCAGGCCCTGGGCTACGCGGTGGACTTCGAATATGCCGCGGACGACGACTCCCCCATCGACCCTACCCTGCTCTACGGCTTCGAGCGGGAGCTCGGCTTTGTCGCTTGCGAGCGGGCGCCGGATCCCCGTACCCTGTTCCTCGGTGCCCACCTGCTGGCCTTCGCCGAGGGGCGTTTCGACACGCCTCCCTTGCTGCAGGCGGCCAAGCGTTTCAGCCGGCTGGCGCTGCAGCCCTATCTCGGCAAGCGTCAACTGAAGAGCAGGGAGCTCTTTTTGAAGCGAAAAGGCAGTGTTTCAAGCTGATTTTTATTATCTGGTGATGTTTTGTGTTTATGACATCGCCTTTCATGAACAATAATGCTGTCGCCGTGGCCATAACCGGCCTGCGGCGGCACATGGACAGAGGGGCGGGCTCCACCCGCTCCGGCATTCACAGATGACCTGTATCAAGGAGTAAGCAATGAGCGAGATCTACCTGGGTGTGAACATCGACCATATCGCCACCCTGCGCAACGCCCGCGGCACCCAGTATCCGGATCCGGTACAGGCCGCCTTCGTGGCCGAGCAGGCCGGTGCCGATGGCATCACGGTCCACCTGCGGGAAGATCGCCGCCACATCACCGACCGGGACGTGGAGATCCTGCGCCAGACCATACAGACCAGGATGAACCTGGAGATGGCGGTGACCGAGGAGATGATCGGCATCGCCTGCCGCATCAAGCCCCACTTCGTCTGCCTGGTGCCGGAGAAGCGCACCGAGGTGACCACCGAGGGTGGTCTGGACGTGGCGAGCCAGCTGGACAAGGTGACCGATGCGGTGACCCGCCTGGCCGCCGTGGGCGCCCAAGTGTCGCTCTTTATCGATGCGGATCCGCTGCAGATCGATGCGGCCGCCGCGAGCGGTGCTCCCTTCATCGAGATCCACACCGGCCGCTACGCCGATGCCACCACGGATGCCGAGCGCAACGCCGAGTTCAAGCGCATCGCCGCCGGTGCTTCCTACGCCGCTGGCAAGGGCTTGAAGGTCAATGCGGGCCACGGTCTGCATTACCACAACGTCAAGGCCATCGCCGCCATCCCCGAGCTCTATGAGCTCAACATCGGTCACGCCATCATCGGCCGCGCCGCCTTCGACGGTCTGGCCAAGGCGGTCAGCGACATGCGTGCGCTGATGCAGGAAGCCCGTCAGGGGATCTGATGCCGCTTCGCAGGTATGAAAACCACAAGGGACGCTTCGGCGTCCCTTGTGGTTTTCAGGAGTGGAAGGCGGGGTGAACCCCGAGCTCATCTGGCATGGGGCCGGGCATCCGTGTGCAGAGGGCGAAAGGGAAGGGGCGCCTCAGCCTGGTTCCGGGAAGTAGCGCTCCAGCAGGGCGGTGAGGATGGCCTGGCACTCGGCATCCGGCTCGCCGGTGACCAGGGCAGGGCGAAAGTGAAGCTGGAAGGCGCGCAGGGCGGCGCGGCTCTGCTCATCCCAGGCGCCGTGCTGGGGTAGGCCGTAGCCGTAACGGGCAAGCTGCTGCTGCCATTGCAGCGCATCCCAAGGATTGAGCTGCGTCTGGCGCAGCTCGGCCACCCGGGCCTCGTCGGGCCAGGCGCCGACACCGTAGCGCAGGGCGAGTTCGCGCCAGGGGAACCGGGGGCCGGGATCCTGCTTGCGCTCGGGGGCGACGTCGCTGTGGGCCAGCACCTGGGTGGGGGGGATCTGGTAGCGTTCGATCAGATCCCGGGCGAGGGCGCCGAGGGCGGCGATCTGGGCAGGGGGATAGGGTTGCCAGTGTCTCAGATGGGCGGGCAGGGCCGCGTCTTTCTCGTCATACCCGAGATTCACTATCTCGATACCGAGCGAACTGGCGTTGAGCCCGGCGTAGTGATGCCAGCGACTGCGTCCGGCGTGCCAGGCCCGCTGGCTGTCGGGCACCAGCTGGTAGACCGGGAACGGTTGCTCGTCGGTGTCGCGGGGGATCAGGTAGTGGGCGCTCACCTTGTGCTCCGGCTCGGTCAGCAGGCGCAGGGAGCGGGCATCCTCTTCATCCGTGTAGTGCAGGATGAGAAAGGCGATGCGCTCGTTCTGGCTGGCGCTCTGATGATCCTGATTGAGCCGATAGGGCGCAGGCTGGCAGGCGCCGAGCAGCAGGATGAGGGGCAGTGACCAGAACCAGCGCGCCGCGAACCGGCACGCACCGCCGCTCGCCGACGGGCGTGGAGTCAGCCGGCGGCGCCAGCCCATGGTTTAGCCTCGCACCTGGCCGGAGGCGGTCATCAGGGCCCGGGCCTGTATTTGGCGGTGAGGCCAATCAGGAAGTTGCGCAGGATCTGATCCCCGCAATCCTGATAGTGCTTGTGATCCCTGGCGCGGAACAGGGCGCTCAGCTCGGACTTGGAGAGGTTGAAGTTCGCGAGCTTGAGGGTGCCCAGCATCTCCTCTTCCTTGTAGTTGAGGCCGATGCGCAGCTTGCGCAGGATCAGGTTGTTGTTGATCCGGTTCGGGATGACCTGGGGCGGGGCATCTTCCCGCACACCGCGGCGCAGGGCGATGAAGCCGTCGAGGAACTGACTCAGTGCCGAGTCCGGGCAGGCGGCGAAGCCCGCTTCCTGTGCCTCGCCCTCTTCGGCCTCTTTCATCAGCCAGCCGTGCAACTGGGCATGGGTGATGGCCAGATTGCCCTTGGCAAAGATCTCGACCATCTGGTCGTTGCTGATGCTGAGGGCATAGCGCAGGCGGCGTAGAATATCGTTGTTGGTCATGTTGACTCCTGTGGAAACGGCGCAGATGTTACCACCTGCCGCCTGTCCAGTCAGAAAAAGCGCCTCAGTCGGTCAGGGCCAGGTAGCGGGGAGCCTCTTGCCTCACCTGCTCCAGGGCATCCTGCAGCTCCAGCAATTCGGGCTCCAGATCGCTCACGGCGACCCCGTCGCGCAGCTGCTGCTCGAGCTGGGAGAGCAGGCGTTGCAGACCCGGCACCCCGGAGTAGGCGCAGCCACCGTTGAGGCGGTGGAGCTGGGCCAGCACGTCTGCATCGTCGGCACTCCCTTCCAGCGCCGCCGCCAGGATGGGCTCCACCTCGTCGAAGCTGGCCAGCAGCATGGTCAGCATCTCCCGGGCGAGGGCCGGCTTGCCGGCGGCCTGACGCACGGCGAGGGGCCAGTCTATCTGCTGATCCCCGTGATTCTGGTGCCGCCGGTGGGCGAAGTCGGTGATGAGCTGCGCCAGCATCCCCTCGTCGATGGGTTTGGCCAGGTAGTCGTCCATGCCCTGGCGAATGAGGCGCTCCCGCTCACCGGGAATGGCATGGGCGGTGACCGCGACGATGGGGGTCTCGGTGTTGAGGGAGTGGTGGCGGATCGCCTGGGTGGCGCTGATGCCGTCCATGACGGGCATCTGGATATCCATGAAGATGATGTCGAACGGCTGGCTCTGGGCCAGGTTGACCGCCTCCTTGCCGTTCTTGCACACCACCACCTCGGTCACCATCTCCTTGAGCATGGCTGCGATGAGCTTGAGGTTGGCGGCGTTGTCATCCACCGCCAGCACCTTGACCGCCTGCACGCTGCGCGG
Organism: Aeromonas sp. R6-1; assembly: GCF_040908165.1. Taxonomy (NCBI): domain Bacteria; kingdom Pseudomonadati; phylum Pseudomonadota; class Gammaproteobacteria; order Aeromonadales; family Aeromonadaceae; genus Aeromonas; species Aeromonas sp. R6-1. The sequence goes on from NZ_JBFODF010000055.1 coordinate 294,131, forward strand.
CGTCGGCGCGGGCAGGGGGGCACGGCGTACCGCCTCGGGGGAGAGCAGAGCGTGCAGCAACTTGCGATGGTTGATGGGCTTGGAGAGGCAGTGGACGGCGCCGTGGGCCAGCATGGCGTCGTAGAGGGCCGGCTCGTGGCTGCTGAGCAGCACTATGGTGTTCTGCTGGCCGTCCAGTCCGTCGAGACGGGCAATCACCTGCTGCGGGCTGTGCACGGTGCTGCTACCGATGAGCACCATGTCCTGGCTGCTCATCGGGGGCCACTCCTCGTCCACCGTCAGGGAGTGCACATCCAGGTGCCACTCTCCCAGCAGGGCGAGCAGGGAGGCGTGAGTGAAGGGATCCGGCTCCAGCAGCCAGACCCGCTTGCCCTGGATGCGATCCAGCGGAAGCCGCTCGCTCTGGGGCAGGGGCGAGACATCCAGATCCAGGTGGAACGAGAAAACTGACCCCTTGCCGAGTTCGGATTCGAAGCGGATCTGGCCCCCCATCTGCTGCACCAGTTTCTGGGTGATGACGAGCCCGAGCCCGGTGCCCCCATAGCGGCGGGAGATGGAGGAGTCTGCCTGGTTGAAGGCCTGGAACAACTGGCGCTGCTGCTCTTCCGAGATGCCGATGCCGGTATCGCGAATCAGCACCCGCAGGCGCACCTTGTTGCCGCTGGATTCCCCGGTCTGCTCGACACGCACGTCCACGTTGCCGCGCTCGGTGAACTTGATGGCGTTGCCGGTGAGGTTGGTGAGCACCTGCTGCAGACGCATGGGGTCGCCGGTGAGGTAGTCCGGCACGGCGGCATCCACCTGGAGGGAGAGTTCGAGCTGCTTGTCGTGGGCGCTCGGCCCCAGCAGGTGCATGGTCTCGTTGAGGGTGTCCCGCAGGCTGAAGGGGATGTGCTCGAGCTGCAGCTTGCCCGCTTCCAGCTTGGAGAAGTCGAGGATGTCGTTGATGATCCCAAGGAGGTTGCGCGCCGACTTCTCGATGGTCTGCATGTAGTCGGTCTGGCTCGGGGTCAGACTGGTCTTGAGCAGCTGGCGGGTGAAGCCGATGACCCCGTTGAGCGGGGTGCGCAGCTCGTGGGACATGTTGGCGAGGAACTCGGACTTGACCCTGGCCGCCTCCTGGGCGCGCTTCTTCGCCATGTCGAGCTCGACGTTCTGGATCTCGATCTGCTCGAGGGTCTCCCGCAGATCCGACGTCGCCTGATCGATGTTCTGCTGCATCTCCTCGTGATATTCGGAGAGCGCCTTGGCCATGGCGTTGATGCCGTTTTTCAGCATGTCGAGCTCGCCGGTGAGCTGGCCGCTGACCCGGGTATCGAGTCGCCCCTCCCTGATCCGGTGCACCGCCTGCACCATGTCGGTGATGGGCTGGGTCACGCTCTTGACCAGACGGAAGCCGAACAGGGCGCTGATGGCCAGCCCGATGAGCACGATGATGACCGCGAAGAAGGCGTCGCGGTACTGCAGGACGATGGCCCTGTCCGTGGCGAGCTGCATGGAGATGTAGCCGATGACCGGCGGCTCCAGATCGCTTGGCAGCGGGAAGCCGTCCAGGCTGGTCTCTGCCTGGATGGGGGTGCGCAGTATGATGTCATCGCCGTTGACGGAGACGCTGGTCAGGGCCGGGATGACGCTGCCGTCCGGCAGACGAAGCTGGCTGAAGTCCCTGTGGTAGTTGGACGTCACGAACAGCTGGTTCTCCTGGGTGAAGACGGCGATGGACTTGATGAAGGGCGAGTTCTTGCGATGGGTGAGCCCGATCAGCCGCTTGAGGGATTCGCGGCTGTGCTGTGTCATGCCGTATTCGCTGGCGATGGCCAGCGGCTCTATGATGTTGATGCCCTGATCGATGAGGTTGTTTTCCAGCTGCTGATAGCGGTGGAAGGTGAAATAGCCGGCGATGAGGCCGCCGATGATGAGGGTCGGCAAGATGGTGAAGGCCAGCACCCGGGCCCTGAGACCGTACTTGGTCATGCCGCCGACCCGCCTTTCGCAAGAGAAGCCATGATCCGGGGCGCATGCAGGCACCGGGGTCGGGCAGGCAATACAGTCATTGTCGCTGTACGGGGTCTCAGGCCGTATCCGGTCATATCAATGGGCCACTTTTGGTCAGAATGGACGATGGGGCGGATGCCGCTGTTGGGGCCCTCAGGCCGTATTTGGTCATACGATTATTCTTGTGGGACAATGGTCTGCCGCAGATTCCACAATCATGACATAGCCACCTATAGGCACCAAGTTTTATGGCCCAGTTTTTCAAGCCCCAAAAGAAGTCCACCCAGCCCCAACGTATTGAATTTACGGTAGACCGTCTGGATCACCACTGTGTCGGCGTCGGCCGTCATCAGGGCAAGGCCATCTTCGTCGAAGGGGCGCTGCCCGGCGAGGCCATCAAGGCCCGCATCATCGACGACAAGAAGCACTATGCCCACGCCGCCCTGCAACAGGTGGTGACCCCGGCGGCCAACCGGGTCACCCCCTTCTGCGACCACTATCGCGAGTGTGGCGGTTGCAGTGCCCAGCACCTGGGAGAGGGAGATCAACTGGCGGCCAAGGAGGCGGGACTGGTCAGCCTGTTCGAGCGCCTTGGCAACATCCAGGCGCCGGCGCTGGCACCTGCGCTGACGGGGGAGTCCCGCGCCTACCGCAGGGTCTGCCGTCTGGCCATCAAGTTTGACAAGAACGGTCGCTGCACCCGGGTTGGCTTTCGTCGTCGCCAGTCGAACGATCTGGTAGAGATTGCCGGCTGCCCTGTGCTGGCCGAGCCCCTCTCCGCCCTTATCGCCCCTCTGCGCGAATGCCTCAACCGGTTGAAGAGCCAGCGCGAACTGGGCCATGCGGAACTCATTCAGGGGGAGCAGGGCATTTTGATGCTGCTGCGCCACACCGGTCGCCCCACCGAGGCAGATCGGGCGCACTTGACCGAGTTTGCCACCGCCCAGGGGATAGACCTCTATCTGCAGGCGGCGAACGAGCAGATCGAACCTCTGCGTCAACAGTCTCAGCCAAGTTACACGCTGGATGGCCTGTCTCTTGCATTCGCTCCCGGCGACTTCATCCAGGTCAACGGGCCCGTCAACCAGCGCATGGTGGAGCAGGCATTGAGCTGGCTCGACGCAGGCAAGGATGACAAGGTGTTGGACCTCTTCTGCGGCATCGGCAACTTCACCCTGCCGCTGGCCCGTCAGGCCCGCGAAGTGGTGGGGGTGGAAGGGGAGCTCGCCATGGTGACGCGTGCACAGGAGAATGCCCGCCGCAACGGCATCGACAACGCCCGCTTCTACAAGGCGGACTTGAGCGGTGACATCGTGGGCATGTCCTGGGCCCGGGAAGGGTTCGATCTGGTACTGCTGGATCCGGCCAGACCCGGGGCGCTGGAGGTGATGAGCCACGTGGTGGCACTTTCCCCCAAACGGGTGGTCTATGTTTCCTGTAACCCGGTCACCCTGGCCCGTGACAGCCAGGTGCTGGTGCAGGGGGGCTACAAGCTGACCCGTCTGGGGATGCTGGACATGTTCCCCCACACCGGTCATCTGGAGTCCATGGCGCTGTTCGAACGGGGTTGAGTCGAGGCGACCGCATTATTCTGGATGAATCAAGATGCGGTCGTGATGATTTTTCGATGTGCATGATGCTGCCAGAGTGAGGTAAAACAGGTGTTTCTCGCTGCCTTCAACGGGCAGGGCAGCATGCGGTTATCTTGGTTTTCCAGCGGCGGCAGCGCTGTTTGAGCGGGAGTGATTAGGGTAATCTAGGTCGTCGATAGTGGATCGGATGCGGGGAAGAGCCCTGTCACCTTGCGCGGTGACATGCCTTGAAAACTCTTTCATGCATCCCCATTTGAGGCAGTCATCAGTTGATGAGGGGATGAGGAGAGCATCGGCTTTCGACCCCACACTTTTAAGGATTGATACCATGGTTGCGGTGCGCGATATTCATTTGAAAGACAATTTCACTCTGGATGAGTGGGTCAGTTCCCTTACCCTGAGTGAAAGTGACAAGAATCAGCTGCGAACCGTCTACCAGTATTGCCTGACCCTGGGTGACGAAGCGCTCACCAACCGCCTGCTGGTGCGCGGGGTCGAGATGGTGGGCATCCTGCTGATGCTCAGCATGGATCTCGCCACCCTCAAGGCCGCCATTCTCTATCCCTTCGTCGAAGCCGGTCTCATCAGCCAGGAAAAGGTGAACGAGGACTTCGGCCCCAAGATCGCCAAGCTGGTGGAAGGGGTGCTGGAGATGGAGGCCATCCGCTCCCTGCAAACCCTTCACCGCAGCGAAACCTCGCCGGAGCAGGTGGACAACGTGCGCCGCATGCTGCTCGCCATGGTCGAGGACGTGCGCGCCGTGGTCATCAAGCTGGCGGAGCGCATCGCCTGCCTGCGTGAAGCGAAGAAGGCGGATGAGGAGACCCGGGTGCTGATGGCCCAGGAGATCACCAACATCTATGCCCCCCTTGCGAACCGCCTCGGTATCGGTCAGCTCAAGTGGGAGCTCGAGGATCTCGCCTTCCGCTACCTGCACCCGGACACCTACAAGCAGATCGCCAAGCAACTGGACGAGAAACGGCTCGACCGCGAGCGCTACATCCGTGAATTCGTGCAGTCTCTGCGCGATGCCCTGGCCGAGGCCGGCGTCGAGGCCGAGGTCTATGGCCGACCGAAACACATCTACAGCATCTGGCGCAAGATGCAGAAGAAGCACCTCGAATTCAACGAGCTGTTCGATGTGCGCGCGGTGCGGGTGATCACCAAGCGGCTGCAGGATTGCTACGCGGCGCTCGGTATCGTTCACACCCATTTCCACCATATTCCCCGCGAATTTGACGACTATGTCGCCAACCCCAAGCCCAATGGCTACCAGTCCATCCACACCGTGGTGGTGGGGGAGGAGGGCAAGACGGTGGAGATCCAGATCCGTACCGAGCAGATGCATCAGGATGCGGAGCTCGGTGTGGCTGCGCACTGGCGCTACAAGGAAGGGGCCCAGGCCGCTGCGAAGACCAGCACCTTCGAAGACAAGATCGAATGGCTGCGCAAACTCCTCGCCTGGCAGGAGGATCTCTCGGAGAGCGGCTCCTTGCTGGACGATCTGCGCAGTCAGGTGTTCGAGGACAGGGTTTATGTCTTCACTCCCAAGGGCGATGTCATCGACCTGCCGGCAGGGGCGACGCCGCTCGACTTCGCCTATCACGTGCACAGCATGATCGGTCACCGCTGCATCGGCACCAAGATCGACGGTCGTATCGTGCCCTTCACCTATACGCTGCAAACCGGTGATCAGGTGGAGGTGATCACCCAGAAGGAGCCGAACCCGAGCCGCGACTGGATGAACCCGAACGCCGGCTTCCTGCGCTCCAGCCGGGCGCGGGCCAAGGTGGCCACCTGGTTCAGAAAGCTGGACCGGGACAAGAACATCGCCGCCGGCAAGGAGTTGCTGGAGAAGGAGCTGGACCGCCACAACCTCACCCTCTCCAAGGTGGACAAGGTGGTGCTGGAGCGTTTCCATGCGGAGGAGCTGGAGGATTTGCTGGCCGGTATCGGCAGCGGCGACATCCGCATCAACCAGCTGCTCAACTACCTCGACACCCGCTACAACAAGCCGACGGCGGAAGAAGAAGATCGCCGTCTGCTGGAGAAGCTGGAGCAGAAGGCCAATGTGCCCTTCCGCCCCAAACCCAAGGATCACATCGTGGTGGAAGGGGTGGGCAACCTGATGACTCACATCGCCCGCTGCTGCCAGCCCATCCCGGGGGACGCCATCCAGGGCTTCATCACCATGGGACGGGGGGTTTCCATCCACCGGGAGGATTGCGAGCAGCTCAAGGAGCTGTCGCGTCGCAACCCGGAGCGCCTGATCGATGCGGTCTGGGGGGAGAACTACTCCGGCGGTTACGGTCTCACCATCCGCATTCTCTCCAACGACAGATCCGGCCTGCTGCGCGACATCACCACCGTGCTCGCCAACGAGAAGATCAACGTGATGGGAGTGCGTTCGCGCTCCAACGTGCGCGAGCAGACCGCCGAAATCGACATGGAGCTGGAGATTTACAACATCAACGCCTTCAACCGGGCGTTGGCCAAGCTCAGTCAGCTCAACGACGTGATCAGCGCCAAGCGGCTGTAATGCTCAACCGACCGGCCCCAGTGGCCGGTCTGCATTTTCTCCCTCCTTGCAGAGCATTGAAGACGGATATCACGCGCCCCATCTCCGGCCGCCATGGCTCCACATCATGTGGAGCAGTGGCGTGAGCGGATATTCATGAACCCATTTACTGAATCGAAAGTGAGTTGCCCATGTCCCAACGCTACGACCTTCCCCAACTGCTCGACATCATGGCCAGATTGCGTGACCCGAACGGGGGCTGCCCCTGGGATCTCAAGCAGAGCTTCCAGACCATAGTGCCGCACACCCTGGAGGAGGCCTACGAGGTGGCGGATGCCATCGAGAGCGAAGATTGGCAAGGGCTGAAGGGGGAGCTCGGTGATCTGCTGTTCCAGGTCGTGTTCTATGCCCAGCTCGGCAAGGAGCAGGGATTGTTCGACTTTGCCGACATCGTCGATACCGTGAGCGAGAAGCTCATTCGCCGCCACCCCCATGTCTTCTCCGATGCCGACCTGGGTGACGAGCAGGCGGTCAAAGCGAACTGGGAGGCGGAAAAGGCCAAAGAGCGTGCGGCGCTCGACAAGGAGAGCGTGCTGGACGATATCCCCCTCTCCCTGCCTGCCCTGACCCGGGCAGCCAAGATCCAGAAGCGCTGCGCCACCGTCGGTTTCGACTGGAAAACGCTGGGGCCCGTGGTGGACAAGATCCACGAGGAGATCGAGGAGGTGATGGAAGAGGCGCTGATGGTCGACGTGGACGAGGAGCGGGTGAGCGACGAGCTCGGCGATCTCTTGTTTGCCACCGTCAACCTGGTGCGCCATCTGGGCAAGGATCCCGAGCAGGTGCTGCGGGCTGCCAACACCAAGTTTGAGCGTCGTTTTCGTCAAGTTGAACACTTTATTGCCGCAGAAGGTCTGAAAATGACGGATTGCTCCCTGGAGAAGCTGGACGAGGCCTGGAACAGGGCCAAGGAAACCGAACAAAGTTGATTTGGCGCAAGACGGGGCGGCGGGGAGCCTGATAGATTTTTGTTCATTGTTTGGGAGTGGGGGTTTTGGTATACTGTTTCCCCGTCCTGCTTCATCCCCGAAGCACCCCTTAAAATTCCCTAAACTTCTTTCAGGTTCAGCATGACGACCAAATATATTTTTGTGACTGGTGGCGTTGTTTCATCCCTCGGCAAAGGCATTGCCGCAGCTTCTCTGGCAGCCATTCTGGAAGCCCGTGGTCTGGATGTGACCATCATGAAACTGGACCCGTACATCAACGTGGATCCGGGCACCATGAGCCCGACCCAGCATGGTGAAGTGTTCGTAACCGAGGACGGGGCCGAAACCGATCTGGATTTGGGCCACTACGAGCGTTTCATCCGCACCAAGATGACCCGCCGCAACAACTTCACCACCGGCCGCATCTATGCGGACGTGCTGCGCAAGGAGCGTCGTGGTGACTATCTGGGCGCCACCATCCAGGTGATCCCGCACATCACCAACGCCATCAAGGAGCGGGTGATTGCCGGTGCCGAAGGCCATCAGGTTGCCATCGTCGAAGTGGGCGGTACCGTGGGCGACATCGAGTCCCTGCCGTTCCTTGAAGCCATTCGTCAGCTGGCGGCCATCGTGGGTCGCAACAATGCCATGTTCATGCACCTGACCCTGGTTCCTTACCTGGCCGCCGCCGGCGAGGTGAAGACCAAGCCGACCCAGCACTCCGTGAAGGAGCTGCTCTCCATCGGTATCCAGCCGGATGTGCTGATCTGCCGCTCCGACCGCGCCATTCCGGCCAACGAGCGTGCCAAGATCGCCCTGTTCTGTAACGTGCCCGAGCGCGCCGTCATCTCCATGAAGGATGTCGACTCCATCTACAAGATCCCGGCGCTGCTGAAATCCCAGGGGCTGGATGGCTACATCACCGAGCGCTTCGGCATCGAGTGCAAAGAAGCCGACCTGGCCGAGTGGGAACAGGTCATCTATGAAGAGGCCAACCCGACTGCCGAAGTCACCATCGGCATGGTGGGCAAGTATGTCTCCCTGCCGGACGCCTACAAGTCCGTCAACGAAGCGCTCAAGCACGGTGGCCTGAAGACCCGTCTCTCCGTCAACATCAAGTACATCGACTCCCAGGACATCGAGACCCGTGGCGCCGAGCTGCTGGAAGGTCTGGATGCGATCCTGGTACCGGGCGGCTTCGGCGAGCGCGGTGTGGAAGGCAAGATCCTGGCCGCCAAATATGCCCGCGAGAACAAGATCCCGTACCTCGGTATCTGCCTGGGCATGCAGGTTGCCTTGATCGAATACGCCCGCAACGTGGCGGGCATGGAAGGGGCTCACTCCTCCGAGTTCAAGAAAGACAGCCCTTACCCCGTGGTCGGTCTCATCACCGAGTGGGTGGATGACGAAGGCAACGTCGAGACCCGGACCGAGAAGTCCGATCTGGGCGGCACCATGCGTCTGGGCTCCCAGCTCTGCCACCTGGTGGAAGATTCCAAGGTCCGTCAGATGTACGGCAGCCCGACCATTTACGAGCGCCACCGTCACCGTTATGAAGTGAACAACAAGCTGCTGCCGCAGATTGAAGCGGCAGGTCTGAAGGTGACCGGTCTCTCCGCCGACAAGAAGCTGGTGGAAATCATCGAGATCCCGGATCACCCCTGGTTCGTGGCCGCGCAGTTCCACCCGGAGTTCACCTCGACTCCCCGTGATGGCCACGCCCTGTTCGCCGGTTTTGTGAAGGCGGCGGGCGAGTATCAGAAGCGTAATTTGAAGTAATTGAAAATAAATGCGGTTGGGGCTCTGTGCCACAGCCGCTTTTTTTGGCATATTTTTGTTGTTTTTTTACGAAACCTGAGGAAATACACATGTCCAAGATCGTTAAAGTGATCGGTCGTGAAATCATCGACTCCCGTGGTAACCCGACCGTTGAGGCCGAAGTTCACCTGGAAGGTGGTTTTGTTGGTATGGCAGCCGCTCCGTCTGGCGCGTCCACCGGTTCCCGCGAAGCGCTGGAACTGCGTGACGGCGACAAGAGCCGTTTCCTGGGTAAAGGCGTGCTGAAAGCCATCGAAGCCGTCAACGGCCCGATCGCTCAGGCTCTGCTGGGTAAAGATGCCAAGGACCAGGCCACTGTCGACCAGATCATGATCGACCTCGACGGTACCGAGAACAAATCCAAGTTCGGCGCCAACGCCATCCTGGCTGTTTCCCTGGCCAACGCCAAAGCTGCCGCTGCTGCCAAAGGCATGCCGCTGTACGCCCACATCGCCGAGCTGAATGGCACCCCGGGTGTCTACTCCATGCCGCTGCCCATGATGAACATCATCAACGGTGGTGAGCACGCCGACAACAACGTCGACATCCAGGAGTTCATGATCCAGCCGGTTGGCGCCAAGACCCTGAAAGAAGCCGTTCGCATGGGCGCAGAAGTGTTCCACAACCTGGCCAAAGTGCTGAAGTCCAAGGGCTACAACACTGCCGTCGGTGACGAAGGTGGTTTCGCTCCGAACCTGAAATCCAACGCCGAAGCGCTGGAAGTGATCGCTGAAGCCGTTGCCGCTGCCGGTTACAAACTGGGCACCGACATCACCCTGGCCATGGACTGCGCTGCGTCCGAGTTCTACGACGCAGAGAAGAAAGAGTACAACCTGAAGGGCGAAGGTCGTGTCTTCACCTCCAACGGTTTCTCCGACTTCCTGGCTGACCTGACCACCAAGTTCCCGATCGTCTCCATCGAAGATGGCCTGGACGAATCCGACTGGGAAGGCTTCGCCTACCAGACCGCCGAACTGGGCAAGAAAATCCAGATCGTGGGTGACGACCTGTTCGTAACCAACACCAAGATCCTGAAGCGCGGTATCGACAATGGCATCGCCAACTCCATCCTGATCAAGTTCAACCAGATCGGTTCCCTGACCGAAACGCTGGCTGCCATCAAGATGGCCAAAGACGCTGGCTACACTGCCGTCATCTCCCACCGCTCCGGTGAGACCGAAGACGCGACCATCGCCGACCTGGCTGTGGGTACCGCTGCTGGCCAGATCAAGACCGGTTCCATGAGCCGTTCTGACCGTGTTGCCAAGTACAACCAGCTGATCCGTATCGAAGAAGCCCTGGGTGCCAAGGCTCCGTTCCGTGGTCTGAAAGAAGTGAAGAACCAGGCTTAATTTTCGCCTGCGTTCATGCTTCACAAAGCCCCGCCATCTGGCGGGGCTTTTTCGTTCTGCGCTTATGGGCGTGTGCGACCTGCATTTTTTATTCCGACCAACCCATCCGGCACACAGGCTTTCTTTTGTCTTGCCTGCGAATATGGGAAACTAGGCCGCTTGAAGGAGACTCAGTGCATGCGGCTACTCACTCTTATCCTGCTCCTCCTGTTGGGAGGGCTGCAATATGACCTCTGGCTGGGGAAAAACGGCCTCTCCGACTATCGGGAACTCTCCACCGCCATCGAGCGGCAGCAACAGGACAACCTGGTACTCAAGGACCGCAACAGCCTGATTTACCGGGAAATCGACGATCTTACCTCTGGCCTTGAGGCCATCGAGGAGTTGTCGCGCAACGATCTTGGCTACATCAAGCAGGGCGAGACCTTCTACCGAATCATTCCCAAAGAAAAGGATCAGGTGACGGAGCCTGATGGTGCCCCCTACGATGACTGATAGCCTGAGCGGCCTGACCGCCATCGTCCCGGCTGCCGGTATTGGTAGTCGCATGGGGGCCAGTTGCCCCAAGCAGTACCTTTCCCTGGCAGGGAAATGCATTCTGGAGCACACCCTGGAGCGTCTGCTCTCCCATCCCGCCATCGCCCGTGTGATCGTGGCGCTGGCGCCCCACGACAGCTGGTTTGAGACCTTGACCGTGGCAACCGATCCGCGGGTGCTGCGAGTGCAAGGGGGAAGCGAGCGCGCCTTCTCCGTGCTCAATGCGTTGCACGTGGCAGAAGGGGAGTGGGCACTGGTGCATGACGCCGCCCGGCCCTGTCTGACCCACGAGGATCTCGATGCGCTCATTGCTGCCGCCATGGCCTCTGGCGGTGCCATCCTCGGCAGCCGGGTGCGCGATACCATGAAGCGCACCGATGCGGCCGGCAATATCCTCGCCACCGTGGATCGCGAGCAGCTCTGGCATGCCCTGACGCCCCAGATGTTTTTGGTCCGCCCCCTCAAGCGGGCGCTGGAGGAGGGGCTGGCGCTCGGCGCCGCCATCACCGATGAAGCCTCCGCCATGGAGCGCGCCGGTTTCCCCGTGCGCATGGTGGAAGGGCGGGCCGACAACATCAAGGTGACCCGGCCGGAAGATCTCTCCCTGGCCGGGCTCTATTTACAGCAACAACGTGCGTGCCGGTCGGCACGACCCGATTCATCCCCAGAGGAGCAGGCATGATCCGCATCGGACATGGTTTTGATGAGACAGATTTCCGTGTATTGAGGAGGGCACAGGCATGATGCGGATCGGACATGGTTTTGATGTTCACAAGTTTGGCGGGGTCGGTCCCTGCATGCTGGGCGGGGTGGCAGTGCCCTATGAACAGGGCCTGCTGGCCCACTCCGATGGCGACGTGGTGCTGCATGCGGTGAGCGATGCCCTGCTGGGCGCCATCGGCGCCGGTGACATCGGCCGCCACTTTCCCGATACCTCAGCCGAATTCAAGGGCATCGACAGCCGCATCCTGCTGCGGGATGTCTTTGCCCGCGTGCAGCTCGCAGGTTATGCCATCGGCAACCTGGATGTGACCATCATCGCCCAGGCCCCCAAGATGGCCCCCCATATCGACGCCATGTGCGCCGTGCTGGCCGCGGATCTGCAATGTGATTTGAACCGGGTGAACGTCAAGGCGACCACCACCGAACAACTCGGATTCACGGGGCGCAAGGAAGGGATCGCCACCGAAGCCGTCGTCTTGCTGGTGAAACAATGATGCTTGAACAACTTGCCTATCTGCACGGGACGCCCACTGCTCGCGGCATCCTCAAGGCCGAGGCCGCCGACTTCGTGGTCAATGAAGATCTCGGGTTTGCACCTTGCGGCGAGGGGGAACACATCTTCGTCCGGGTACGCAAAACCGGCGAGAATACCGCCTGGGTGGCTGGCCTGCTGGCCGATGCGGCCGGGGTTGCCCGCAATGCGGTGACCTGGGCTGGTCTGAAAGATCGCCATGCGGTGACCGAACAGTGGTTCGGCATCCATCTGCCGGGCAAGGGCGAACCGGATCTCTCGGTCATCGAGAACGACAACATCCGGATCCTTGAGGTGAAGCGCCACAACAAGAAGCTGCGGGTCGGCTATCTCAAGGGCAACCACTTCACCCTGCGTCTCACCGGGCTGGAGCAGGCCGACGGGCTGGAATCCCGTCTGCAGGCGATTGCAACCCAGGGGGTACCCAACTACTACGGCGAGCAGCGTTTCGGCCGCGGTGGCAACAACCTGGAGGCCGCCAAGGCGATGTTCGCCGGCAAACGGATCAAGGATCGCAACAAGCGCTCCCTCTATCTGTCCGCCGCCCGCAGCATGCTGTTCAATGCCATCGTCAGCGCCCGCATCGAGCAGGGACTGGCCCATCAGCTGCTGGCCGGCGACTGCGTGATGCTCAAGGGCAGCCACTCCATCTTCAGCGAAGAGAGCGTGACCCCCGAGCTGGAAGCACGCCTTGCCTCCGGGGACGTGCAGCTGACCGCTCCCCAGTGGGGTCGTGGCCGTCTGGCGAGCCAGGGCGCTGCTGCCGAGTTCGAGCAAGGAGTGCTGGCCCCTTATGGCGACTGGTGCGAAGGACTGGAAAAAGCCGGGCTGGATCAGGACAGGCGCCCGCTGCTGCTCAAGCCGGAGCAGATGAGCTGGCAACGGGAGGACGCGGTGCTGACCCTGTCGTTCTTCCTGCCGGCCGGCGCCTTTGCCACCAGCGTGGTACGCGAATTAATGCAGGCCGAAGAGGCCGATCACGGTTTCAGGAACTCAACCGATGCGAATTCTGGTCAGTAATGACGATGGGGTGCACGCCGAGGGCATTCGCGCCCTCAGCGAGGCGTTGCGTGCCTGTGGCGAGGTCGTGGTGGTGGCGCCGGATCGCAACCGCAGCGGTGCCAGCCACTCCCTGACGCTGGAAGTGCCGCTGCGGGTCATCCGCCTCGATGCGTCCAGTTTTCACGGCATCAAGAGTTATGCGGTCAAGGGGACGCCGACCGACTGCGTTCATCTGGCGGTCAACGAACTGCTGCGCCCTGAGCCCGACATGGTGGTGGCCGGTATCAATCACGGGGCCAACCTGGGGGATGACGTCATCTACTCGGGGACGGTGGCGGCCGCGACGGAAGGGCGTCATCTTGGTTTCCCCTCCATCGCCGTTTCGCTGGTGGGCAAGACTCATTTCGCCAGTGCGGCCCACTACGCCGCCCAGCTGGTGCGGGGGCTGATGGTGCATCCGTTGCCTGCGGATCAGATCCTCAACGTGAATGTGCCGGACCTGCCGCTCGAGCAGATCAAGGGGATCAGGGTGACCCGCCTTGGCAATCGCCACCGGGCGGAGTCGGTGATCCGCACCGAGGATCCCCGTGGTCAGCCGGTCTACTGGATTGGTCCCCCCGGCAACCAGCAGGATGCGGGAGAGGGAACGGACTTTGCCGCCATCGAGCAGGGTTATGTCTCCATCACTCCCCTGACCATCGACATGACGGCCTACGGCAGTCTGTCGACCCTGGGCGCGTGGCTGGATCTGCAGGGATGACGTTGTGATAGTACAGCGCCTGTTGAATCAACTGATTGCCCAGGATGTCCGCGATTTCCGCGTATTGGCGGCGATCGCGAAGGTGCCGCGCCAGCTGTTTGTGGACGAGGCCATGGCCCACAAGGCCTGGGACAATACGGCCCTGCCCATCGGCCATGGGCAGACCATCTCCCAGCCTTACATCGTGGCGCGCATGACCGAGCTGCTGATCCAGAACGATCCGGCCCATGTGCTGGAGATCGGGACGGGATCGGGCTACCAGACGGCGGTACTGGCCCACCTGGTGGAGCATGTCTACACCATGGAGCGGATCAAGTCGCTGCAGTTTCAGGCCCGGCGCAGATTGCGCCAGCTCGATCTGCACAATGTGTCGGCCAAGCACGGCAATGGGTGGCTAGGTTGGCCCAACAAGGGCCCTTTCGACGCCATTCTGGTGACGGCGGCGGCCAGTGAGGTCCCCAAGGCCCTGACCGATCAGCTGGCTGATGGTGGTCGTCTGGTGTTGCCGGTGGGTGATGGCCAGCAGACCCTGCAGCTCATCGAGCGATCGGGCTCCCAGCTCACCAGCCGGATTCTGGAGCCGGTACGTTTCGTTCCCCTGATTGACGGAGATGTCGAGTGAAGTTGTTTTCCCGCCTTTATGTTCTGGTGATGCAGTGGGCACGCCACAAGTATGCCCCCTGGTATCTGGCCATCACCGCCTTTATTGAATCCATCTTCTGGCCCATCCCGGTGGATGTGATGCTGGCGCCCATGGCGCTCGGCAAACCTCATCGCGCCTGGCACTATGCCGCGCTGGCTACCCTCTTGTCGGTGCTGGGCGCCCTGTTTGGTTATCTGCTCGGCTATGCCCTGTGGGAGCCAGTGGTGCAGCCGCTGGTGACCTCGGTTGGCTATGAGGACAAGATTGCCCTGGCCGAGCAGTGGTTCGCGCAGTGGGGCATCTGGGTTATTTTTATTGCCAGCTTCACGCCGATCCCCTACAAGGTGTTTACCGTCACGGCTGGCTTGCTCCACATGGCACTGTTGCCTTTCATCCTGACCTCGCTGATCGGTCGTGGCATGCGCTTCTTCCTGGTTGCAGGTCTGATGCGCTGGGGCGGCGAGAAGATGGAGCGCAAGCTGATGCACTATGTGGATGTGCTGGGCTGGCTCTGTATTGGTTTGGCCGTTGCGGCCTATTTCTGGTTTAGTCGTTAAGGATCCACTATGTGTTCGCGTGTTTGGCAAGGTAGCGGTGTCGTCGTGTTGTCATGGCTGCTGCTTGCCTGTTCCTCCAGCAAGACTGCGGCTCCGGTGCACAGCCTGGGCAATGATCAGGTCGCTTCGACCATCCCCGTGCGTCAAGGTATGACCAAGCCCGGCATTGCAGGCAACGGGTACACCGTGGTCAAAGGAGACACTCTCTACTCCATTGCATTTCGTTCTGGCATGGATGTGGCTTCGCTTATCAGCATCAATGGCATCACTCCCCCCTATAACATTTATCCCGGCCAGCAGCTCAGGCTCGATGGCGCTTCCGCCCCCATGGCGGTGGCAACCGTCGGCAGCCCTGTCAGTCGTGGCAGCGTGACGGGGTCTGGTAGTTACGAGGTGCGCCGTGGCGATACATTGAGCAGCATCGGTCGCCAGTTCGGTCTTTCCAACCAGGCCTTGGCCCAGCGCAACAACCTCCAGGCTCCTTATGCATTGCACGTGGGCCAGGTGCTCAATGTGGGGGGCTCGGGTTCCTCGGGTGGTCAGATGGTGGCAGCAACCACACCGGTGGTGACCAGCACGGGGCCCAAACCCCTGGCCACGGCTCCGGCAGGTACGACCACACCATTTATTGCTCAGAAAACGATTGCTCCTGCCTCGTCAACAGCATACGCTCAGGCTAAAGAACAAAAAACCGTCAGTTCCTCGTCAACACTCTCCTGGCATTGGCCGACCAAAGGGCGGATCGTTGAAGGCTTCTCCGTTGCGGAACAAGGCAACAAGGGCATCGACATTTCCGGCCAGAAGGGCCAACCCATTTACGCTGCGAGCAGCGGCAAAGTGGTCTATGCGGGCAGTGCACTGCGAGGTTATGGCAAGCTGATAATTCTCAAGCACAACGATGACTACCTCTCCGCCTACGCTCACAACGATGAGTTGAGGGTCAAGGAGGGAGACACCGTGAAGGGCGGAGCGGTTATCGCCAATATGGGTAGCACGGATGCGCCGGATGTGCGCTTGCACTTTGAAATCCGGTACAAAGGCAAGTCGATCAACCCGATGGGCTATTTGCCAAAGCGTTAACTCAGAGAGCTGAGTCTTACTCTGGTGTAGGTCAGGGAGAGATATCATGAGCCAAGAACAACTGGTAATGCAGGATGCAGAGTTAGAGTTCGACGAGGAGCTGGAGGTTCAGGAGGAAGAAGAGGTTCAGGAAGTGGCGGCCGAAGCCGAAGAGACCATTTCCGATGAACTGATGGCGCCAGAGCTGAACAAGGTAATGGACGCCACCCAGCTCTATCTGGGGGAGATAGGCTTCTCCCCCTTGCTCACGGCCGAAGAGGAAGTCTACTACGCCCGCCGTGCCCTGCGTGGCGACAAAGCGGCGCGCAAGCGCATGATTGAATCCAACCTGCGCCTAGTGGTCAAGATTGCCCGGCGCTACAACAACCGCGGCCTGGTGCTGCTGGATCTCATCGAAGAGGGCAACCTCGGTCTTATTCGCGCGGTCGAGAAGTTTGACCCCGAGCGAGGCTTCCGTTTCTCTACCTATGCCACCTGGTGGATCCGCCAGACCATAGAGCGGGCCATCATGAACCAGACCCGGACCATTCGTCTGCCCATCCATGTGGTCAAGGAGCTGAACGTCTATCTGCGCACTGCGCGCGAGCTTTCCCATCGCCTCGACCATGAGCCGACCGCCGAGGATATCGCCTCTGCACTGGATCGCTCTGTGGACGATGTGAATCGCATGCTCAAGCTCAACGAGAAGATCACCTCGGTGGATACTCCCATTGGTGGCGATCGCGACAAGGCGTTGCTGGATGTGCTTTCCGACGAGCGCGGCATGGGGCCCGAGCTGGAGTCCCAGGAAGATGACATGCGCAGCAGCATAGTGCACTGGCTGGAGGAGCTGAATCCCAAGCAGCGCGAAGTGCTGGCCCGCCGTTTCGGTCTGCTCGGCTATGAACCGGCCACCCTGGAAGACGTGGGTGCCGAGATTGGTTTGACCCGCGAGCGGGTGCGTCAGATCCAGGTGGAAGGGTTGCGCCGCTTGCGGGAGATCCTGCTGGGGCAGGGACTCTCCATCGAAGCGCTGTTCCGCACCAACTAAACGGGTATGAATACCGTCATCAAGATGAAAAAGGGGCCACAGGCCCCTTTCTTTTTGTCGTGGATCTTCCGGATCATACCGGATCCAGAGTGTCCAGCGGCCAGCGCGGCACGGCCTTGACGACGAGGGGTTCGAAGACTCCCGCCTTCAGGCGTTGCATGCCGGCATAGGCGATCATGGCGCCGTTGTCGGTGCAGTATTCGGTGCGCGGGTAGAAGACTTCACCTTTGAGGCTCTCCATCAGCTCGGCCAGCTGGGCGCGCAGATGACGGTTGGCGCTGACGCCGCCTGCCACGACCAGACGATTGAGGCCGGTCTCTTTCAGGGCACGACGGCACTTGATGGCCAGGGTGTCGACCACCGCATCCTCAAACGCCCGGGCGATGTCGGCACGGGTCTGCTCGTCGTCGCCATTGGCTGCTATGGTATTGGCGGCAAAGGTCTTGAGGCCGGAGAAGCTCATGTCGAGCCCTGGGCGATCGGTCATGGGACGGGGGAAGGTGAAGCGCCCAGTGGTGCCCTTTTCTGCCAGCCGGGAGAGCAGTGGACCACCGGGATAGTCCAGACCCATCAGCTTGGCGGTCTTGTCGAACGCCTCACCGGCGGCATCGTCGATCGATTCGCCCAGCAGCTGGTAGCTGCCGATGCCGTCGACCCGGACCAGCATGGAGTGGCCGCCGGAAACCAAGAGCGCCACGAAGGGAAACTCGGGGGCTCGCTCTTCCAGCATGGGGGCCAGCAGGTGGCCTTCCATGTGGTGTACGGCGATGGCCGGCTTGTCCCAGGCCATGGCCAGCGAGCGGCCTATGGTCGCCCCGACCAGGATGGCGCCAACCAGACCTGGCCCCGCGGTATAGGCGATGCCATCGATGTCATCCTTGCCAAGTCCGGCCTCTTTCAAGGCGGCCTGGATCAAGGGGATCGTCTTGCGTACATGGTCCCGGCTGGCGAGCTCGGGAACGACGCCGCCGTAGTCCGCATGCAGCTTGACCTGGCTGTACAACTGGTGGGAAAGGATCCCTTTTTGATCATCGAAGATCGCGATCCCGGTTTCGTCACAGGATGTCTCTATGCCCAATACACGCATTGCTAAAAAATTTCACTGCTAAAATGAGACGGCTATGGTAACCTTCGCGGGTTTTTTAAACCAGAGCGATCTCTGCGGGTTTACTTTCATTCCCTGTCCAGAGTATAATTTCGCACCATTTTAAGACATGCTGATCGATTGAAGGTCAGCTAACAATTTATCACTGAGGTGAAAGGCACATGCCAGTAATCAAAGTCCGTGAAAATGAGCCGTTTGACGTTGCTCTGCGTCGCTTCAAGCGTTCTTGCGAAAAGGCCGGTATCCTGTCCGAAGTTCGTAGCCGTGAGTTCTACGAGAAGCCGACTACCATTCGCAAGCGTGCCAAAGCGTCCGCTGTCAAGCGTCACGCCAAGAAGCTGTCCCGCGAAAACGCACGTCGTATCCGCCTGTACTAATCAAGGGATCATGCCGTGTCTCTGAAGGATCAACTCAAGGATCAGCAAAAGCTCGCCATGCTTGCCAAAGACAAGCCTCGGTTGGGTGCTATCCGCTTGTTGATGGCAGAAATCAAGCAGCGTGAAGTCGATACCCGTGTCGAGCTCAATGATGAAGAGATCCTCGCTGTCGTGACCAAAATGGTCAAACAGCGTCGCGATTCCATCAGCCAGTTTGAAGCTGCCGGTCGCCAGGATCTTGCCGACAAAGAGTCCGCCGAGATCGTTGTGCTGCAGGAGTTCCTGCCACAACAGCTGACCGCAGACGAAATTGCCGCCCTGATCGAGCAAGCCATCACTGAAAGTGGTGCTGCCGTCATGGCTGACATGGGTAAAGTCATGGCTGTCTTGAAGCCAAAAATTCAGGGGCGTGCCGATGTCGGCGCCGTCAGTGCTCAGGTGAAAACCCGCTTGGCGTAACAGGCAACTCTCTTGTTTGGTCGAAGAAGCCGTGCTTCCCATTGGAATGCGCGGCTTTTTTATTTCCTATGCAATGAAACAGGACGGTTATGGCTGGCAGGATCCCGCAATCCTTTATCGATGATCTGCTCGTACGCACGGACATAGTCGAGTTGATCGACTCCCGTGTGCGGTTGAAGAAAGCCGGTAAGAACTACCAGGCTTGCTGCCCTTTTCATAACGAAAAAAGCCCCTCCTTTACCGTCAGCCAGGAGAAGCAGTTCTATCACTGTTTCGGTTGTGGTGCCCACGGCAATGCCATCGGCTTTGTCATGGAGTACGACGGCCTGGAATTCCCCGATGCCATCGAAGAGCTGGCAAGCCTGCACGGTATGCAGGTCCCCCGTGAGCAAACGGCGGGTGGATCAAGCCATAGCCAACCAGCCGTCAGCAAGGATCTGTTCGAGCTGATGAACCAGATTGCGCGCTTCTACGAGAGCAATCTCAAGAACGCGCCTCAGGCGGTGGAGTATCTGAAAGGCCGGGGCCTGACTGGCGAGGTGGTCAAGCGCTTCAACATCGGTTATGCCCCTGGGGACTGGGATCAGGTGCGTCGCCGCTTTGGCGCCAGTAGGGATCACGAACAACTGCTGATTTCGGGCGGTATGCTGATCCCCCGTGACAGCGGCCCGGGCAGCTACGATCGTTTCCGCGATCGCATCATGTTCCCGATCCGTGACAAGCGTGGCCGGGTCATCGGCTTCGGTGGCCGAGTGCTGGGGGATGGCACGCCCAAGTACCTGAACTCCCCCGAAACCCCCATCTTCCACAAGGGGCGGGAGTTGTTCGGCCTTTATGAGGTCAAGCAGGCACACAAGGATCCGCGCCGGATCCTTGTGGTGGAAGGCTACATGGATGTGGTGGCGCTCGGCCAGTACGACATCGACTATGCGGTGGCGGCACTGGGGACTGCGACCACCAGCGATCACATCCACACCCTGTTCCGTACCACGGCAGAGGTGGTCTGTTGCTACGACGGCGACAACGCCGGTCGGGAAGCGGCCTGGCGGGCGCTGGATAACGCGCTCTCCCACCTGCAGGACGGCCGTGAACTCAAGTTCGTCTTTTTGCCGGATGGCGAGGATCCCGACTCGCTGGTACGCCAGATCGGCAAGGAGGGGTTCGAAGCGCTGCTCGACAAGGCCCAGTCGTTTGCGGATTTCATGTTCGAACGCCTCGGGCGCGATGCGGCTCTTTCCGGTGAGGCAGGCAAGTTTGAAGTGGCCAACAAGGCCGCCGAGCTGATTCGTCGGGTACCGGAAGGTTTCACTCGCGAGGGGTTGATTACCCGACTTTCCAGCATGATGCGCTGGGGAGAAAACAAGCAGCGGATTGCCGAGCTGTTTGCCCGCAACAGCCAGCCCAAGGCGGAAGTTAACAAACCCAAGGCGACCAAACTGACGCCGATCCGCAGGGCTCTGGCCCTGATGGTGCAGTATCCGGCGATCACCGCCGAGCTGCCGGCCATGCCCGAGTTGGCCGGGCTGCGCCTGCAGGGGATCCCTTTCCTGCTGCAACTGCACCAGCAGATCCTGATCCAGCCGGGAGTGACAACGGGTATCCTGCTGGAGCATTGGCGCGGCACAAAAGAGGGAGAAATACTTGCCCAGCTGGCGATGCATGACCTGTTTGAAGAGGTAAAGCTCGACCAGGAGCCCGATATTCTGGGAGAATTGCAGGATACTTTTGTCGGTTTCATCAACCTTTTCCTGAAGCAACGGATCGAAGAATTGCAGGCCAAGGTGGCGCAGGAAGGGCTAAGCTCTGAGGAAACTCAGGAGCTGATGATGCTGATCAGAGAGGTGCAGATTGAGAAAAGAAATGAGAGTGGGGCTTGATATTTGAGTGAGCAGTCCCAATATGAATAGCGTTGCCCGAATCGACGGGATTGAAAGCAAACACTTTATAACCACCTGGCCCCGACAACACTGCGGGCAGGGGTTTCTCATGACCGACGCCGCAACCAGACATAGCATGTCTGGCGGTTTTCTATTAGAATTGGCTATTTGCGCAGCAGCGCACTGTACGCGCAACCTAGCAACACCAACCGGATGAGTTCTATGGAGCAAACCCCGCAGTCTCAGCTTAAACTCCTCGTTGCCAAAGGTAAAGAACAGGGCTACCTGACCTATGCCGAGGTGAACGATCACCTCCCGCAAGACATTGTCGATTCAGACCAGATCGAAGACATCATCCAGATGATCAACGATATGGGCATTCAAGTGGTTGAAAACGCTCCGGATGCCGATGACCTTATCATGGCTGAAGGTGGTACCGCCGATGAGGACGCTGCCGAAGCAGCGGCCCAGGCTCTGGCATCAGTTGAATCTGAGATTGGTCGCACGACCGATCCCGTCCGCATGTACATGCGGGAAATGGGTACCGTCGAACTGCTGACCCGCGAAGGCGAGATCGACATCGCCAAGCGGATTGAAGACGGTATCAACCAGGTACAAAGCTCCGTCGCCGAGTACCCTGAAGCCATCACCTATCTGCTCGAACAGTACGACAAGTACGAAGCCGAGCAGCTTCGCCTGTCCGACATCATCTCCGGCTTCATCGATCCGAACGAAGTGGATGACGTGGCACCGACCGCCACTCATATCGGCTCCGAACTCAGCGAGGACGACCTCGCCGACGAAGACGAAGACGAAGATGAGGACGAAGACGAAGACGGTGACAACTCCGACGATGACGGCGACGGTGGCCCGGATCCGGAAGTCGCTCGCGAGAAATTCGGCGAACTGCGTGCCCAGTACGAGGTGACTCGTCTCTCCATTCAGCAGAATGGCCGTGCCCACGACGACACCCAGAATGCCATCGCCCAGCTGGCCGATGTCTTCCGTCAATTCCGCCTGATGCCCAAGCAGTTCGATCGCCTGGTCAACAACATGCGGGAGATGATGGAGCGTGTCCGCGTGCAGGAACGCATCATCATGAAGCTCTGCGTTGAGCAGGCCAAGATGCCGAAGAAGACCTTCGTCGCGGCCTTCACCAACAACGAGTGCGAAACTGCCTGGTTCGAATACCAGAAGCAGGCCGGCAAGGCGTGGTCTCCCCGCCTGCTCGAGATGGACGAAGAAGTCCTGCGTTCCATCGGCAAGCTGCAGCAGATCGAAGAAGAGACCGGTCTGTCGATTGCCCAGATCAAGGATATCAACCGCCGCATGAGCATTGGTGAGGCCAAAGCCCGCCGTGCGAAGAAAGAGATGGTTGAGGCTAACTTGCGTCTGGTTATCTCCATCGCCAAGAAGTATACCAACCGCGGTCTGCAGTTCCTGGATCTGATCCAGGAGGGTAACATCGGTCTGATGAAGGCGGTCGACAAGTTCGAATATCGTCGCGGCTACAAGTTCTCGACCTATGCCACCTGGTGGATCCGTCAGGCCATTACCCGCTCCATCGCGGATCAGGCCCGTACCATCCGTATCCCGGTGCACATGATCGAGACCATCAACAAGCTCAACCGTATCTCCCGCCAGATGCTGCAGGAGATGGGTCGTGAACCGAACCCGGAAGAGCTGGCCATGCGTATGGGCATGCCGGAAGACAAGATCCGTAAGGTACTGAAAATCGCCAAGGAGCCCATCTCCATGGAGACGCCCATCGGTGATGATGAAGACTCCCACTTGGGTGACTTCATCGAAGATACCACCCTGGCTCTGCCAGCGGATGCGGCCACCAGCGAGAGCCTGCGCAACGCGACCCGCGAAGTGCTGGCCGGTCTGACCGCACGGGAGGCCAAGGTACTGCGCATGCGCTTCGGTATCGACATGAACACTGACCACACCCTCGAGGAAGTGGGCAAGCAGTTCGACGTCACCCGTGAGCGTATCCGTCAGATCGAAGCCAAGGCCCTGCGCAAACTGCGCCATCCGAGCCGCTCGGAAGTGCTGCGCAGTTTCCTGGACGAGTAGTCCCGAGTTCTGTCAGCCTGACATTGCAACAAAAAGCCCCGCCATGCGGGGCTTTGTTTTATCCGTGCTGGCATGGGCGTGAAGAGGGGTCATGGAACCGCTTGAATATGGATGAAATCTCGCCAAGTGTTTGATCTGACTATGGACGGGGTATCCGCCATCCCCTATAATCCACGCCGCTAACCAGCATCAATGGCCCCTTAGCTCAGTTGGTCAGAGCAGTCGACTCATAATCGATTGGTCGTGGGTTCAAGTCCCCCAGGGGCCACCATTTTCAGACAAAGCCGCTCTTTTGAGCGGCTTTGTCGTTTCTGGCGCTCACCAGCGCCTGTCCAGATCCTCGGCATAGAGTGCCATGGCGCGCCGGTAGGGGAACAGGGCGGGATCCGTGGTGGTGGTCGCGAGGATCCCCAGCAGCGTCTCCATTCCCTCCTTGCTGCGCCCCAGGTTGTAGCAGGTCATGGCACGAAACACCTTGAACTCCACGGCATCGGGGAAGCGGGACAGGGCCTCGTCAAAGGTGGCCAGCGCCTCGGCATGACGGCCTGTGGTGCGATAGGAGCTGCCTAGTCCAAGCAGGGCTCCGCGCAGCGACGACTCGCCAAGCCCCAGCGACACGGCCTTCTGATAGAGGGGAATGGCCTGTGCCTCTCGCCCCAGCATGTCGTGCAGTCCGGCCACTTCGTAATGCAGCTCGGCGTGGGCCGGGTGCGCGATGAGTTGCAGCAGACCGTGCTGACGGGCTTCCTCGATCCGTCCCTCGGCCTTGAGGGTGTTCAACTGTTTCATATGTGCTCCTGCATGGGGATGAAGGAGCAGTATGCCTGCCAACAGGCTGGCGGGGAACGGGTCATGGGGCCATGAAAAAGGCGCTGTCCCAATTATGTGTTGGAAGGCTAATCTGGAAGTAGGTCATCACCGCAAGGACCTTCATCATGGATACGCCAGCCTTCCAACA
>NZ_JBFODF010000006.1:0-22176 GCF_040908165.1 Aeromonas sp. R6-1
TAGTGTGGCATTCGCCATGCGAGAGTAGGACACTGCCAGGCACCCAACACGAAGAACCCCGCTCACTCGAGCGGGGTTTTTTATTGCCTGAAATTTATTTTTTAGATAACAAGTCTGGCTAATGCACAAAATCCAGTCTATTACACCGATAAACATTGCTATTCAGCCAGTATCACTGCCTTTCAAACGGCTCAATCTCTCTTTCTCACCAGGTTGAGCGTCAAGTATCTCCGGCTCAAACGCTATTCCCTTCCTTGATAATCACTATCGCCGGAAACGGGAGTGACAAGTACTTCAGGATCCATAGACTGTTTCTTTCATGTACAAGGAGCTGTCTATGTTGGGGATCCACGATCTGGTGTTGTTTATCGTTTCTGGCCTGCTGTTGAACATGATGCCTGGGCCTGACTCCCTGCTCATCATGCTGCGCAGCGGCTCCCAGGGATGGCGTGCAGGGTCCATGGCGGCATTGGGTATCGGGACAGGTACCATGGTGCATGTGTTGGCGGCAGCTCTGGGACTGTCTGCCCTGTTGAGTGCCTCCGCCGAGCTGTTTGCCGTCATCAAGCTGATGGGGGCGCTCTATCTGGTCTATCTCGGCGTGTCCATGCTCTGGCAGAGGAGTGGCACTTCAACGTCTGTGGATGGGGCTGTGGCGCTGCCTGCGCTCTCTTATGGGCGCATCTTTCGGCAGGGGTTGCTCACCAATGTCCTCAACCCCAAGGTGGCCCTGTTCTTCCTCGCCTTTGTACCCCAGTTCATCGCGCCAGATGCGCCGCAAAAAGCACTGGCATTCATCGTGCTGGGCTGCATCTTCAATTTCAACGGCATGATCTGGTGCCATCTGCTGGCGTTTTCCACCGCGTTTGCAAGCCGCAAGGTGCGACTGCCCGCCCGGGTGGCCACCTGGCTGAATCGCGTGATGGGGGGGCTGTTCGTGGGTCTGGGTATCAAGTTGGCGGTGGAGTGAGAAGGTACACTCCGGGCATAGAAAAAGGCGTATCCCATCGCTGGGATACGCCTTCGTCTGCACTGCAGCAGAATGACCGGGATCAGTTCATGCCGTAACGCTTGAGTTTCTTGCGCAGAGTGCCGCGGTTGATGCCCATCATCACGGCGGCGCGAGTCTGGTTGCCACGGGTGTACTGCATGATCACGTCCAGCATGGGAGCTTCGACTTCGGAGAGAACCATATCGTACAGATCAATCACTTCCTGACCGTTCAACTGGGCCAGGTAGTTACGCAGGGCCTGTTGCACAGAGTCACGCAGGGGGCGTTGGGTCGGCTCGGCAGCGTGATTGTGAGTAGTTGTTACCAATGCATCAGAAGTCAGGGTTTGTTCGAACATATTCGGTCGGCTCTTTAGTTATGCGTTAACCTAATCCATCGAAATACGCTTCGAGTGCCTCGAGTTGTGCGTCTGCACAATCCAGGGCATTGAAGTGCTTACGGAATTCTCGGCCCGCCTCTTCTTCATCCAGATACCAGCCCACGTGTTTACGGGCAATGCGCGCTCCCAGATAGGCACCGTAAAACTGGTGCAGATTGGTGACATGCTCGTTCATCAGGGTGCGAACCTCTTCCCTGTCGGGAGGCGGCAGCTTGGTGCCCGTTTCAAGAAAATGGCGGATTTCCCGGAAAATCCAGGGTCGTCCTTGCGCAGCACGGCCGATCATCACGGCGTCGACACCGGTATAGTCGAGGACATACCGGGCTTTCTCCGGGCTATCGATGTCGCCATTGGCGACAACAGGAATCGATACGGCCTGCTTAATCGCCCTGATAGTGTCGTACTCCGCTTCGCCCTTGTAGAGGCAGGCACGGGTACGACCATGCACGGCAAGGGCCGCGATACCGCAATCTTCGGCGATTCGGGCGATCTCCTCGCCATTGCGGTTATCCGGATCCCATCCTGTGCGGATCTTCAAGGTGACAGGTACTTCCACCGCATCCACCACGGCCCGGCAGATGGATCTGACCAGGTCTGGCTGACGCAGCAGGGCGGAACCTGCCAGCTTCTTATTCACTTTTTTTGCCGGACATCCCATGTTGATGTCGACGATCTGAGCGCCCTGCTCCACGTTGTAGCGGGCAGCAAACGCCATCATCTCGGGGTCGGCACCGGCAATCTGGACCGATCGCAAGCCGCCTTCAGCAGAGTGATCCATTCTCATCCGGGTTTTCTGGGTATCCCAGACATCCGGGTTGGCCAGCAGCATCTCGGAAACGGCCATACCGGCTCCCAAACGTAAACAAAGTTCACGAAATGGTCGGTCTGTTACACCGGCCATGGGGGCCACGATCAAGGGAGTTTCAAGCGTGTGGGGACCTATCTGCATTCCACGGTTACCATCGGCTTAGGGCGGCGTATATTACGCATTTTTTAGTCAGGAGAAAAGGTTAGTATTTGAGCGTCAGCCATTTTTTTCTGAAAAAAACGTCGCGCCAAGGCTTGCAAATTCAGGAGTGCTTGAAAATCGGACATATTGTCTGTGACCATGGTCAGGAGGGCGCGAGTGAGGGGGATGGTGATTTGTGAGTCTCCCTCTCAAGCCGGTTTAGGCTATGATAGCGGGCCTGAATTGAGCAAAGACTCTACACAATTTCATTACAAACGGATCGGGGATGTATGACGGCAAAGTTCATCAAATCGCTCTGCCCATGCCTGCTGGGTGTCGTGCTGGGGTCGGCCCAGGCGCAGACGGTCAGCTTTACCGAGGCCTGGAGTCGGGTCATCCAGCAGGATGACGGCTTGGCGGCAGAGCAGGCCGGGGTGGAGAGAGCCCAGCAACTGCGGGAGGCGGCCAAGGCCATGTACCTGCCCAAGGTGGATGTGGGGGCCAGCTATACCCATCTCGATCAGCCGATGGAGCTGGACATGCTGGATCTCAACCCCATCGCCAATCATCCGGAATTCGGCAAGGTGCTGGGGCCCGTGATGCAGGCACTCAACCTCAGTCCGAGCGATTTCGTCACCCCCCTCACCAAGCAGAACGTGGTGACCAGTTCGGTCAAGATGCTATGGCCGCTCTTTACCGGCGGGCGCATCGATGCGGCCCAGGATATTCGTCAGGCCCAGGTGAGCGAGGCTGAGCAGTTGCTGGTGCTCAAACAGCAGTCCACCTTCGAGAGCCTCTCCCAGACCTACTTCGGGGTGGTGCTGGCGGCGCAGGTGGTGCAGACCAAGCAGGAGATCGAGCAGGGACTGGCACACCATCTGGATCATGCCAAGAAGCTCGAAGCCCAGGGGCAGATCGCCAAGGTGGAGCGCCTGTCGGCCCAGTCTGCCTATGACAGGGCACGCATCGATACCCAGAAGGCCAGGCGCAGCCTGGAGATCGCCCAGCTGGCGCTCGGCCACATGCTCAAGCTCAAGCAGGCTGAGCCCAATACCGCCCTCTTCATCAACGAAGGGATGCCAGCCTTGTCTCCCTTCGTGGAGGAGACCCTGTCGGTGCATCCCGGTCTCAAGCTGTTGACGGCCAAGAAGGAGCAGGCCCAGGGGATGATCAAGCTGGAGAAGGGCAAGTACGCCCCCGAGCTCTTCCTGTTCGGCAACTACAACCTCTATGAAGATGATTCCATTGTCTCCAAGACCACACCGGACTGGCTGGTTGGTGTCGGGGTCAGCATGCCGCTGGTGAGTCGTGATGGCCGCTCCGAGACAGTCCAGGCAGCCAAGAGCGCCGAACTCCAGGTCAACCTGCTGCAAGCCAAGACCCGCCAGGATCTGGAGCTGCTGGTCGAGAAGACCTGGCGCGAGGCTGCCCAGGGACTGGAGGAGTATCACTCTCTCTCCTCGACCCAGGCGCTGGCCGAGGAGAACGTGCGGTTGCGTGACAAGGCATTCGGTCAGGGGCTCTCCACTTCCCTCGATGTGGTCGATGCCCAGACCCAGCTTGCCGGGGTCAAGACCCAGCGCGCCGCCGCCGCCTATCAATACGTGATCTCTCTGGCCCGCCTGTTGGCACTCTCCGGTCAGATGAACAGTTTCAACCAGTATCAGCATGGCCAGGCGATCGAGGTGAACTCATGATCGCGCGCTCTTCCACTCCGTTATTCATGTCCGTTTCGACCGTCAAGGGTCGCCCGTTTGCCGAGGTGAATTCATGAGTCATCCCCCCATCAAGAAGAAGATGAGCCAGGGCAAGCCCTGGCTGCTGCCACTGGCGCTGGTATTGCTTGTGCTCTGGCTGGGCTGGCGCTTCTGGCTGGCCTATCAGCCGGAGCCGGTGCGTCTGCAGGGGCAGATAGAGGCGCAGCAGTATTCGGTCTCTTCCAAGGTGGCGGGCCGCATCGACGAGGTGCTGGTGAAGAAGGGGGATCAACTGGCCAGGGGCCAACTGGCGTTCACTCTGGCGAGCCCGGAGATCGAGGCCAAGCTGAGTCAGGCCAAGGCCGGGCAGGCCGCGGCGGGTGCCATGGCCGAAGAGGCCGAGAAGGGGGCGCGAGTGCAGCAGATCGCGGCCGCCAAGGATCAGTGGCAACAGGCCAAGGCGGCTGCCCTGCTTCATGGCAAAACCTACGAGCGCATTGCCAGCCTGCATCGGGATGGCGTGATGTCGCTGCAAAAGCGTGACGAGGCCTGGACGGCCTGGCAGGCGGCGAAGTACAGCGAGGGCATGGCCTGGCAGCAATACCAGATGGCGCTGGAAGGGGCGCGGGAAGAGACCAAGATAGCGGCCCGCGAGCAGGCCAAGATGGCGGCTGGCGGAGTGGCGGAAATGGAAGCCTATCTGGCCGATACCCGCATCGCCAGCCCACACGAGGGGGAAGTTGCCCAGGTGCTGTTGCGTAGCGGCGAGCTGGCTCCCCAGGGCTTCCCCGTGGTGACCCTGCTCGACATGAAGGATGCCTGGGCCCAGTTCCATGTCCGTGAGGACCTCTTGCCAAGGTTCCCGGTCGGTACCGAGTTTGATGCCCGTATTCCCGGCCTGGGGGATCAGCTGGTGCGCTTCAAGGTGACCCATGTGGCCGTGATGGGGGATTTCGCCACCTGGCGTGCCACCGACACCCGCCAGGGGTTCGACATGAAAAGCTTCCAGGTGGAAGCGCGCCCCTTGCAGCCGGTTGACGGGCTGCGGGTCGGCATGAGCGTGCTGGTCGAGCTCTGATGGGACGCGAATGGCGGTTGCTCTGGCAGGACCCGTTCGGCCGGGCGCTGGCGAGCTGGGTCCCCTTGCTGCTGATAGGGATCCTGTGCTGGATCTTTTCAGCCGGCCTGGCGCGGGATCTCAAGGTCGGTCTGGTGGATCTGGATCGCAGCACCCTCTCCCGACAACTGGCGTTCTCTCTCGATGGCTCCGCCGGGCTCAAGATAGCGCAGCAGTTTGACGCCATCGACGAGGGGGCCAGGGCACTGCGTGGGGGAGACATCTATGCCCTGGTGGTGATCCCCCATCACCTGGAGCGGGATGCCCGCGAGGGGACCCAACCCAGGGTGACCGTGTTCAACAATGGCCAGTTCATCCTGATTGCCAAGCTGGTCAACTCCGCACTGGCCCAGGTGGTGGGAACTCTCAATGGCCAGGTGGGCGTGCTCTCGGCCATGGCCGACGGCACGACGCTGCCCGGTGCCCTGGGACAATCCGTACCCATTGCGAGCCAGGTTACCGCGCTCTACAACATCAATTCCAGCTACGCCCAGTTTCTGCTGAGCGCCCTGCTGCCTGCGGTGTGGCAGATCCTGGTGGTGCTCTATGGCCTGAACGCCCTGGCCCGCACCGATCGCCTCGGGTTGGACTGGACCACCAGAGGGGTCTGGTTCGGCCTCTGGCGTACCCTGCTGCCCCACGTGCTCATCGGCTGGGGGTGGGGTCTGGCGTGGAGTCTGCTGCTGTTCAAGGGGCTTGGGTACCCCATGCAAGGCAGTTGGCTGGTGCTGACGGCGGGGCTGGGACTGGCGTCGGCCGCTTGCGTCACCATGGGGGCTTTCTTCTACGCCATCATCCGGGATCCGGCGCGGGCTCTGTCGCTGGCGGGGGCTTACACGGCTCCCGGTTTCGCCTTTATGGGGGTCACCTTTCCGGTCAGCGCCATGGGTGATGTGGCCCAGTTCTGGCGCAGCCTGCTGCCCATCTCCCACTATGTGGAGCTGCAGATCGGGCAAACCAACTACGGTCAACCGTTGACGGCGGCCCTGCCCCAGCTCGGGGCCCTGCTGCTGTTTCTGCTGCCCCTGCTGCTGGTGGTACACCGCTACCGGACGCCGTCGGGCGCGGCCCTGCCCCATGAGGAGTCCAGGCCATGATGGGATTCTGGGATCTGGTGCGCCTTGAGCTGCGCACCCTCTTGGCGGATCGCGCCATCATGCTGACCCTGTTTGGAGGCGTCTTCTTCTACTCCTTCCTCTACCCCCAGCCCTACCTGCACCAATTGCCCAGGGAAGAGCCCGTGGTGGTGGTCAACGAGGATGGCAGCCAGCTCTCCCGCCAGCTGGAGTTCATGGCCGATGCCACGGCGCAGGTGAAACTGGTGGCCCGTGCCGGTTCGCTCGACGAGGCCCGCCAGATGATGCTGACCGGCAAGGCGAGCGGCATCTTGCACATTCCCCGCCACTTCTATCGGGATCTGATGCTGGGCAGGAGCGTGACCCTGGGTTATGCCGGGGATGCCTCCTACTTCTTGGTCTATGGCACCATTGCCGAAGGGCTGGCCCAGGCGGGGGGCACGCTCGCCGCCCAGGTGAAGGTGGCCAGGCTGATGAGCCAGGGCGAGGCGCTGCCCCAGGCCGCCATGGGCTGGAACGCGGTGGCCCTCAATGTGCTGCCGGTATTCAACCCCACCATGGGCTATGTGAACTACGTGGTGCCAGCGGTATTCGTGCTGATCCTGCATCAGGTGTTGCTGATGGGGACCGGCATCCTGGGGGCGACCCAGAACCAGCGCAGCCGCCGTGGCGAGTCAGGCTACTGGCAACATGCCCCCGTGCCGGCCTTGTTGCTGGCCCGCACCCTGGTGGTGGGGGCTCTTTTCGTCCTTCCGGTGACCTACTTCTTCGGCTTCTGCTTCGATCACTACGGTATTGCCCGCACCGCTGTACCCGGCGAACTCTGGCTCTTTACCCTGCCGTTCCTGCTGGCCACCACCTGGCTCGGGATCGTGCTCGGCGCTCTGTTCACCCGCCGTGATCTGCCGACTCAGGTGGTACTTGTCTCCTCTTTGCCGCTGGTCTTCCTGGCCGGCTTTATCTGGCCCCTTGAGCTCATCCCGGCTCCCCTCAACTGGCTGGCCCAGTGGGCCCCGAGCACGCCGGCCATCGAGGGATTCCTGCGCCTCAATCAGATGGGGGCCGACTTTGCCCAGGTCTCCCGCTACTGGTGGCAGTTGTGGGGGCTTGCACTGTTGTATGGCGCTCTGGCGTGCTGGTTGCTCCGCTGGCGTCAACCGTGCCCTGCAACGCGGCCGGATGATGGGGCGACAGCGTCTTCCACCGACTAGGCCCCCTTGCAACAACACGGTCAGCCCTCGGGCTGACCGTGTTGCCATTCACAGGGGTCATGGCTGACTCAGACCCGGATCGCCGATGGCATAGATCTGGCCGCACGCCTCCTGGTCGGTGAGCAGTTGCAAACCCCGTATCGCTACATCCTGGCGCCTGACCAGGCCATGCCTCTCTTGCCCCTGGCTCAGGATGGCCTGACCCGTGGGCTCCCCATCCTGCAACCCTGCGGGGCGTAAAATGGTCCACTCAAGGGTGCTGGTCTGCAGCCAGCTTTCCGCCAGGCTCTTGAGGCGTACCTCGTGTCCGAAGGCGGCGCGAGCCCGCTCGGGCAGGTATTGCCAGCTGTCGCCACAACCGAGGGAGGTGACCAGCAGCAGGCGGCTGAGCCCGGCGCGCTCCATCTCGTCGATCACATGGCGGTTGCCCTGATAATCCACCGGTGCACTCTGGCGAAAGCTGCCGAGGGTGGAGACTACCCGGGCACCCCTGTCCGCCAAGCGGCAAGCCTGGGCCACGGCCTGGGGGTCCAGGGCATCCCCGATGACGACCTCGACTCCCAGGGTATGCAGCTCGCTGGCCATGTCGGCATGGCGCACCAGGGCAACGACCCTGTGGCCCAGTTGCAGTGCGTGGTCGGTGAAGGCGCGGCCCAGTCCGCGACTGGCACCGAAGATGAGTGTGGTTGGCATGACAGGCCCTCTCGAACAAAAGAGCAAGCCTAGAGCCTGGATGGCTCTCTGTAAATGAGAGTGGTTTTTATTTGTGAGGTGCAGGGGATATGAAGGGCCGGACATCAGGGACGCCGGCCCGACGGGATCAACCGTTGTAATGGCCGATGCTGGGACGGCGGCTGGGTCCGCTCAGGTGGATGTCCACCGGATTGAACGCCTTGATCGCCTCATAGCTGAAATCACCGATGGCCTGATGCAGGCTCTGGGGGCTGTGGTTGGTGATGATGATAACGCTTTTGGACAGGTTGCGACGACGGCGCAGCAGGTGGCCGAGGAAGCTGGACTGACTCTCGGCCATCTTGGCGCGGTTGGCTGCCACCTCGTCGATGATCAGCAGGTCCACCTCTTCCAGGGCGCGGCGGTACTGGTTGCGCTCCTCCTGATCCTGGATGACGTTGAAGAAGAGCCTGTCCACGATGGAGGCCCACTGCTGGAAGATCACCGACTTCTGGTGGCGCGCGATCAACTCGTGGGCCACGGCACCCGCCAGGGTGGATTTGCCGGTGCCGTAATCGCCGTAGATCAGCATGCAGCCCCCGCCGCTCTTCTCCCAGTGCTCGAAACCGCTGATGAAGTAGCGGGCTGTCTCGATGGGGTATTGCAGGGCCGGGTCACCGGAATCCATCTTGTCGAAGATCCAGTCCGGATTGAGGTCGGCCTGGGCGATCAGCTTCTGGATCCGCTCCTGGCGGGCGGCCTTCTGCAACTCGCGCACTTCGGCATTGGCCTTGGCGTCGTACTCCTTGCGCAGGGTCTCGTAGTCGTACTGGCTGCCGCCGGTTGCGGCCCGCAGTCGGAGAATACGTTGCTGCAGGCTGCTGACGTGACGCTTGAGCTCGGGATCATGAGCCCGTTGCTCCTGTCTCGCCTTGGCGATTTTCTGGCGTTTGGCCTCGATCTCTTCCAGTGCCTGGCGCATCGGGTCGTGCGGATCTGTCATGGAATTCTCCTTCTGCTAGGGCTGTGGCTGGATGGGCAGGGGGTCAATAGTGCACTTCGTGGCCGCCTGGTATCAATCATTCTCCGGCTCCTGAGCTTGTGCCAGCCGTTTGGCCTCATCGATCATCTCTTGCGCCCGGCGGCTCGGGCCAGCCTCTACCGGGGCTGGCGCGACCTGCTGGTACCCGGTGACCACGGTCGCCGGGCGGCGGGCGTAGCGCCGACTCTTGAGGGCCCGAATAAATTTCAACATCCACTGGTGCTGGGAGTCGAACACCTCGGGGCGGCCGAGCCAGTAGGCGATGAATTCCCCGAGATCCTCTTCGCTGTAGCTGGCATCGATCACCCCGCACAGGCGTGCGAGAGCAGGCAGTTCTTCGTCCGGACGCCACTGCAGGTGCATCTGGAACGGGCGTGCCGGCAGGGGGCTGCGCACCCGCTGGCTCAGCAACGGCAACTGGAAAGGGCACTGGTGGTAGTGCTCACTGTCAGCCTGGGCCTCGACCTGAAGCAGTTCGGCCTCCATCAGCTCGTCGAGCAGCTCGGTCAGCTGGCGAGCGTTGACCTGATAGCTGAAACCACCGGGATTGCCCGGATCGACGACAGCCAGTGCCCGGCCAAGCTCGGGATAGTTAAGTCGGGCCAGCCGATTTTCCAGCACCAAGCGGCGCAGTTGCAGGGTATAGAGGCTGCGGGCCGGATGGGAGAGTCTGGGATGGGCGAGGGCGCTGTATTCGGCTGGCGTCATGGTCTGCTTCACGATCTGGAGTGGAGGGCATTATCCCTCATGGCGGTGCCTCATACAATTCATGGTGCCGACCTGCGAGATAACGGCTGCCGGGCGACGGTTGCCGAACATCTCTGCGCAAGGGGGCGATCAAAATAGTCGGACCATTTCAAACGCTTGGCAGATACCAAGGCCAGCCCGGCTCGCTGCTCGACAATATTGTGTGGCGGTATCCAGCGCCCATGATCTAGTCTTAATGCTCAAATAACCATTTGACTAATAAGAGCTTTGTCAAGATGTCAAAAGCCGGACTACGGATCTTGGTGGTAGAAGACGAAGCGGTTTTTCGCCACTCACTGGTATCTTATCTCGAGCACGACGGGGCCTGCGTCTTTCAGGCAGAAGACGGGATTGAGGGGCTCTCTGCCGCAGCGCTCTATCACCCCGATGTGGTGTTGTGTGATCTGAACATGCCGAACATGGATGGCCATGAGGTGATTGCCTGCCTCACCGCCCGCTATCCACAGGTGCCCGTCATCGTCATCTCCGGTCAGGATCAGATGGCTGCGATCGAGCGTGCGCTGCGGGCGGGGGCCAGGGACTTCTTCATCAAACCGGTGAATGACTATGAGCAGATCCGCCGCAGCATCGAGCAATGCCTGACAAACCTCGGGCATCAGAGCCAGCAACTGGAGCTGATGGAGCACATCGACTTCTTCCGTGGCCACGATCTGGCGAGCAGCCGGCTGCTCGCCTGGTTGGCGCCCCCTGGCATGCAGGAGTGGGGGCCCTGGCAGGTCACCTTTGCCGGCATGGGCAATCTCTTCATCCCGGATACCTTCAAACTGGACGACAAGCTGCTGGTACTGGTGATGGAATTGCCCATCCTCGGTGTGGATGCGGCCTTCTGTGGTGCCTTGGTGCGATCCCTGATGAACGGCCCCTATCGCCAATACCAGCAACAAGAGAGCCTGCTGTTGACCCAGCCACACCGATTGCTGGATTACCTCAATCTGCAACTGCTGGAGTCGGGCCTGCGTCACTCCTTTGCCATGGCGGCCCTGCTGTTCGATCAGGAGGATGGGCTGCTTTTTGCAAATGCCGGGCTCACCTCACCTCACTGGTTGATGCGTGCAGGGGGGTTGCCGCTCGGCTTGATGCGCAGCAGTCGCTACACGTTGCACAGGCGAAGCTGGCACGAGCCCTTTGATCTGCAGTTTCGCAGTGACAGCGGCAGCGCCCTGACGATGCAGGTTCGTCACCACTGACCCTGTGAAGTGAACACATGCAAACAGGGCGCCCATGGGCGCCCTGTTTGGTCTCTGCTGTCCTGACCGGTCAAACGGTCGCGGAGTGCAGTTTCTGCTCTTGTTCTTCGGGCTCTTTGGCCGGGCCTTCGGCACCGTGCATCCAGTAGACCAAGCGGTTGGCCATGGTCAGCAGGATGAGGGCGCTGATCACGGCGGCCAGTGCGATGCCACCGAAGATGGCCATGGCACCGGATTCGCCGACGAAGGAACCGATGAAGCCGGCGGCATAGTTGGCCAGGGCCACGAAACCGAACCAGGCACCCATCATCAGGGAGGCCAGGCGCAGCGGAGCCAGCTTGGTCACCATGGAGAGACCGATGGGGGAGAGGCAGAGCTCACCCAGGGTATGGAACAGGTAGGCTCCGACCAGCCAGAACATGGAGGTCTTGACGGCCTGATCACCACCTTGCTCCAGCACGGCACCGATCATGAACAGGAAGCCGACGGCCAGGAACAGCAGGCCCATGGCGAATTTCACCGGGGAGTTCGGCTCTTTCTTGCCGAGCTTGATCCAGATGGCGGCCACGACAGGGGCCAGGGTGATGATGAAGAAGGGGTTCAGGGACTGGAACCAGGCGGTCGGCACTTCGAAGCTGCCGATCATGCGGTCGGTATACTCCTGGGCATACAGGTTCATCAGACCACCGGCCTGCTCGAAGCCGGCCCAGAAGATGATGGTGAACAGGCCCAGTACCAGGATCACCTTGATGCGATCCACTTCCTGTTTGGTCAGGGGCGCTTTTTGCTCCTTGGAGCGCTGCAGAGCGGCACGCTGGGCGGCGGGCACACGGCCGATGTCGCCAAGGAAACGCTGGGCCATGGTGGCCTGCACGACCAGGGAGAGCAGCATGCCGATACCGGCGCTGACGAAGGCGGCTTGCCAGCCATAGGCGGTGGCGGCGGCGCCGCAGATCACGCCGGCCAGCAGGGAGCCCAGGTTGATGCCCATGTAGAAGATGGTGAAGGCGCCGTCACGACGGTGATCCCCTTCTTTATACAGGTCACCCACCATGGTGGAGATGTTCGGTTTGAACAGGCCGTTGCCCACGATCAGCAAGCCAAGGCCGGCATAGAAGACGGTGTTGACCATGTCAGGGAACATGGCGTGAGGCAGTGCCAGGGTAAACTGGCCGGCGGCCATCAGCACGGCACCGAACAGGATGGCACGGCGCTGGCCCAGGAAGGTATCGGCGAGCCAGCCGCCGATGATGGGGGTGATGTAGACCAGACCGGTATAGATGCCGTACAGCTTGAGGGCGTCGGCCTGGGTCCAGCCCATGCCACCGTTGGCGGTCAGGTCGGTCAGATAGAGGACGAGCACGGCACGCATGCCGTAATAGGAGAATCTCTCCCACAGTTCGGTACTAAAGAGCAAAAAAAGCCCTTTAGGGTGACCTAAAAAGGTCCCTTTGGACGGGTTATTCATTGGAACTTCCACCTGTGTCTTATATTTTTTTAGAAATTTTATGCAAGGGCTAGGAACAAGCCTTAATCCTTATAGAACAAGCGACTTTAAATTACAATATTATGATTTAGCGATATTTTATCTATCAATGGTTGAATATTTGTTTATAAAATGAAAAAGGGCATCGAATGATGCCCAGTTTTTTATTCTGCTTATCTTGTAAATATTCAGAGATTACAGCTCTTTGGCAAACTGCTTCAGCCAGCTGGTGAATTCTTTGCTGAGTTCCCGATGGCGCACGGCGTATTCCACATTGGCCTTCATATAACCGAGCTTGCTGCCGCAATCGTGGCTGCGTCCCTTCATGAAGTAGGCATTGACCTGCTCCTTTTCCATCAGCATGGCGATGGCATCGGTCAGCTGGATCTCGTCGCCGGCGCCGGCCGGGGTTTTTTCCAGCAAGGGCCAGATATTGGCGGAGAGCACATAGCGACCGACCACGGCCAGGTTGGACGGGGCTTCATCCCGGGGTGGTTTCTCGACGATGGCCTGCATCGGCAGGGACATGCCTTCGCTCAGGGCCTCCCCCTTGATGTCGGCGATGCCGTATTTGTCCACTTCGCTCTCGGGGACGGCTTCCACCATGATCTGGCTGATCTGCTCCTCTGCGAACAGATGCACCATCTCCGCCAGGTTGTCCTGCTTCAGATCGCTGGCCACCTCGTCGATGAGCACATCCGGCAGCAGCACGGCGAAGGGTTGATCCCCGATGAGGGGGCGGGCACACAGTACTGCATGGCCCAGGCCTTTTGCTTCCCCTTGACGCACGTGCATGATAGTCACGTCTTTGGGACAGATGTGCTGAACCTCTTCCAGCAGTTGGCGCTTGACCCGCTTCTCCAGGGTCGCCTCCAGCTCGAAGCTCTTGTCGAAGTGGTTCTCGATGGAGTTCTTGCTTGAATGGGTCACCAGGATGATCTCCTTGATGCCGGCGGCGATGGCTTCGCGCACCACATACTGGATCAGCGGCTTGTCGACCACGGGCAGCATTTCCTTGGGGATGGCCTTGGTGGCGGGCAGCATGCGGGTACCCAGGCCGGCAACGGGGAGAACGGCCTTGCGAACAACGAGCGGTGTCTTTTTCATGGAGTGAGTCCGAAGATACAAAGTGGGCTCATGATACCCTAAGAAAAATAGGGCAGCCACAGGCTGCCCTCGGGATGATAGGGATTCAAACCGGTTACTTGACGATAATCATGTCCCGGTTTGCTTCCAGCGTGGCCGATCCGATGCCACTGACGTCCGCCAGTTGATCGACGGAGGTGAACTTGCCCTGCTTCTCTCTGTGGTCGATGATGGCCTGTGCCTTCTTCTCGCCAATGCCCTTCAGGGCGGTGAGCTCGCCGGCACTGGCGGTATTGAGATTGATCTTGCCGCTCTCCTTGACTTGGGTGGTGGCCACAGGCTTGGTCGCCGCCTTGTCGGCGGCCAGCAGAGGTTGGCTCAACAGGGGGAGGCAGCCCAGCAGCAGTGCGGCGATCAGGGTTTTCTTGTTCATGTTTCACATCCTTATGAATCTGCCTTAGTGGCATATTTATCATTAGCTGTGTTGCGCCACTTTTTGTCTGTCAGTTTTGACACTGTATAAGTCAGTGCAAACGGCTATAAGCCGAAGATACTCACTCGGTTACACTGACCAACCCTTTGAGCGAGAACTCTTTTCCATGTATCTACCCGCCATTTCCGAACTGGAGCCCATCGCCCGCGCCGCCGGTGAGGCCATCATGTCCATCTACAGCCAGCCCTTTGCGGTGGAGTACAAGCAGGACGAGAGCCCGCTGACGGCTGCGGACAAGGGGGCCCACGAGGTGATCGTTCAGGCGCTGGCCCGTCTCACTCCCGATATCCCGGTGTTGTCGGAAGAGTCCTCCCCCGAGGTGATGGCTGCGCGACTCGGCTGGTCCCGCTACTGGCTGGTGGATCCTTTGGATGGCACCAAGGAGTTTGTCTCCCGCAACGGCGAGTTCACGGTGAATATCGCCCTGATTGAACAGGGGACCCCGCGCTGGGGGCTGGTCTATGCACCGGTACTGGACAAGCTCTGGTATGGGGGCAAGGGGATTGGCGCCTGGCGTGTGGCCGATGGCAGGCACGAGACCATCCAGACCCGCCCTCATGACGCTGGGCAAGTGTGGCGCGTGGTGGGCAGTCGCAATCACCTGTCGCAGGAAACCCTCGAGTATCTGGCCCGTTTTGGCGAACTGGAGCGGGGCGAGATCGAGCTGGTTTCCATGGGCAGCTCTCTCAAGTTTTGCATCATTGCCGAGGGGGAGGCCGAGCTTTACCCGCGGCTCGCACCGACCTGCGAGTGGGATACGGGGGCAGCTCAGGCGGTACTGGAAGGGGCGGGGGGCAGCGTCACCCAGCTCGATGGTTCGCCGCTTTGCTACAACAAGCCTGATATCCTCAATCCCTGGTTTGTGGCCAGGGCATGAGTCAGAAGATGTAAAAAGGCCGGACAGTGTCCGGCCTTTTTCTTGTCAGCCTTGATGGGCTCAGAAGACTTTCTTGAACGGTTTGATGGTCACCCTGGCGTAGACCCCTGCCGCAACATAGGGGTCCGCATCGGCCCAGGCCTGGGCGTCGGCCTGGCTGGCAAAGTCGGCGATGACGGTGCTGCCGGTGAAGCCCGCATCGGCCGGATCCTCGGCATCGATGGCCGGGTTCGGGCCGGCCGTCAGCAGTCGGCCCTCATCCTGCAAGGCTTGCAGGCGGGCCAGGTGGGCAGGGCGTGCCAGCTTGCGCTGGGGCAGGCTGCCCGCGACATCTTCGGAGTAGATCAGATACCACATGGAACAATCCCTTTCTGGTTGCGGTTATTTTTTCTGTTCTGCGTTCTGCTCGGCCGGCATGTGGCGATAGAGATAGACGCCGCTGAGCAGGGTGAAGACCAGGGTCATGCCTAGCAGGCCGAACACCTTGAAGTTGACCCACATCTCCTGGGAGAGGTTGAAGGCCACGTAGAGGTTGAGCAGACCGCACAGGGTGAAGAAGCCGACCCAGCCGAGATTGACGTTGTCCCAGACCCGGTCGGGGGCTTGGAGCTCCTTGGCCAGCATCTGCTTGATGAGGTTCTTGCCAAAGCCATAGCGGCCGATGAGCAGGGCGAGGGCAAAGAGCATGTTGATGACGGTCACCTTCCACTTGATGAAGGCATCGTCGTGGAAGAAGACGGTGAGGCCGCCGAAGAAACCGACCAGCACGAAGGTGAACAACTGCATCTTCTCGACCCGGCGATAGCGAAGCCAGCTGTACAGGAGTTGCAGGCCGGTGACGACCACCAGGGCGCCAGTGGCGGTGTAGATGTCGTAAAACTTGTAGACCGCGAAGAAGACGATCAGGGGGATGAACTCGATAAACTGCTTCATGCTGGGCTCTAACCTCAAAATTTCACTCAGTGTACCTGCCCGTCAGACAACGGCAAATGAATAAGACCGTCCATTCTGCAGGCAGTTCCTTCCCGGGGCGGCGGGTTACTCGAACAGCTGGCTGGCAATCTGGTTGCCAAGGCGCACCTGATCGTCCAGCAATGCGCGTATGTCTGCTTCCTCGATGAGGGGGTTGAGCAGGACGGCGCGCAGCAGCGTGAGCGGTTGCTCGCCATAGCAGGAGACTGCACGCTGGGTGCGTGAGACGAAGCTGTGCCCTTCGGCGCGCTGGGCTTTTTGCAGGGCGACGTTGAAGAGATTGATCTGTTCGTTGGCCGCCACATCGGGCACCTGACCTTGCAGGTGGGGCGGAATGCACCGGTAGGAGAGCAGGTTCATGACAGGTGCCGACATCAGCTCGAAGGCGGGGCTGGCGTCGATGAGCGCTGCCATTCGCCGCGCCCTGTCGTAGTTGGCGTCGATGAGTTGGGCATAACCCTGCTGTCCCAGCATCTGGAAGGCGGCATCCAGATAGAGCGCGTTGGCGGGACGGGTCCCCTCCAGAGTGAAGCGCCCCTGATCGAAGGAGGTGGCGCGGATGGCGTAGGGAGCCTCACGCTTCACCGTCATCATCAGGTCCGGTTGGCGGCAGAGCAGCATGCCGGTACCGAGCGGGACCAGCAACTGCTTGTGACCGTCAAGGGTGACGGTATCGGCGTGCTCTATCCCCGTAAGCAATCCCTGATAGCGGGGCGAGAAGAGGGTCGGACCACCCCAGGCCGCGTCCACGTGGAAGTGGATTTGCTCGCGCCGGGCGATGGCGGCCAGTTCCGGCAGCGGGTCGACGGAGCCAAAATCCGTGCTGCCAGCCACGCCGACCAGCGCCAGCACCTTGAGCTTCTGCTCCCTGCATTGTTGAAAGGCCTGTTCCAGCGCCGCCAGACTGAGCCGGTTGTGCTCGTCTGTGTCGAGACGCCAGACGCTGCGAGCTCCGAGTCCCAGCAGATCCATCCCCTTGTCGAAGGAGTAGTGCATCAGCCGCGAGCCCAGAATGACGGCGCCGCGATAGCCCTGCTCGGCGAGGGCGAACAGGTTGTCGCCACAGGCCCGGTTGCGGGCCAGCCAGAGGGCGGTGACGTTGGCGATGGTACCGCCACTGGTCATGACGCCGAGGGCTGCATCCTTGGCATGCATCTGGGCTGCATAGAAGGCGTCGTCCTCGCGGTAGACCAGACGGTGCAGTTTGGCCAGCACTTCCCGCTCCAGAAAGCTCAGCAAACGGGAGGACTCCATCTTCATCGGGTTCTGGTTGAGCATCACCAAGAGCCGGGAGAGCTCGGCGGTGAAGGCCGGCAGCGGTGCCGTCATGTGTCCCATATAGCGGGGAGAGGTGAGGTGCGATGCCCCGGGTACCAGGGTGGCGAGCCGTGCCAGATAGTCCCGGGGAGAGATGCCGGTGGCGGGCATGCACGACTGATCGAGCTGGTGGGTGAAGTTGCCCCGCTGATAGGGGGCCTGACTGTCGTCGGAATGATGGAAATGCTCCAGCAGGGCCGTCATGGCCTTGCCGAAATCAGGATCCGGTTGTGTAAACAGTTCAGTGAGCTTCATCGGGTTCTCCAGACCAGATTGTCGGGCAGACGCGGCCATCCGCATGGGCGGCGTCGGCGGCAGAGCATACACCAAAGGGGCGGGGGGAACAGCCATCTCTGGCCCTCCCTCTCCTCGCCCCTTTATTTTCAGCTAACACTTGTAGCCTGAAACGTCGGCCGCTAGAGTGGGCCGGTAATGGGTTGGAGGTAATGATGGATGTGACGGGGTACTCCCCACGGGAAGAGTGGGCGAATCGCCTCAGCCATGGGCTGGGGCTGCTGCTGGGCGGACTGGGACTGGTCTTGCTGCTGCACAAGGGGTGGGATCAGGGGCCCAGGGTACTGCTGAGCTACGGCGTCTACGGTGCCAGCCTGGTATTGCTCTATCTCGCCTCGACGCTCTACCACAGCGTGAGCTCGGTGGCGGCCAGACGCTGGAGCAAGCTGTTCGATCACTGCGCCATCTATCTGCTGATCGCCGGCACTTATACCCCCTTCCTGCTGGTGGCGCTCGATACGCCGCTGGCGCAAGGACTGATGGTGGTGATCTGGGGGCTGGCCCTGGCGGGGGTCGTGTTCAAGCTGATCTTCATCAATCGCTTCAAGAAGGTGTCGCTATTTACCTATCTGATGCTGGGCTGGTTGTCGCTGGTGGTCATCTATCAGCTCTATCTGCATCTGGATGGTACCGGGCTCCTGCTGCTGGGGCTGGGTGGTCTCATCTACAGCCTGGGAGTGATCTTCTATGTGGCCAAGCGCATTCCCTACAACCACGCCATCTGGCACCTGTTTGTGCTGGGTGGCAGTCTGTGCCACTTCATGGCCATTTATGGCTACATCTGATGGCTAACCCTTAATTGGTATTTTTGTGCTCATGAAAGCCTGAATTCGTGCGGCACCCCACAGTTGCCCCCTTCGTTTGCTGACAAGCTAGTGCCAGTTCAGTTTGGAAAGGATGCAAACGATGAGTGAGATCGCGCTTTCCATCAGCATGCTGTCGCTGGTGGCAGTGCTGGGGCTCTGGCTGGGAAACTGGCGAGTCTATGGCGTGGGTTTGGGTATTGGCGGGGTGCTGTTCGGCGGCATCATAGTGGGCCACTTCGCCGGCTTGTCCGGCTTGAAGCTGGATGAGCAAACACTTCATTTTATTCAGGAATTCGGCCTGATCCTGTTCGTCTACACCATAGGCATCCAGGTCGGTCCCGGCTTCTTCTCCTCCTTGCGCAGTTCGGGCCTCAAGCTCAATGGCTTCGCGGCCCTGCTGGTTCTGCTCGGCTGCCTGGTGGCGGCAGCGTTGCACCAGCTGTTCGATGTACCGCTGCCGGTGATCCTCGGGGTCTTTTCCGGGGCAGTGACCAATACCCCGTCCCTGGGGGCTGGCCAGCAGATCCTGGCGGAGCTCGGGGCGGATCCTGGATCCACCGGTCTGATGGGGATGGGCTATGCGGTGGCCTACCCGTTCGGGATCTGCGGCATCCTGCTCACCATGTGGCTCATCAGGATGTTCTTCCACATCAAGATCGAGGAGGAAGCGGTCGCTTTCGAGCAGCAGGCTGGCAAGACCAAGGAGAGTCTGCAAACCATCAACATTGCCGTGCGCAATCCCAACATGCACGGCCTGATGCTCCGCGAGATCCCGAGTCTGGACGAGGCGGACGTCATCTGTTCCCGCCTCAAGCGTGGCGACGAGCTGATGGTGCCAAAGCCCGACTCGCGCATCGAACTTGGCGACCTGCTGCACCTGGTGGGGGAGCGCCATGCCCTGCACAAGGTGTTGCTGGTGCTTGGAGAGGAGGTAGACACCTCCCTCTCCACCCGCGGCACCGATCTGCGGGTTGAGCGGGTGGTGGTCACCAATGAGCAGGTGCTCGGCAAGCGGATCCGCGATCTCGACATCAAGCAGAAATACGATGTGGTCATCTCGCGCCTGAATCGGGCCGGCATCGAGCTGGTGCCGACCAGTCAGACCAGTCTGCAGTTCGGTGACATCCTGAACCTGGTGGGGCGGCTCGATGCCATCGAGGCGGTCACCAGCGTGGTGGGCAACGTGCAGCAGAAACTGCAGCAGGTGCAGATGCTGCCCGTCTTCATCGGCATCGGGTTGGGGGTATTGCTCGGATCCATTCCCTTCTACCTGCCGGGATTCCCGGCGGCGCTCAAGCTGGGGCTGGCAGGGGGACCGCTGGTGGTGGCGCTCATCCTGTCTCGTATCGGCAGCATCGGCAAGCTCTACTGGTTCATGCCGCCGAGCGCCAACCTGGCGCTGCGGGAAATAGGCATAGTGCTCTTCCTGGCGGTGGTGGGGTTCAAGTCCGGGGCTGGCTTCATCGACACCCTGATCAACGGCGACGGTCCCGCATGGATGATGTACGGTGTGGCAATCACCCTCATCCCGCTGCTGCTGGTGGGTGTACTGGCGCGCCATTATGGCAAGCTCAACTACCTCACGCTGTGCGGTCTGCTGGCCGGCTCTATGACGGATCCTCCCGCTCTGGCATTTGCCAACGGCATGCACCCCACCAGTGGTGCCAGCGCACTCTCTTACGCGACCGTCTACCCCCTGGTGATGTTCCTGCGGATCATCTCGCCCCAGCTGCTGGCCATCCTGCTCTGGGCCGGTGTCTGACACCTCACGAGACGGGAGCCGATGAGGCTCCCGTCTTCGTTTTGTCACAATTGATGCTATTGATTTAATTAATTTTATTCATCTTCGGCGTCCCTTCGTTTTCACCCCGAAACCCGGCTTCATTTCGGTCTGTTCATTCGATTTTTCTCACTGGTTTATGGCCTGATAAACGGGCACATTGGAGGCTGGAGCAATATGCCCTTCGATATTTCAGGAGAAACCATGAGCAATCAGCGCATCGTATTGGATCAGGATGTCGTCGTTACCCACTTGCAAGGCAAAATGTATCTGGTCGCCGCCGACGGGAGCCAGAGACTCGTTGCAGAAGGCGATGTACTGCCCAAGGATGCGGTATTGCTTGCGCCCGAAGGGGCCAGCTTCCAGGGAGGGGAGACCACGTTCACCCTGGGTTCCGGCGAGCGCCCCGAACAGGGTGACGCCGT
Source organism: Aeromonas sp. R6-1 (assembly GCF_040908165.1). Taxonomy (NCBI): domain Bacteria; kingdom Pseudomonadati; phylum Pseudomonadota; class Gammaproteobacteria; order Aeromonadales; family Aeromonadaceae; genus Aeromonas; species Aeromonas sp. R6-1. The sequence continues at coordinate 20,647 of NZ_JBFODF010000006.1, forward strand.
GCTGGCGAACGCGGGTACGCCTGATGACATCGCCGCCTTGCAGCAAGCGATTCTGGACGGGACCGACCCCACCAAGGCATTCGAAGCGTCGGCGGCGGGTGGAGCCCCGGCCGCAGGCAATGCGGGGGGCGTGGCTGGTGCCAGCGGCAACGGCGGTTTCGTCACCATCGATCGTACCGGTGATGCAACCATCTCCAGCGCAGGCTTTGACAGCGCGAACCCGGCTGGCGCGGCGCCGCTGGTGGATGCGCAAAGCAGCGAAGATGAGCTGGTCGACCTCACCGCTCCCGTCATCACCGTCTCTGCCCCCGACAACACCAACGATCGGACGCCGACCCTGACCGGTACCACGGATGCCCCCTCTGGCAGCACGGTGACCCTGGTGGTGACCGATGCCAACGGCAATCAGCAGACCCTGACCGCGACGGTGCAACCGGATGGCAGCTTCAGCGTGGATGTCACCACACCGCTGGCCGAAGGGGGCTATCAGGTGACGGCCTCCGTGACCGATCCGGCCGGCAACACCGGTACCGCGACCGATGATGGCAGCGTGGACAGTACCGCGCCCTCGGCGCCACAAGTCGAAATCCAGGACGGCGCGGACAATGTCATCTCCGCCAACGAGCGCGAAAATGGGATGGATGTCATCATCCGGCTGCCGGGCGATGCCAAGGCTGGCGATCGTCTCGATGTGGACTGGAACGGTGATGGCGTGCCTGACTCCAGCAGAATTCTGACGACTGACGACATCGGCCGTACCCAGGTCACCCTGACCATCCCCACTACGGATCTGCCAGTCAACGGCCCCATCACTGTGGATGCCACCCTGACCGACCCTGCGGGAAACACCTCGCCCAAGGGGACCGACAATAGCGTGGTGAATGCCGCGCCTCTGCCGGGGGACGACCAGTTCACCGTGGCGGAGGATGGCACCGTCACCATCAATGTGCTTGGCAACGACACGGATGTGGATGGTGATCGCCTCACCATTACCGCCATCAACGGTCAGACCATTGCCGAAGGTGGCTCGGTAGCGATCAGCAATGGCTCCGTCACCCTGAGCAATGGCCAGCTGATCTTTACGCCGGCCCCGGATTTCAATGGCAGCATCGCGTTTGAATACACCATCACCGATGGCCTGAACAGCGCCACAGGTGGGGTGACGGGGACTGTTACGCCTGTCAACGATGCAGCTGTCATTACCGGCACCGACACCGGCGGCGTGGTGGAAGACGAAACCAACCCGATCCTGACCGAGACTGGTACCCTGAGCGTGACCGACGTGGACGGCGCCGATGAGGCCAAGTTTGTGGCCGGCAACGGCACCCCGAGTGCGGGTGCACTGGGCAGCCTGACCATCACCGAAGGCGGTGTCTGGACTTACAACGTCGACAACAGCAAGGTGCAGTACCTGGGCAAAGACGAGAGCAAGGTTGAAGTCTTTACCGTGTACGGCAAGGACGGCAGCAGCCACCAGGTGACGATCACCATCAACGGTGCCGACGACCAGTCGACCATTACCGTGACCGG
>NZ_JBFODF010000007.1:0-25895 GCF_040908165.1 Aeromonas sp. R6-1
TGGTCACTTCATCAGACATTGATATCAAAAATTGTTTTTGATGCTCGATGCTGTGAGTGCCCACACAGATTGCTTGATTCAAATTGTTAAAGAGCAGGGTCTGAAACTATAACCCTCACCAGCTTGCTTTGCAAGGTGGACCAGACGCGCACTGCGCCGTGCTGATGGAGGCGCATTATAGGGATATGATTCTCGCTGACAAGCGAAAACTACGTGTTTATTTGAAAAAGACGTTCAGGTGTTTAATCAACAACCAACCAGACTAAAAAACCATCAACAATTCATCTAAATGAGCCTGCACGCCTTCTCTATCGCTACCAATCGGTACCCGTTTTCGCCACATCAAGATCTGCATGCCAGCCACGCCAGGCATACAAAAATGAAAAGGGCCCCTCGGGGCCCTTCATATCACGCTGCTTGTAGATCAGATGGAGAAACTGGAACCGCAACCACAGGTGGTGGTGGCATTGGGGTTGGTCACGGTAAAGCGGGAGCCTTCCAGACCTTCGGTGTAATCCACACTGCCGCCGACCAGGTATTGCAGGCTCATGGGATCGATCACCATGGTGACGCCGCTCTTCTCGACCACGGTATCGCCATCATTGATTTTCTCGTCAAACGTGAAACCGTACTGGAAACCGGAGCAGCCCCCCCCAGTGATGTAGACCCGCAACTTGAGTTCGGGATTCTCTTCTTCGGTGATCAAGGTCTTTACCTTGTTGGCTGCCGCATCCGTCATCTGGATGGGCAAGGGGGCTTCTGCTACTGCACTCATTGCTGACCTCACAACCGTTACATCCACAAACATGGAAACCGCGAAATTATCCAATACCCGACCATTTAGTTCAAGTATTCACCACTCTCTTACTGCGCTGCCGGCAAGGGGGCTGGTTGAGCGACCAGAGGCTTGAGCACCTCGTTCCACTCGGCCACCAGCTCCTGGGCCGGTTGCCGACCCTCCTTCGGGATGAGGATTCTCACCCTGTCCGGGATGAAGCCTGAGGGAAGCTGCCAATTGCCCTCCAAGAGCTGGAAGTATCGCAACGCGTAGCGTCCCTCCCCCACCTTCATGCCAAGATCCCGGCCACTGAGGATCCTGGGCTTGTCAGCCAGACTGCCTTCGAGCCGGATCTGCACCTGCCCCCGAAACAACTCCCGCTTCTTGGCGGGTTGTGTGAGCGCCAGACGATAGTGGTAGCGACCCGGAACACTCGTCTCCTGCAATGTCAGATTGTCGATGGATACCCCCACCTGTTCGCCGGTGGGACGCATGATGCGCTCGAAGAAGGCCAGCTGGCGTTTCTGCTCCTGTACCTGAGCTTCCTGATCCTTGAGCGTCTGCTGAAGTTGCTCGAAGGCGGCCTTCTGGGTCGCCAGCAGGGTCTCCCTGACGCCGAGATCCGTCTTCAGTTGTGCAATGGCCTTGCTCTGACGCTCCAACGTCTCTTGCTGCACCGTCATCAGGCTGCTCTGAGCCAGCTCCTGTCTGTTCCCGACGACATAACCGATACATGCCCCCACGGCCAGCACCACCAATAACTTCACGATTTGGGACATAAGGCCTCTTCTCTATGCCGACATCCACACGGCCGGTTTCTTTTCACTATACGCGACCATGCCGGATTGATACGGATAAACAAAGAGTTAACCGGTCGCGATGCTGCTTTCACCCCGGTTTTGACGCGCAGCAAGCCGTAAAGTTCGCTCCAGGATCTGGGAATAGATAGGGCGCCCCCCCAACCATTGCGCCACCAGGGTTGCCCCTATGGTGGTGATCATCATGGGCAGGATCAGCTGATAGTTGTCGGTCATCTCGGTCACCAGCACGATGCCGGTAATGGGGGCGCGCACGGTGGCGGCGAAGAGCGCCCCCATGCCGGCGATGGCAAAGGCGCCCGGTTCGATGCCGAGATCGGGAAATGCAGAGTGGAACAGGTGACCAAAGATCACCCCGAACAGGGTGCCCAGCGCCAGGGTCGGCGCAAAGACACCACCAGGGGCCCCCGAGCAAAAGCAGATGAGGGTACCCACCAGTCGCACCGAGAAGATGATGAAGAGCGTCGCCATCGCATAGTCTCCCCCCGTCAGATGCGGGATGAGCTCGATTCCCCCTCCAGTGACAGAAGGGGCGAACAGTGACAGCATGCCAAAGGTTCCAGCCACCCCCATGCCGATGATGACGAAGCGGTGACGCTTGTTCTGGTGCAGCGCCAGGTAGCCGTCCTGACAGGCAAGCACCAGCTTGTTGAAGACGAACCCCAGCACGCCAAAGCAGCCCCCCATGAAGAGAAACAGCCAGAGCGCCTTCAAGGCCGGAGCGTCGTAGTGAGGCAGCATGATGACGGGGGATTGCCCTTTCATGTTCTGCAGCATCAGGGTCGCCATGACGGCCGAAATCCCGACCGCCTTGATGGCGAGGAAGGAGTAGCGAAATTGCGGTCGCATCTCTTCCATGACAAACAGTATCCCTGCCAGCGGGGCATTGAAGGCCGCAGCGAGACCACCCGCCGCACCGGCAGCCAGCAGGGCGTGGCCATGCTCCTTGGGCAACCGGAAGATATCCGCCACCATCTTGCCGAGGTTGCCCCCTATTTGCACCGAGGGCCCCTCCCGCCCCAGCACCATGCCGGAACTCAGGGTGCAGACCCCGCCAAAAAACTTCACCGGCAACACCCGCCACCAGCGTACCGGGCGCAGGTCGTCCATGGCCCCTTCAATTTCCGGGATACCGGATCCCCCTGCCTCGGGGGCAAAGGCATGAGTGAGGAAATAGCCGACCAACCCCAGCAGGGCGCTGAAACCAAAGCCGAGCAGGCCGAGCTGCCACCAGGGGCGATCGGCCAGCAAGTCGACACGCTGCTGGGCCAGCCAGTGAACGCAAGACTCGAACAATCCGCACACCAGGCCTGCCAGCAGGCCGACCAGGGCCGCCAACAGGAGCACCAGCAGCGGCATCTTGTCCCGCCGTATCAGGCGCTGCAAGACTGGAGGACGACGCAGCGAGGCCGCGTCGGCGGAAGGAATGGCTTGTTGCTCCATGGATAATCACGCTCATCTAACGAGGACCAGACACACCTCGGCCTCGGCTGCCCAGCTCTGGGCCTTTCTGCTATAGTCGGCCCGTTTCATGTATCACGGGCGAGAGTCCGGGGCGAGAGCGCAAAGCATACTCCTCCCGCCATCCCCTGCCGAGCCGCAATCGGCAGCCTGCGCCCGGGTAACGACCAAAATCCCATTAAGGATGATCCATGTCAAAATCAGATCAGCTGTTTGAACAGGCCCGCCAGACCATTCCGGGTGGCGTCAACTCACCGGTCCGCGCCTTCAACGGGGTCGGCGGCACACCCCGCTTCATCGATCACGCCGATGGCGCCTACCTCTATGACGTGGACGGCCAGGCCTATGTGGATTACATCGGTTCCTGGGGCCCCATGCTGCTGGGCCACAACCACCCGGCCATCAAGGCCGCCGTCATCAAGGCAGTGGAAAAAGGGCTGAGCTACGGCGCGCCGACCGAGATCGAAGTGCTGATGGCCGAGAAGGTGCGCCAGATCGTGCCCTCCATGGAGCAGGTGCGGATGGTCAACTCCGGCACCGAGGCGACCATGAGCGCCATCCGGCTGGCCCGTGGCTACACCGGCCGCGACAAGATAGTCAAATTCGAAGGCTGCTACCACGGCCACGCCGACTCCCTGCTGGTCAAGGCTGGCTCCGGCGCCCTCACCCTGGGTCAGCCCAACAGCCCGGGCGTACCGGCCGATTTCGCCAAGCACACCTTGACCTGCGTGTTCAACGATCTGGACTCGGTGCGCGAAGCCTTTACCCAGTACGGCAGCGAGATCGCCTGTATCATCGTCGAGCCGGTCGCTGGCAACATGAACTGCATCCCGCCGGTGCCCGGCTTCCTGGAAGGGCTGCGCGCCATTTGTGACGAATTCGGCGCCCTGCTGATCCTGGACGAGGTGATGACGGGTTTTCGCGTCTCCCTGCGTGGTGCCCAGGGTCACTACAACATCGACCCGGATCTCACCACCCTCGGCAAGATCATCGGTGCTGGCATGCCGGTGGGCGCCTTCGGCGGCAAGAAGAAGGTGATGCAGCACATCGCCCCGACCGGCCCCGTCTATCAGGCTGGTACCCTCTCCGGCAACCCGGTGGCCATGGCCGCCGGCCTCACCATGCTGGATCTGCTGCTGGAGCCGGGCCTCTATGAGCAGCTGAGCGCCAAGACCGCCCGTGTCGCCGAAGGGCTGAAAGCGGCCGCCGCCAGGCACGGCATCCCGCTTGCCATCAACTACGTGGGCGGCATGTTCGGCTTCTTCTTCACCGACGAGACCGAGATCACCCGCTACGAGCAGGTGACTCGCTGCGACATGGAACGCTTCAAGCGCTTCTATCACCTGATGCTGGAAGAGGGTGTCTATCTGGCACCGAGCGCCTACGAGGCGGGCTTCCTGTCGCTTGCCCACGGCGACAAGGAGATTGAACACACCCTGGCGGCCGCCGAGCGCAGCTTCGCCAAGCTGGCTGGCTGACAAGCAGCAAGATGTGCAGAGGGCCCCGATGGGGCCCTTTTTTGTTTGCTCGTCCCGACAAGGCACCATAGTGGTGCATCCTTAAGTCCCTCACCGGAACCTTGCCACCTGCTGGTGCGCCGCGCCGTACACGGGCTGTCATAAATCGGGCCCACAATTTGCAGGCCCCTGCTTCAGGAGCCCATTGGACCGAGGTGTATATGGCAGAGATGAGCCCCATCGATGTGCTGCGGCGCTATCAGGAGTACGAAACCGAGCTGGCCCCCCTGCTGCTGGGGCTGCTCACCCTCCCCGAGGCGTCTCTCAAGACCTATGCCTTCGTCGAGGAGGTGAAGAGCCTGGCCCCCCAGATCAGGCCAGCCATACTGGCGCCCGTTCCGGCGGCCCAGGGGCAGCTGCGCCTGCTGGTGCAGGGCCATGGCCGGGAGCTGGAGATCAACCTGCACCAGCTGATCGCCTGGCTGATGGGGGACAGAGAGCGGCGGCGCGCCATTCCCTGGTTCAGGGCCGTCTACGTCGTCCTGAGTCTGGCCCTGTTTCTCATCGTCGGCACCCTCATCTGGCACGGGCTGGAACAGCTCTATCTGCTCCTGTGCGGCACCCAGCAGAACCGGCTGGGGGCCTTCAGCGCCATCATCTTCCTCACGCTCGCGCTGGCGGTGTTCGATCTCGGCAAGACCATCCTCGAAGAGGAAGTGCTGCTGCATAAGGACATCTTCCGCCACAGCGCCATCCGGCGCACCATTACCCGCTTTATCGCCGCCATCCTGATCGCGGTCTCCATCGAGGGGTTGCTGCTGCTGTTCAAGGGATCCCTCGGCCAGAGCGAACTGCTCTGGCCTGCGGTGGGGGTGATGGGCTGCGCCGTGGGGTTGCTGCTGGCGCTGGGGCTCTATGTGTTTCTCGGTGCCAGGGCGGAAGCCGCACTGGTCGCCTCCAGCCAGCAGACCGCCCACCCGGAGGGGGCTGCCAGAGGCATCAGAAGACGCGCCAGGACCGGGCGAGCGGGATGACATACCAACGCGGGGCGCCCGTGCAGGCGGGCCTCGCCGACGCCAGCTAGCTCGTCGCCTCTGCCAGCGCGGGCGCTGGCTGTCGCCGCGCCGCCCGCCAGGAGGCGTACATGGTCCAGGAGGTATAGATGACGATGAAGGCCACCAGCCATTTGAGCATCTCCATCTCCATGGATTTGACCAGCATGGCCGCCAGCACCACGCCGATGGGGCCGAAGATGGCCACCGCCAGCACGGCCCGCGCATCGAAAGCCCCCTTGCGAATAAAGGTCCCCGCCGAGAAGACGCTGAGCACGACGGTGGATCCCATCATGATGGGGAAGGCCACCAGCGGGTTCATGCCGAGCAGATAGACCAGGGTCATGCAGGGGGCGAACAGGCCGATACCGACGTTCATCAGGGCTCCGAACAGGAAGTTGCCGGCAAGGGCGATCCCCAGCTTGTAACCGCTCAGCCCCATGGCCTCGCCACCGAGGGGGAAGAGCCCAAGCAGACCGGCAAAGATGAGACCGGCGACCACCAGCAGGGAGACCGCCATGACCAGCCGGATGGTCTGGCGATCAAAGGAGGCCACGTAACGGGCGCCCCAGGCCGCACCGGCCGCCGCAGCCGCCATCATGCTGATGAGGGTGACGGGATCCACGTTGACCACGCCGATGAAGATGAGAGCCTGGGTCACGGTCGGCAGCACGCACTGGCCGTTGAGGGTACCGGGCAGCACCCGATCATCGATCAGCCTGAGCTGCTTGTAGCAGGCGGTCTTCACCGCAAAGCTCCCCACCCCCAGGGTATCGAGAAAATTGGCCACAAAGCCGATGGCCGCTACCGGCCAGAAAGGGGTGGCTTCGAGCTGGCCATGACGCCGTTTGTGCCACCAGGCACGGACCAGCATAAAGAGAAAGACCAGGGCACAACCGATAAACAAGAGACGCAGAAAAGTGACAAGCATGGGGAGACCTCCAACAACGGGCGGCGATTCTAAGGCAGCGGAGGGAAAAAATCCTGGCCAGGATCATGAGAGGACGGATGCAAACGTTTGGCCGCGACTATTTTGGCTGGCAGAACCCGAATGGGGCTATCCATACTGGTTGGGAGGGCGACAGCCCGGGCTCATCGGGCGTAGTCCTGGTCATTTCGCGACGACCACAGCACCGGTGAGGCGTAAACGAAAGAAGGCGGGGTGACCCGCCTTCTTTTTTCATTCTCCGTCAGGCAATCCAGCGTGGCAGCCGGGGAGCCAGGCGGTCGATCAGGCGATCCGACACGGGAGTGAGCAACAGCAGCGGCAGGCAGATCAGGGAGAGGCAAAGAGCGCCTACATAGACGTCCGTCATCCAGTGCGCACCCGCCAGGATGCGGGGCGCCGAAAACAGGGGCACCATCACCACCGCAACCACCCCGGCCCAGCGCGGCAGATAGCGCAGGGCAAAACCGGCGAAGATCATCAGGAAGAGGGCGTGATCACCGGGGAAGCTGTCACCGGCGGAGTCCTTGGTGGGAATCGCACTGATCTCGGTCAGGCGCAGTGCCCCGTCCACCATCAGGGTGGGGCTGGGACGGCTGACCGGCAACAGATGCCCGAGCTGATTGAGCACCAGGGCCCCCAGCAGCATCACGACCCCCATGGCCACCAGACGACGGCGCTCCTGCCCGTCGGCACGGAAGAAGCAACTGGCGAGGATCCCGCCCATGCAGGCCAGCGCGGCCAGATCGAACAGGCGGTTGTTGGTGATGGCCACCAGATCGGCCCAACGGGGGGAGTGGCCAATCCAGCCATTGACCAGCTGGAAGAGGGCGAGATCCCACCCATCCCAGGGGCCGTGCTCAGGCAGGGCGCCCCAACTGAAGGCGATGAGGCCCCCGGCCAGATAGAAAGGAATGAACTTGCTCATGCCGACGTGTCCTTCGAAAAACGCTCATTCTAGGCCAGCCGCAAGATGACTTGCATCACAAAAGTGTAAGAATTCGTGTAACAAAGGTATTCCATCGGCTCTTCTTTTGGCGCCGCCGACCGGGTAGGCAAGCGCGCCCCCTCCTTGGCTCACCCACCGGTTGCGGCTAGTATGGGTGCTCCCTTCGTTCAGGATGATGATGATGCGCAGCTACCTTCGCATGATGTTGTTTGCCCTCGGTTTGCTGGCAGGTGTACAGATCCCCGGGCTGGTCGATCTCTACTTCCAGCGGCTGGATGCCCGGCTGCAGCAGGCAGGTCTGGCGCTGGCCCCCTTCCAGCGCACGGCGGACCAGCACTTCAATGGCGATCTGCAGGCGCTGGTCGCCCATTACGGTGCCAGCCAGGATCCCGTCTTCACCCAGGATGCCACCAGCCTCCAGCAACTGGTGAACCAGCAGCAGCACCTTCAGGGGGAGATCGCCGTGCGGGAGAGCCCCTGGTACCAGCAGCTCTCCCACCTGTTGCTGCGCGCCGATCCCGCCCTCTGGCAGGATACCCTGCACAACTACGGCTATGTGGTCCCCCTCAAACAGGCCGCCATTTTCTGCGGCGTGGCGGCGGGTCTGCTGGCCTCCCTGGCGGGGGATCTGCTGCTCGGCCTCCTGCTGCTGCCATTTCGCTCCCGCCAGCGCGTCCCCCGTCACGGCCTGCGCTGATCCCCTCTCACTGCCAACCGGGGTGCCCGCCCCGGTTGGCGGCTACTCGAAGGGTTCGAGATAGGCTTCTATGGCCTTCTTCAGCCAGGCCAGCACCTTGCCGTGATGGGCGTTCTCCGACAGATAGACTCCGTAATCGCGCCACTGCAGGCTGAACTTGTGCTTCAGGGTCAGCAGCTCCCCCTGGCGCAGCTGGCTCTGGATAAGGGGTGAAGGCAGCACCGCCCAGCCCAGACCATCCAGCACCGCATCCCGCATCAGTTCGAAACTCGACAACCCGATATGCTGCCCTCCGATGGGCAGCAGGCTCTTGACCGAAAACGCGTCCACATAGGAGAGAGTGACCTGAGTGTGATCGGTCAGATCCTGCTGCAACACCCGCTTCAGCCCAGCCAGCGGGTGGCTTGGCGCGACCACCATCAGGGTGCGGATCGGGTTGAGCACGTCGATGCAAAGACCGCTGCGCTCCTGTTCCTCGGTGATGAGGCCGAAGGCGGCATCCACGAACCCCTCTTCCACCAGGGCCGGCAGCTCCGGCGGTGAGGCCAGCACCAGGGAGATGCTGGTGCCCGGAAACTGGCGACGCAAGGCCCCCAGCATCTCGCGCCATACCACCTCGGGAATGGCGTCGTCCCGGGCTACCCGCAGCGCCACCTCGGCACCGGAGGCATGGTGCTCGCACTTGAGCTTCAGGCTGTTGGCGGCCTGCAACAGCCGCCGACAGTCGTCCAGCACTTGCTCGCCGATTTCGGTCAGCCGGCTCTGGTTCGCCCCTCGTTCGAAAAGTTCGACGCCAAGCTCCACCTCCAGGGTTGCAATCGCCGAGCTAACGGCGCTGCGACTCTTGCCAAGTCGTCTGGCGGCATTGGCTATCGAACCACTGTCTGCTGTTTCTACAAAGAGTTGTATCTGATTTAGCTTCATGGCTTCAAACTGGCGGCAGATTATTCCATCACCACCTTATCCCCTAACTCGCCCCCAAGGCAAACAAGCAGCGACAGCTTTCTCGACGCTCAGCGATAACCTTGCCCGTTTCGGGTGCCGTTATCCTCTCTTCGTCGCAGCAACAGAAGGAAACTGCATGTCATCCCGTCCCCTGCTTTTGGCCCGCCTCTTCCTGACGGGGGCCATCCTGACCGAGGTCGCCGGCACCTCCTCCATGGCCCTGATCCCAAAGAGCGCGAGCGGCTGGATCCACTATCTGCCGATGTGGCTCCTCATCACCCTCTCCTACCTGCTGCTCGCCAAGGCCGCCAGGACAATCTCCATTGGTATCGCGTTTGCGCTGTGGGAAGGGCTGGGGATCGCCCTCATCACCGCCGTCTCCGTCCTGTTCCTCGGCTACGAGCTGAGCATCCAGGAGTGGATCGGACTGGCGCTGGCCATAGTGGGGATTGTCATGGTGACCCTGGGCGAGACCCATGATGCACCAGCCCCCACCCGCCAGAGGAGGGAAGCCCCATGCACCCGTTGATCATCGTACTGGGCGCCGCCCTGCTGGATATCGGCGCCAACATGGCGATCAACCGCTCCATCGGTTTTCGCGACAAGGGGTGGGGCGTCCTCGGCATTCTGCTGGTGCTCTGTGCCTTCACTCTGCTCAGCGAGGCGGTCAGTACCGGCAAGATCGATCTGGCCGTGGCCTATGCCACCTGGGGCGCCATCGGCATCCTGGGCACCGCCCTCGGGGGCCTGCTGCTGTTCGGCGAGCGCCTCAGACCCGTCGGCTGGCTCGGCATGATGGTGATGGCGGTGGCGGTCGCCCTGCTGACCACAGCATGATCCCCTCTCCAACCCCATGAAAAAAGCCGCCCTGTTCCCAGGGCGGCCTTTTCATGGTCAAACCGATCATCCAGATTGCAACAGGCAGCCTAACGCGCTGCCTCGTACAGCTCCAGCGGCAGGCCGTCGGGGTCGGCGAAGAAGGTAAAGCGCTTGCCGGTCAGCTCGTCCACCCGCACCGGCTCCACTTCCACCCCGTGCTGCTCCAGGTGGGCGATGACCCGGTCGAGATCCGCCACCCGAAACGCCAGGTGGCGCAACCCGCACGCCTCCGGCCGGGAGGGGCGCGGTGGCGGCGCCGGGAAGCTGAACAGCTCCAGCTGGCTGCCGTCCGGCAGCGCCAGATCCAGCTTCCACGACTGGCGCTCTGCCCGCAGGGTCTCGGCAATGATGGGCAACCCCAGCACCTGGTGATAGAAGTGGCGCGAGCGCGGATAGTCGCTGGCGATGATGGCCACGTGATGGATGGCCTCAAACAGGGGATGGGTCATGGCAATCCTTGCAAAACGGGCAGCCTGTGCTGCCCGTCTTCGTCAGTTGAAGAAACCGTTGAACCAGTTGTCCAGGGCATTCGCCGGGTCCGAAACCGGGCTGGCACAGCTCATGGGCTCGGCCAGACCGGCCAGCTTGGCCGGCACCTGGAGACTGCCGGGACAATCGCTGGCCACCCGGGCACCGCTCGAGCGGGAGAAGTTGGCCCAGCTCACCCCTTCGGGCATCTTCAGCCCCAGGCTGTTGACCCCTCGCTGGCTCATGTAGCCGCTGAACAGCTGCAAGGCGCCACTGGCTCCGGTCAGCCCGGCCGGGGTGTTGTCGTCACGGCCGACCCAGACGCTTACCAGCTCGTTGTTGTCCATCCCGGCAAACCAGGAGTCACGCAGCTCGTTGGTGGTACCGGTCTTGGCGGCCATGGTGGCCCCGGGGAACTTGGCACCGAGCGCCCGGGCCGTCCCCTGGCTCACCGTCTTGGTCATGGCGAACAGGGTCAGCCAGCTTGCCTGGGGATCCGTCACTCGCTTGGCCGCTTCGTCATGCTGGTAGAGCTGGCGCCCCTCACCATTCACCACGGCCCGGATGGCCGACAGGGGCTGGGTCAACCCCTGGTTGGCAATGGGCAGGTACATCTGGTTCACCTCCATGGGCGAGAGGGCCACCGCCCCCAGCACCAGGGACGGATAGGGCTGGATCTCCTGCTGCACACCCAGCTTGTGCAGGGTGTCCACCACCTTGTCCAGGCCTATCTGCATCCCGAGGTTGACGGTCGGCACGTTGAGGGAGCTGGCGAGCGCCTCCATCAGGGGCACGCTCTGGCGGAACTTGCGGTCGTAGTTCTGCGGCGTCCAGATCTGGCCATCCTGGCCGCGAATGCGGATCGGCTGATCTTTAAGCGGCGTGCCCAGGGTCAGGCCGTTGGAGAGGCCGGTCAGGTAGACCGCAGGCTTCACCAGGGAGCCAATCTGACGGCGGGCATCCAGCGCCCGGTTGAAGCCGGCGTAGCGGGGATCCCGTCCCCCCACCATGGCGACCACCTCGCCCTTGTGCCAGTCGGAGACCACCATGGCCGCCTCCAGCTTCTTCTTGCCACGCTGCTTCTCGATGGTGGCCAGACCCGACTCCACCGCCTGCTCGGCGGCGTGCTGGGCGATGGGATCCAGACTGGTGAAGATCTTGAGGCCGGACTGCTTGAGCAGATCCGGGCCGAAGCGGTTCTGGATCTCCCGCTTGAGCAGCCCCATGAAGGCCGGGGTACGGCCATAGCTCATCTGGCCGCGGGCGATGATGCCAAGGGGCTGCTTGCTGGCCAGGTCATACTCGGCCTGGGTCAGGCTGCCGTGATCCGCCAGCAGTTTCAGCACCAGATCCCGGCGCGCCTTGGCCCGGTCCGGGAAGCGCCAGGGATCGTAATAGGAGGGGCCCTTCACCATGCCCACCAGCAGGGCCACCTGATCGATGTCCAGCTCGTTGACCGGAATACCGAAGTAGAAGTAGGAGGCGAGCCCGAAGCCGTAAACCCCCTGGGAGAAGTTCTGCCCCAGATAGACCTCGTTGAGGTAGGCCTCCAGGATCTCGTCCTTGCTGTAGCGGTAGTCGATGAGCACCGCCATGTAGGCTTCCTGCAGTTTGCGCCACAGGCTGCGCTCACGGGTCAGGAAGAAGTTCTTGGCGAGCTGCTGGGTGAGCGTGCTGCCCCCCTGCACGGTGCGCCCCGCCAGCAGGTTGGCTGCCATGGCGCGCATGATGGCCACCGGCGAGACACCGCCGTGCTGGTAGAAGTCCCTGTCTTCCGTGGTGAGCAGCGTCACCAGCAGGCTGTCCGGCACCTCGGAAAGGCGCACCAGCAGGCGGTCTTCCCGATCCTCGGTGTTAAGGCGATCGAGCAGCACCGGGTCCATCTGGGCATAGCCGAGCTGGCGCTGGTTCTCCAGGGACTGGATCCCCTCGAGGCGCGCCCCGTTGAAGGTGAGGCGCAGGCCACGGGCACCGTCGGCACCGTCGTGGAACTCGAACGGCCGGCGCACCAGCTCGATGCGATTGCCGCTCACCGCGTACTCACCCGGGGTATGGGGCTGACGCACCTGCTTGTAGCTCAGCATGTTGAGCTCGCGCAGCATCTGGGTCTGGGAGAGCCGCTGGCTGGGATAGAGCTCCAGCGGGCGGCTGTAGACCATCACCGGCAACTGCCACTTCTCGCCGTCGAAGCGCTCGCGCACCTTGGTGTCGAGATAGATGCCAAACACCACCATGAAGGCCGCCACCACCAGAGAGAGCTTGAAGCCCAGCCAGAACAGTGTGCGCCAGATGGTGCGTTTGGGCGCCGCCTTCTTGGGCGTGCGCTTGCGTCGTTGGGTTGCCATAAATCCTCTTGTCGTTCTCCTCGCCATCCCGCTGATGCGAGCGGCCTGCGATGCCTGTTGTGGAGGGGGACTGTGCCACCGCCATCTTGTTCTGATCGTACCGACCGATCACTGTCCCGTCGGCTACTCCTGCAATCCCATCTTCTTCTTGGTCACCCGGGTCGGCATCGCCTCCAGCGGGTTGTCCGGCCAGTAGTGACGGGGGTAGCGCCCCTTCATCTCTTTTTTCACCTGCTCATAGGATCCCGCCCAGAAGGCGGCGAGATCCGCGGTGATCTGCAAGGGGCGCTGGGCCGGGGAGAGCAGCTCCACCACCAGGGGCACCCGGCCATCGGCCACGCATGGGGTGGCGCCCAGCCCGAACATCTCCTGGATGCGCACCGGGATCGCTGGCGCCTGACCCGGCTGGTAGCGGATCCGCACCCGGCTGCCGGTCGGTGCGGTGAAGTGGCTCGGCAGCGCCTCGTCCAGCCGCCTTGGCAGGGGCCAGGGCAGAGACTGGCGCAGGATGTCGCTCATGTCGAGCCGCTTCAACTGCTCCAGCCGGGTCATGCCGCTCACCGCCGGCAGCAGCCACTGCTCGAGGTCGGCCAGCAGGCTCTCCTCATCCATGGCGGGCCAGGCTTCGTCGGGCAGCCAGTCGCGGGCGCAGCGCAAGCGGGCCAGCAGCCCCTCGCTGCTCTCGTCCCAGGGCAGCACGTGCAGCCCCTTGCACCGGATGCCCTGCAGCAGGCAGCGCCCCTTCTGTTCATCGGAGAGATCCGTCAGCGGCCGCTGGCCGAGCACCAGCTCGCCGAGCACCTGCTGGCGCTCCGCACGCACCCGTTCCTCCCGATCGTCCCAGTCGAACCACTGGCGCTCGCCGACCAGCTCGGGCAGCTGGCGCACCAGCTCATCCAGCACCACCGGCTCGGCGATGAAGATGCGGCTGCCGCGCTCGTTCTGACCCATTTCGACGGCCACGATGGCCCCCTGCCCCTGGCAGGGATGCCCTTCTACCAGATCGCAGCTCACCCCGCCACTGAGCTGATAGCGGCTGCCACTGCGCAGCTTGCCGATGCGATCGGGCCAGGCGAGGGCGCACAGCAACCCCAGCCATTGACCCTGCGGGCTGCTTGCCCGCACACCGAGCCGCTCGAACCAGCGGGCTGCCCCCTGGCGCAGGGCGCCCTGACGGCGGTGGAACAGCACGGACAGGCGCTCCGATCCTCGCAGATCTTCTTCCAGCAGCGCCACCAGGAAAGCCGCATCGGCGACAATCCCTGTCAGACCCTCGGATTCCAGCTCCCGGGCCCGCAGCAACATGCGGGCAAGGCGGGGATGGGTGCCGAAGGCCGCCATGGCACGGCCTGCCGGGGTAAGTTGTTGCTCACCCTCCGGGGCCATGGCGCCCAGGGCCACCAGCAACCGCCGGGCGCTGGCCACGGCGGCAGGGGGCGGCATGTCCAGCAGGGGCAGCGCCTCCACCCGGGCCCCCCACTGAGCGGCGTCCATCAGCAGGCCGGTGAGCTCTTGCGTCAGGATGTCGGGGGGACTCTGCTCGGCGAGGCGCTCCTGCACCTCGCTGCTCCAGAGCCGATAGCAGACGCCGGGGCCAAGCCGCCCTGCCCGCCCCGCCCGCTGGGTGGCGGAGGCTTTGGCGATGGGCCGGGTCTCCAGCCGGGTGACGCCGCTCTTGATATCGAAGGTGGCGCGCCGCTCCAATCCGCTGTCGATGACCACGGAGATCCCCTCGATGGTGAGGGAGGTCTCCGCCACGTTGGTGGTGAGCACCAGCTTGCGACGACCTGCAGGCGCAGGCTCGATGGCCGCCTGCTGGGCCGCGAGGTCAAGACGGCCATAGAGGGGAGCCAGGGTCACATCCCCTGGCAACCGCCCTTCCAGCCACTGTGCCAGCCGCTCTATCTCCCCCTGTCCCGGCAGGAACACCAGGGCACTGCCAGCCTGACTGGCGAGCGCCTCCAGCACCACGGCGCCGACCTGGGGTTCCAGCCACTGCTGGCGATTGGCGGGGCGATAGTGGTACTCGATGGGAAAGCCGCGCCCCTCGGAGCGCACCACGGGGGCGCCAGGCAGCAGGCGCTCCAGGGCCATACCATCCAGGGTGGCGGACATCACCAAGAGCTTGAGATCATCGCGCAACCCCTGCTGGCTTTCGATGGCGAAGGCCAGCGCGGTATCGGCGTGCAGGCTGCGCTCGTGGAACTCGTCAAAGATGACGAGCGACACGCCGGTGAGCTCAGGATCCTGCTGCAGCATCCGGGTCAGCACCCCCTCGGTCACGATCTCGAGCCGGGTCTGGCTGCTGGTGCGGCTCTCCCCGCGCACTCGCAGGCCGATGCGCTCGCCCACCTTCTCCCCCAGCTGACGCGCGAGGAAGCTCGCGATGTTGCGCGCAGCAAGGCGCCTGGGCTCCAGCATGATGATGCGCCCGGGCAGCCGGTGCTGGCGCACCAACTCCAGGGGCAGCAGGGTCGATTTGCCCGCACCGGGGGGCGCCTGCAGGATCACGCTGGTATGGTTGTCGAGGGCTGCAAAGAGTTCGGGCAACACCGGGACGATGGGGAGGGAAGACAAAGCGATGGGCACCTTCTGTGACACTTCTGAAAAGGGGTCCATTCTGCCACAGCCTCCCGGCCACCGTAAGCGCCCCTGCCGGGCAGGGGCAGGAAGCGTCAGGTGCAACACGGCAAGACATCCCGGGAGCGGCTGCCATAGAATGGCCCTTATCCGATGTCCATCACGAGGACCGACACGCCGCATGCCCAAACTCTTCTTTGCCCTGCCCCTGCCAGAGCTTGCCCCCGAGCTTGCGACCTGGCGAGACCAGCGCCCCTGGCCCGGCCAGCCGGTGCCCGAGAGCAACCTTCACCTGACCCTGGCCTTTCTCGGGGAGGCCGACGAAACGACCCAGGCTCGCCTGATCGCGGCCGCCGAGCGACAGCACTGCCCCCCTTTCAGCGTCCATCTGGATCAGACCGGCTGGTTTCAGCGCGCCAAAGCCGCCTGGGTGGGGCCCGGTGAGTGGCCTAACGAGCTGACCGTGCTCGCGAGGGCACTGCGCCGCCACGGTGAAAAACTCGGGCTGGGCAACGGCGAGCAGGGCTATCGCCCCCACGTCACCCTGTCGCGCAAGGCGGGCGAGGCCCCCGGCGAGCTGCCTGCGCCGGATTTTCTGCTCAGGGCCGATCGCTTCTGCCTCTATCAATCCGTCAGCACGCCGGACGGCGTCCACTACGAACCGCTCGCCTGCTGGCCCCTGCGGGCCCGCGTCAAAAACCCGCACCGCGAGGAGCTCACCCCATGATCTTCGATCCCCCCCTGCAGTCCGGGCAGCTGATCTCCCGCTACAAGCGCTTTCTGACGGATGTCGCGCTCGACAACGGCGAGGTGATCACCATCCACTGCGCCAATACCGGCGCCATGACCGGCTGCGCCCTGCCGGGCACCCGGGTCTGGTACTCCACATCCGACAACCCCAAGCGCAAGCTGCCAAACAGTTGGGAAATCGCCGAGAGCCCGGCGGGTCACTTCATCTGCGTCAACACGGCCCGTGCCAACCAGATCGCCCGGGAGCTCATCGAACAGGGCGCCCTCGCCCCCCTGGCAGGCTATGCCAGGCTGCGCACCGAAGTGAAATACGGGGAAGAGAACAGCCGCATCGACCTGCTGCTGGAAGATGACAACAGGCCGGATTGTTACATCGAGGTGAAATCCGTCACCCTGCTCGACGAGCGGGAGCAACCCGGCATGGGGTACTTCCCCGATGCGGTCACCACCCGCGGCGCCAAGCACTTGCGTGAATTGATGGCCATGAAGGCGGCAGGGCACCGGGCCGTGCTGCTGTTCATGGTATTGCACTCCGGCATCGCGAGAATGCGCCCTGCAGCCCATATCGATCCGCACTATAGTCAGCTTGTTGAACAGGCGATGGCGGCAGGGGTTGAAATTTTATGCTATCGCCCCCATGTTGGGGTGCAGGGCATGGTGGCTCAGGATTTTATCCCATTTGAATCTGACCATATGCTACCCGAGGGCAGAGAATAAATGCAGAAGTGGGTAACATTATTGATAAGGCTTGTTTGCCTCCCGTTGACCCTTCTGCTATAGATGTCGCCCTCAATTTATGGATGGCACGGGTAGCGTGCTGAATTAGGAGACAGGGCATGCCAACAGGCGAAAACAGGAAATCTCTGGGCCCCCTGGCCATTGCGGGTGTAGAGCCTTACCAGATGAAAGCCGGTGAGGAGTACATGAATGACCAACAGAAGGTACATTTTCGCAAGATCCTGGGAGCCTGGCGCAACCAACTGATGCAGGAAGTTGATCGCACCGTCGACCACATGAAGGATGAGGCTGCCAACTTCCCGGATCCCGTGGATCGCGCCGCGCAAGAAGAAGAGTTTGCTCTCGAACTGCGCACCCGCGACCGTGAACGCAAGCTGATCAAGAAGATCGAGAAAACCTTGCTGCTGCTCGAAGAAGATGACTTCGGTTACTGCGAGCATTGCGGCATCGAGATCGGCATCCGCCGTCTGGAAGCCCGTCCGACCGCAGACCTCTGCGTGGACTGCAAGACGCTGGCCGAGATCAAGGAAAAACAGATGGCTGGCTGATGCCGCCCATCCACAGAAACGAAAAGGGAGCCCAGGCTCCCTTTTTTATTGAGCTTTTGGTCGGGCCGTCCCAGAATGCAGCCTCAATGCATCGCCTACCCGAATTGCCATGGTCATGACCTCCCCCCCCTCCCGACGCCCCTATGTGGGCCGCTTCGCCCCCTCACCGTCCGGTCCGCTCCACTTCGGATCCCTGGTCGCCGCCCTTGGCAGCTTCTTGCAGGCCAGGGCACAGCAGGGCCGCTGGCTGGTGCGCATCGAAGACATCGACCCCCCGCGGGAGATGCCGGGAGCGGCTGACCTTATCCTCACCACCCTGGAGGCACACGGTCTTGGCTGGGATGGGGAGGTGATGTTCCAGAGCGCGCGCCATGGCCGCTATGACGAGATCATCGATCAGCTCTATCGGGCCGGGGATCTCTACTGGTGCCGCTGTACCCGGCGCGAAATCATGGCCGCAGGGGGATTCTACAACGGCCATTGCCGCGCCCTGGGGCTGACCGCCGAGGGGTGTGCCGCCCGTTTGCGCCAGCACCACCCGGTCTATCGGTTCGAGGATGCGCTTCAGGGAGAGATCACCGTCCCCGCGGCGCTGGCGGAGGAGGACTTCATCGTGCGCCGCCGGGACGGGCTCTACGCTTACAACCTGGCGGTGGTCGTAGATGACATGGACAGCGGCATCACCGAGATCGTCCGCGGCGCCGATCTGCTGGAACCCACGGTGCGCCAGATTGCCCTCTACCAGACTCTGGGGGCTGCCGTCCCCGATTGGGTGCACCTGCCGCTGGCGGTGCAAGCGGATGGCAACAAGCTCTCCAAGCAGAACCATGCGCCGGCGCTGTCGCAGGACGAGGTACGACCTGCCCTGTGGCAGGCGCTGCACTTTCTCGGTCAGTGCCCGCCGCCCGAGCTGATGGCCAGCCGGATCGACGAGATCATCGGCTGGGGCATCGCCCACTGGCAGCTGGTCCGGGTGCCCCGCCAGCAGAAGATCCCGCAAGGGCAAAGCTAGCCTCGGCTGCATTTCTTGCCCCAAAAGGACCAATCAAGGGGAAGCAGGCCACACCGTTTCTCATTTGGTTGGGGCTGAGCTATGATAGGCCGCTATTTTTTTGGCCTCCCGTCAATTTGAAGTCATAACGAGGTGTACCATTTTTTCCCAGATCGCAAACTTTTGCCGCAAAGTGCTCGGCAAGGAAGACGGCGAGCAGTCGGTGGAGTCCCCCATTCCGGCCCGTGTCGCCGGACAGCGCCGTACCTTGAGCCGTGACCAGCACCCGATTTCGCGCAAAGAGATCAGCGAGAATGCCCTCAAGGTGCTCTATCGCCTGAACAAGGGGGGCTATGAGGCCTACCTGGTCGGCGGCGGCGTCCGTGACCTGCTGCTCGGGAAGACCCCCAAGGATTTCGACATCGCCACCGACGCGACGCCGGAGCAGATCAAGGCGCTGTTCAGCAACTGCCGCCTCATCGGCCGCCGTTTCCGCCTGGCCCACATCGTCTTTGGTCGTGACGTGATCGAAGTGGCCACCTTCCGGGGCCACCACCATCAGGTCAATACCAGCAAGCATGTGTCGGCCCAGTCCGATGAAGGCATGCTGCTGCGGGACAACGTCTACGGCACCATCGAAGAGGATGCCGAGCGTCGCGACTTTACCGTCAACGCCCTCTACTACAGCGCCAAGGATTTCACCCTGCACGATTTCGAGGGTGGGCTGGAAGACCTGGCCGCGCGCAGACTGGAGCTCATCGGCGACCCCGAGACCCGCTACCGGGAAGATCCGGTGCGCATGCTGCGCGCCGTGCGCTTCGCCGCCAAGCTCGACATGACCATCAGCCCGCGCACCGCCGCCCCCATCCGGGAGCTGGCCCCGCTGCTGCAGGACATCCCGGCCGCCCGCCTGTTCGAAGAGACCCTCAAGCTGTTCCTGGCGGGGGACGGTCTGGCCACCTACAAGCTGCTGCGGGAATACGGGCTGTTCCAGCCGCTGTTCCCCCAGGTAGCCGCCCTGTTCACCCCCCACGGCAACTCGCCCTACGAGCAGTTCATCGAGCAGGCGCTGATGGACACCGATACCCGGGTCCGTGAAGAGAAGCGCGTCACCCCCGCCTTCCTCTACGCCACCCTGCTGTGGGGCGCCGTCGAGGCCCGCGGCCGCGTGCTGGAAAACGAGAGCGGTCTGCCCTGGTACGATGCCTTCATGCTGGCTATCAACGAGGTGCTCGACAACCAGGTGCGGATCATCGCCGTGCCGCGCCGCTTCACCACGGACGTGCGCGACATCTGGGCCCTGCAGCAGCGCCTGACCCGCCGCCAGGGCAAGCACCCCGAGCGCGCCATGGAGCACCCGAAATTCCGTGCGGCCTTCGACTTCCTGTTGCTGCGCAACCGGGTCGAGCGCGGCCTCGGCGAGTTGGCGAGCTGGTGGGAGCGCTATGTGGCCTCCAACCCGGACGTGCGCCCGCAACTGCAACGGGAGGCGACCCGCCGCCCGGCGAGCGGCGAGCGCGCCGACTCCCGCAGCGGTGATGGCGAGAAGCGCAGCGGCAATGGCCGCAACCGCCGTCGCCCCCGTCGCCGCAAGCCGAAGTCGGCAGAGTAAGGAGCCGCCGATGATCGAGGTCTTCGTCGCCATCGGCTCCAACCTGGCCGACCCCCTCGGCCAGGCTCGCCGCGCCATCGCCGCGCTGGCGACCCTGCCCGAGTCAGAGCTGCTGCAGACCTCCCACCTTTACGGCAGCCGCCCCATGGGCCCTGCGGATCAGCCGGACTACGTCAATGCCGTGGCGCGCCTTGCCACCCGCCTCAGCCCTCTGGCGCTGCTGGACGAGCTGCAGCGCATCGAGCAGGCACAGGGGCGAGTGCGCAAGGATGAGCGCTGGGGCCCCCGGACCCTGGATCTCGATCTGCTGCTGTACGGCGACGAGGTCATCCGGCATGAGCGCCTGACGGTGCCTCACTATGGCATGAAGGAGCGGGAGTTCGTCCTGCTCCCCCTTGCAGAGATAGCCCCCTCCCTGGTGCTGCCCTGCGGCACCCCGCTCACCGAACTGGTTGCCCGCTGCCCGCGCAATGGACTCGCGATCCTGGCCGGTGCAGCAGGCGAGTAGAGAAGAGTAGGAACAACGTAATGAGCAAGATCACCACTACCCACCTGCAGAAGATGAAGCAGGACGGACAGAAAATCACCGCCATCACAGCCTATGACGCCACCTTCGCCAAGCTGTTCGACGACGAGGGCGCCCAGGTGCTGCTCATCGGCGACTCCCTCGGCATGGTATTGCAGGGCGGAGACGACACCCTGGCGGTCAGCATGGACGAGATGGTCTATCACACCCGCTGCGTGGTGCGCGGCACCACCAATGCCCTGGTGGTGACCGACATGCCGTTCATGAGCTACGCCACCCCGGAGCAGACCTACCAGAACGCGGCGCGCCTGATGGCGGCCGGTGCCCGCATGGTGAAGATGGAAGGGGGGGACTGGCTGTGCGACTCCATCCGCCACCTCACCCGCAACGGGGTGCCGGTGTGCGGCCATCTCGGCCTGACCCCGCAATCCGTCCACGTGTTTGGCGGCTTCAAGGTGCAGGGGCGCGACGAGTTCCACGCCCAGGAGATCTACCGCCAGGCGCTGGAGCTGCAAGCCGCCGGCATCCAGTTGCTGGTGCTCGAGTGCGTGCCCGTCTCTCTGGCAGAGCGCATCACCAAGGCGCTGCGCATTCCGGTGATCGGCATCGGTGCCGGCCCTGCCACCGACGGCCAGATCCTGGTGATGCACGATGCCTTCGGCATCACCTCCGGTTATGTGCCCAAGTTCACCAAGAACTTCCTGGCCGAGACCGGTGACATGCGTGCCGCCATTCGTCTCTACGTGCAGCAGGTGAGCGAGGGGACCTTCCCCGGCCCCGAGCACTGCTTCAACTGACTTTCTGTCGTCATGAGCGCGGGGGCCTGTGCCCCCGTCTCGCCCTCCCCCCTGACGACCCCCTCTTTTATTGATTCATCTGAAGGTGAACTGACGATGTTGGTTGTGAACAATCCCGCCGCGCTGCGCGAGCAGATCGGTCAATGGCATCGCGAAGGCCGCGCCATCGCATTCGTGCCCACCATGGGCAATCTGCATCAGGGTCATCTCACCCTGGTCGAGGAGGCCCGCCGCCATGGCGACAAGGTGGTGGTCAGCATCTTTGTGAACCCCTTGCAGTTCGACAAGGCCGAGGATCTCGCCAACTACCCCCGCACCCTGGAGCAGGATTGCGCCGCCCTGGAGGCCGCCGGTGTGGACCTGGTCTTCACCCCGACACCGGAGATCATGTATCCCCAGGGGCTCGCCAGCCAGACCTTCGTCGAGGTGCCCGGCATCTCCAGCCTGCTGGAAGGGGCACTGCGTCCGGGGCATTTTCGCGGGGTCAGTACCGTGGTCACCAAGCTGTTCAATCTGGTACAGCCGAACGTGGCCTGCTTTGGCGAGAAGGATTACCAGCAGCTCGCGCTCATTCGCAAGATGGTGGCCGACATGGCCATGCCCATCGAGATCGTGGGCGTGCCGACCGTGCGGGCCGAAGACGGGCTGGCCCTCTCTTCGCGCAACGGCTATCTGACCGCTGCCGAGCGGGCCATCGCCCCCGAGCTCGCGCGCACCATGAACTGGATTGCCGGGCAGATTGAAGCGGGGAACAGTCACCTCCCCTCCCTGGTTGCCCAGGCCAGCCAACGCCTCGACAACGCGGGATTCAGGACGGATGCCATCGACATCGTCGATGCCGACACCCTGGAATCCGCCAGCGCCGAGAGCCAGCGCCTGGTGATCCTGATGGCCGCCTATCTGGGCAAGGCCCGCCTCATCGACAACCGGGTCGTCGCCCTGCGGGGTTGAGACACGGCAAGGAGACCACGATGTCCAAGAAGGTTTACTGCATCGCCCAGTTCCAGCCCAAGCCGGGCCAGGAGCAGGCCCTGTTCCGCGTCCTGCAAGGGCTCGAACCCGACACCCTGCGTGAAGATGGCTGCCTGCAGTACATCGTCACCCGCCATATCCAGAGCCCCTTTGCCGAGGGGGAGAGCTTCCCCATCGTCTTCAACGAGATCTGGCGCGACATGGCGAGCTTCGAGGCCCACTGCCAGCGCGCCGGTATCAAGGCCTTCTTCGAGCGCTACTGCCTCGCGGATGATGGCCTCGCGGCCAAGTGGAACGTCTGCGTCTACAGCGACGAGCCCGCGGACTACGATGCCCCGGCCCTCTGAGACCGACATGTGCAAATAAAAAGGCGCCCGAGGGCGCCTTTTTGCTGGCAGGTGCTGCGCCTCAGTGGCGCAGACCGGTGCCGCGGGAGATGAGCCACCAGGCCATCCCGTAGAGCACCAGGATGAAGCCGATGATGATGAGATAGGCGGTGCCGAGGGGCACGTCGGAGATCCCGAGGAAGCCGTAGCGGAACGCGTTCACCATGTAGATGATGGGGTTCACCTGGGAAACCCCCTGCCAGAACGGCGGCAGCAGGGTGATGGAGTAGAAGACGCCCCCCAGATAGGTCAGGGGAGTCAGGATGAAGGTCGGGATGATGCTGATGTCATCGAACGACTTCGCGAACACCGCGTTGATGAGCCCCCCCAGGGAGAAGAGGATGGAGGTGAGCAGCACGGTCACGCAGACGCTGAACAGGTGATGGATCTGCAGCGGCACGAAGAACAGCGACACCAGGGTGACGATGAGGCCGACACAGAGGCCGCGCGCCACGCCACCGCCCACATACCCCGCGATGATGATGTAGTTGGGCACCGGCGCCACCAGCAGCTCCTCCACGTTGCGCTGGAACTTGGCGCTGTAGAAGGAGGAGGCGACGTTGGAGTAGGAGTTGGTGATGACCGACATCATGATGAGGCCGGGTACGATGAACTCCATGTAGCTGAAGCCCCCCATGTCGCCGATGCGCGAGCCGATGAGGTTGCCAAAAATGACGAAGTAGAGGCTCATGGTGATGGCGGGCGGCACCAGGGTCTGGATCCAGATCCGGGTGAAGCGGCTCACTTCCTTGGCCAGAATGCTCTTGAAGGCGATGTAATAGGTCATGGGGTTCATGCTTTGCGACCCTCCTCTACCAGATTGACGAACAGCTCTTCCAGCCGGTTCGCCTTGTTGCGCATGCTGAGCACCTTCACCCCCTGGGCGGAGAGCTGCTCGAACAGGCTGTTGAGGGACTGGCTCTTCTCCAGCTCCACTTCCAGGGTGTTCTCATCCTGCATCCGGCCGTTGAACTCGGGCAGGGCCGGTACGGTGGAACCCGGCACCAGATCCAGCAGGAAGGTCTCGCGACCCAGCTTGCCGAGCAGGCTCTTCATGCTGGTGTTCTCGATGAGACGGCCCTTGTCGATGATGCCGATGTTGCGGCACAGCATCTCGGCCTCTTCCAGGTAGTGGGTGGTCAGGATGATGGTCACCCCCTGCTCGTTGAGATCCTTGAGGAAACTCCACATGGAACGGCGGATCTCGATGTCCACCCCGGCGGTCGGCTCATCCAGGATCAGCAGCTTGGGCTCATGCATCAGGGCGCGGGCAATCATCAACCGGCGCTTCATGCCACCGGAGAGAGTGCGGGCGGCCATGTCGCGCTTGTCCCACAGATCGAGCTGACGCAGGTACTTCTCGGCGCGCACCTTGGCCTCGGCCCGCGGCACTCCATAGAAACCGGCCTGGTGAGTCACTATCTGGCTCACCTTCTCGAACTGGCTGAAGTTGAACTCCTGGGGCACCAGGCCGAGCTGGGACTTGGCCAGCTCCAGATCGGTATCGATGTCATGACCGAATACCTTCACCTTGCCGGCGCTCTTGTTCACCAGTGAGCTGATCACGCCGATGGTGGTGGATTTGCCCGCCCCGTTGGGACCGAGCAGGGCGAAGAAATCCCCCTGTTTGACGGTGAGATCGATGCCCTTGAGGGCTTCGACGCCCCCCTGATAGGTCTTCTTCAGACCGCTGATTTCCAATGCGTTCATTGCAACCCCTGTGATGGATGAGCCCATCTCGAGACAGAAAAGGCGGCTGTGACGCCGCCTGAAGACAGTCGATGGCGGGCCGGCCAGCCTGCCTTGCTACTTCGGACCCGGCTTACTCTTGCGGTACCACCTTGCCAATGAAAGGCAGGTTACGGTACTTCTGGGCGTAGTCAATGCCACAGCCCACCACGAACTCGTCCGGGATGGAGAAGCCAAGCCAGTCCACCGGCACCTGAACCTCGCGGCGGGACGGTTTGTCCAGCAGGGTGCAGATGGCCAGGGATTTCGGCTCGCGCAGGGAGAGGATCTCGCGCACCTTGTTGAGGGTGTAACCGGTGTCGATGATGTCCTCCACGATCACCACGTCCTTGCCTTTGATGTCGTCATCCAGATCCTTGAGGATGCGCACGTCACGGGTGCTGTGCATGCCGGAGCCATAGCTGGAGGCAGTCATAAAGTCCAGGGTGATGGGCAACTGGCACTGACGGCAGAGATCCGCCAGGAAGACGCAGGAGCCGCGCAGCAGGCCGATCATGACCACTTCCTCGGAGCCCTGGTAACGGGCGGTAATCTCTTCACCTAGCGTGGCGATCCGGGCTGCAACCTCGGCCTCGGGGATCATCACCTCGACAATGTGTTTCATCACATACTCCAATAATGACCAAAGGGTTATTGGCCGTTCATTAACGTCAAAACCGAGGATTCTACCACTCCAACCAGTGGGCGTCAGGCATACGTGATGCTTTTATCGGCTTATTTTAATTGATAGAGTTAGCAAGCCTTCGGGCATTATCGGTGACAATACTATAAACACCATAATCAATAACTATTAGATGAAAAAACTATGGAACCACGCGCAGAAATAAGACGTCGAACCCGGCTTTCGCCGGAGGCTCGCCGTGATCAATTGATGGAGTGTGCCGTCGAGGTATTTTCCCGTCGCGGCATCGGCCGTGCGGGGCATGCCGAAATAGCCGAACAGGCAAAGGTCTCGGTTGCGACCGTTTTTAACTATTTCAATACTCGTGAAGATCTGGTCGACGAAGTGCTGACAGAAATCGAAGCCTTCGTACAGCAGATCCTCGAACAGGCCTACAACGGTCAGGGCTCCGCCAGGGAGAGCATTCACCGCCACGTGAAGCTGTTCGTTGACGCCGCCTATGACAAGCCCGATCACGCCAGCATCTGGCTGGAGTGGAGCTCCTCGGTGCGGGAAGAAGTGTGGCCTCGCTACACCCGGCTGCTGGACAAGGCGCTGGAGCGCATTGCCCCCCACCTGCAACGGGCCATCGACAACGGCGAGATCCAGAGCGTGCTGTCGGCGCAGGATCTGGCCCGCTCCCTGACCGGTTTTGGCTATGTGATGATGCAGATGATCAATCAGCCACAGCGTCCGAGCCGGGAAGAGGTGACGGATTTCCTGTTCAAGTACGTGACGGCCCCCATCCAGGCCAGCTGACTCGCGCAGATGTTGACAAAGCGGCGCCGGG
>NZ_JBFODF010000008.1:0-7074 GCF_040908165.1 Aeromonas sp. R6-1
TGTATGGAGATGGTATTCACCTGACAGTTGCCCACAAAAGGGAGTGGTCATACGGCTTCAAACCGGATAACAAAACGGTACCCCTACCGTGTTATCCGGAGTCACCGTATGACCACCAACGAGAAAGTAGCACGTCGCAAACTCAGCCTGCTAGAGCTCGCCAAAGAGCTCAATAATGTCAGCAAAGCCTGCAAGCTCATCGGCTACAGCCGTCAGCAGTTCTACGAAATTCGCCGTAACTACCAGACCTATGGCGCCGAGGGCTTGCTCGACAAACTCCCCGGCTGTAAAGGCGCTCATCCCAACCGGGTCGCTCCCGAGATTGAGCAAGCCATCCTCGATTACTCTCTCACCAGACCAACCCATGGCCCGCTGCGGGTCGCGCAAGAACTGGCTCTGCAAGGCATCAACGTCAGTGCAGGCGGTGTGCGTGGCGTGTGGCAACGTCACGACTTGCTCTCCAAGCATGACCGCTTGTTGCGCCTCGAGAAAACCCACCGGGAGCAGACCATTGAGCTCAATGACGAGCAGATCCGCCTGTTAGAACGCTTCAGCCCCGAGTTTCGCGAACGCCAGATTGAGGTCCACTACACCGGAGAACTGGTGGCGGTTGACACCTTCTTCGTCGGCGCGCTCAAGGGGGTTGGCAAGGTGTATCTGCAAACCGTGCTGGACTGCTACAGTCGCCATGCCTGGGGACGGCTCTACACCAGCAAGCTGCCGGTGACCTCGGTTCATGTGCTCAATGAAACGGTACTGCCGTTCTTCGAAGCCCATGAGGCTCTGGTCTATACCATCCTGTCAGATAACGGGCGCGAGTTCTGTGGGCGCCCAGACCATCATCCCTACGAGCTGTTCCTGCAACTGGAGGGGATTGAGCACCGGACCACCAAGGTACGCAGGCCGCAGAGCAATGGCTTTATCGAGCGGTTGCACCGCACACTGCTGGATGAGCACTTCCGTATCAAGGGGAGGACGACCTGGTATGAGTCGGTAGAACAGATGCAGACAGACCTGGATAGCTACCTGGAACACTACAACACCGAGCGGCCACATCAGGGCAGGATGATGGAGGGTCAGACCCCCTACAGCATGTTCAAGAAGGGTCTGAAATTGATACCGAAGGAAGTGCGCACTAAAGTAGCGTAAACAAGACACCGGTTTGAGGCCGGTGTCAGGTGATAACTAGATCTGTACACCCTAAATAAGATAGGAGTATTCAGATAGATGAATTTATCGCACAAATTTCATTGGATTGTATCCATGTAATCAAATCATCAAATGCCATTGGCTTTGCAAAATAGTATCCCTGAAAAGCCTCACAGCCATAGCTTTTCAGTCGTTCGAACTGTTCGCAGGTTTCTACACCCTCGGCAATCACTCTTATCCCCATTTCCCCAGCCATTGTGATGATACCTTTGCACACAGCGGCATCCTTTCTGTCGGAAAGAACGCTGTCTACAAAGCTCTTATCAATTTTGACACTCTCTACGGGAAGATCTTTCAAATAGCTGAAGCTGGAGTATCCTGTCCCAAAGTCGTCTATGCTGGTGGTGATACCTTTGCTTTCTAGTTCACGAAGAATATCAATGGCTCCTTCACTATTGCGCATCAAAATACTCTCAGTGAGCTCTAGCTCTAGGTACGTTGGTGGAAGGTTGGTTCTATTCAAAATTCCGAGTAGAGTTGTCATAAATCCCGGCCGATGAAACTGTAATTGGGACAAATTTACTGCCATGCGTCCCTTAAGAATACCCATATCCAAGAGCTGTTTTGCGTCTTTACATGCCTGAGTTGTAACCCAGCGTCCTAGATGAATAATCTGACCGGTCTCTTCCGCAATCGGAATGAAATCAGCAGGGGAGACTAGACCTTTGTTAGGATGTTTCCAGCGAATCAATGCCTCCAGGCCACATATTTCTCCATGCTGATTCACTTGGGGTTGGTAATTAAGGAATAGTTGTCCAGCCTTGATGGCTTCCTGTAGTTCATTACGCAGTATTACGCGCTTGGATAGTTTTGTATCTAAGTCATCGGAATAGGAAACATACGTATCCCTACCGTGTTGTTTCGCTTTGTACATTGCCATATCAGCCTGCTGCAGCATTTTGGCTGATATGTCTATGTTCTCCGTTAGGAAGCTGATGCCGATGCTAGCTGTCACATATAGCTCGTGGACACCAATCTGGTGTACTTGACTTATCTCGCTGAGGAGCAACTCTGCAACCACCTCCGCGTCTTGTTGGCTTTCCAAGTTTGGCAGCAATAACACAAACTCGTCACCACCAAAGCGGGCAAGCGTATCAGTATTGCGTGTAACACTTTGCAGTCGACGAGCGACACTGATAAGTACTTCATCGCCAATGCGATGGCCAAGAGTGTCATTAATTGGTTTAAACGTATCTAAGTCAATGAACAATATCGCAACCAATTTACCGCTGCGCTTTGCTAGAGCAATATCGTGCTCTAAGCGGTCTTCAAGTAAAGAGCGATTAGCTAGGCCAGTCAAAACGTCATGGGTTGCCTGGTAGGCGAGCTGATTTTGTTGTTCCCTCTTTTCAGAAACATCCTTCATGATCGTCGTGTAGTGGGTCACAATACCACTATCATCTTTAACAGGTGTCAGAGATAATTGATTCCAGAAAGGAGTTCCGTCTCGCCGATAGCTCTTGATAGTGAAACGTTTAGCCTCGGCTTTTTCGATGACGCTGCTGATTATATCTGTGCTATCCGCGCCTTTTAGGGAATTGATGATGGCAGGAAATGTACTATTGAAAGCCTCTTCACGGCTGTAACCCGTAATATTCGAAAATGCCGTGTTGGCAAAGGTGATGGGCATCATTTTCGTGCTGACGTCAACCACTAAAACAGCACTGTCGCTGGACTCCAAACTCTTCGTCAGTATCCGCTGATTTTCTTGGGCAAGTAACCTTTCCGTGACATCTTTAACTACGGCATATAATCCGACGACAGCGTCATCGACTAATATTGGTACAAATGAAAATTCGTAATTTCTCCAGCAACCATCAATATTGAGAAACTTCACGTTGAATATCTGTGTAGAGCCATTAATGGCTTTTTTGAATGAGGTGTCAAATGTTCGATAATCTACGTCACTAATTGTACTAGCACTGAGGACGTTGTCGTAGCAAAGCACATCGAGATCTTGCTCAGTAATGCCAGTGATCGCCTTAGCTTTGGCGTTAAGAGATACGTAGCGGCCGTCTTTCGAAAATTCGAAAATAGCATAAGGCGATTGGAAAAATAGAGAGCTGAATCGTTGCTCCTCGATACTTAACTCACGAGCATTTTGTTTCTGTATCGCCGTTATAATTCTTCCTGCTGTCAGTAGATAGCTTATGAACAATCCAAAAAAAAGTATACAAGGAAGTAAGATACCAGGCAGGCTGAACATGTCGACAGCACCGCCTATCACTGTTATGCTTATCGCTGCCCCACCAGGGACCAGAGTCTTTTTATACTCATAGATATTATTGTCATTATCATGAATATGCCATTCATTATCTGAAATATTGTCATGTTCAGATGCTATTCTGACCTCAAAATCGTGGTAAATTATATTACTTATCGGCGGTTGCATATCTCCAATGTTGAACGTTGCAATAAATACTCCTCCACCAGCCCCCCCAGGTATAGTCAGAAATATTGCATCTAATGGATGAGTGCTGTCTGGAAAGAGCCAAGCATCAGAACGTTTCTGCTCACGAATGGAATTAATCCATTGCGAAACATCCAATTTTTTCACCTGGCTTGTTAACCATTTCTTATCCGCTATGGTTCTAGCTTCATTAAGTATTTCTTTATTATCCTCTCCAATTACAAGAAGCGATTTAAGTGAAGGCTCATCTTGAAAGTAGCGAGTTAGCTCAGTCTGCTTGAGAGATTCAGGTATATCAAGGTCAAGTATGGCCCATCGATCAGCTAATCGCTCAATCAAATTAGCTGAAGTATTCAATTCTTGCTCCAATACGGTTGACTGGTAATAAGCAAGAGCATTTGCTAAACGATGTCGTTGAAGATGAATGCCCCAAATGGCTACACTCAGCAGTGTAAACGTACCAATTGCTCCGAGTGCACCTATAGCTGCTGCTGGTGTGTTAATCCTAGTGTTCTCACTGCGTGCAATATGGCAGAGAATGAGTAGAGATAAACCAAACACCAAGCAAAAGAGGCTGGCTCCACGGGAGAAACCAAAGATGAATGGGCTGTTGCCGCTCGTTAAATGTGCTATTAGAGTAATGATACCGATAGATATTCCCACCGCGCCGATGAAGATACCAAACCTGCGGCCAGATTGACTTTTTACTTCGAAAAGGACGACCGCCACCGAGAGTATTATGTAGATGGCAGGAGCAGAGTTGAGGCGATGCTGACCAGTTAGTATGGATAAATGATCGTCAGGTCCTGCCAGAAAATTATG
This sequence comes from Aeromonas sp. R6-1, assembly GCF_040908165.1. Lineage (NCBI taxonomy): Bacteria > Pseudomonadati > Pseudomonadota > Gammaproteobacteria > Aeromonadales > Aeromonadaceae > Aeromonas > Aeromonas sp. R6-1. Next base: position 4,442 of record NZ_JBFODF010000008.1, read on the forward strand.
CAATATATTATAGCTGACAATGACTAACAGCAGCAGACTCGTGATGATTCGAATTGATTTCCAACCCATCATCAGAGACACCATGACGACACCGCCAAGCACCAAGGCAAGGGCACCCTCCATGGTTACCATCAATCCTTCTGGTATGTTCAAATGAGGCCAAGCATACGCCGTAAGACTCAACAAGCCTGACATGAAACTGTAGATTAACAGAACATAAAGCCAAGCTTGGAGTCTGATGCTACTGAGAGCTGTTATCATAGATGTGTTATCTCCCCAATCAGAAGATCAATACTGGTGTGCATAGCTAGTCGTTCGGTTACCCCACAGATAACTCATTACGTATCATAAAGTTAATTAGGGAAGGTGCGAATAAGTCACCAAACATAAAAATGCGCCCTTGTAAGTATTTGAATTTAATGAACTAAATTTTTCTGTTTCGTTGTGGAGGGTGCTTATTCGCACCCTCCCTAGCACGCGACATGGCGCGGGAATATCTGGATTCTAATCGTAAAGATGGCGAGGCGATGATACAGGTGCTGGCACGTCAGGATACCCAAGCTCTGGTGGGGATCGCACATCGCATTACTGGGTCAGCCCGCATGGTCGGGCAATCTGCCTTGGCGGCAGAGGCGGCTCAGCTGGAAGTGGCGGCCCGTCAGAATCAGTTGGACAGGATCATTGAATTGAGCCAGAGAGTGCAGACATTGATGGATTCTATCTCACGCGAAATTGGGTTCTGGCTTGATGAGTAACACCCAACACGTATGATGGCGGCGGAGGATTGGGGGGGGGGGATTGTTAAGATCGCACAACCGGGACTGAGTGCCCTCCCCCAGACCTCTACTATTTGGAACTGTTATTTAGGGTTAGCTCGAGATGAATATAATTGACATTTCAGACAGCAGCACGCTGAAGATTTCACATGCAGAAGAGAAGTTTCGATTTCTTTTCGAACATTCACCTATTGGCATGGCCATGATAGATTGTGCTAGCGGAAAGCTCCTCGAAGTAAATAGCTCTATTTTAAAATCATGTGGATATACACGAGAGGATATTTTAAATATTAACTATAGGAAACTCATACCAAAAAAATATGAAGACCAGGTGATTGCGCAGATAGAAGAGCTCAATCGCATTGGCCGTTTTGGGCCAATTGACAAAGAATTAATTCGTAAAGATGGAACGTGTTACCCCGTAAGGGTAAGCGGCATCATTCTTTCAGAAGTTGACGGAAGGAACATTCTTTGGGGGATCATTGAGGATATCAGCGATCAGAAGCATGCAGCTGTTATTAATTACAATTTCACTTTATACGATATGCTGACAAAACTTCCTAATCGTAATCTTTTTACTGAGCGACTTAACCAGGTTATTGCAGCAAATAAGCGTAGTGCCCGCCATGCAGCATTGATATTTATTGACGTTGATAACGTCAAATCGCTCAATGATGAGTATGGGAAATCTGCTGGTGACTTATTGCTGCTTGAAGTGTCCAGCCGACTAAAAAATAGTGTACGAGAAACAGATACAGTGGCTCGATTCGGCGGTGCTGAGTTTGTGGTATTGGCTCGTTGGTTAAGTACGGATAAAGCAGAAGCAACTAATCAAGCTGGTCTTATAGCAAGAAAACTGTTAGCTGCTTTGTCTGCTCCATATAAATTTGATTTAGGTTGTGATAGTCAACCTGATATTTTGATTGAGCACCATTGCACCGCGAGTATCGGTGTTGCCGTATTCAATGCTGACGAAAGAGATCCTTATGACTTCATTGAGTGGGCGGATTCAGCCATATATAAGGTTGAAGAAACGGGGGGAAACTCAATTCTATTTCACGATACAAGCGATTGAGTCGCGATTAAAATTGAGGTATTCCGCTCAACCCAGGCTGTCCGTGAACCGAGTTATACCATAACTGGTTATACATTGATCAGTTGAAAATGGAGAAAAACCATAATCAGGTACTGACTTGAAAAGAGAAGTGGAGCTCACACCACCGAAAAATCCGTAAGTTCTACTCGAACAATCAGGATTTAGAAAGCAATTCTGGATATAGGTTTGCCGACCCTATCGGCCTCTGGAGGATAAGCAACTGGAATTATTTAGATTTCAGAGTAAAACCTAGGGAGGGTGCGAATAAGCACCCTCCACAACGAAACAGAAAAATTTAGTTCATTAAATTCAAATACTTACAAGGGCGCATTTTTATGTTTGGTGACTTATTCGCACCTTCCTTAGTTGTGGACCAATCTCAGCCAGTCGTTTCTTAGCCTTCACACATTGGAACAATTTCCGACAGGTTCTTAACTCTTCAGGGTGCCGCTTCGGATAGCTCATGATGGCAGGGATTAGCTCAGGGATTATGCGCACAATCAGTCGCCCCAACTTAACCTTCTCCTTGCGAGTTGCCAGCCGCCGTTTGAGTTTGTATGCGTAGAATCGGTCTCCAATACGGACATCATCCAGCTCAGCACCAAATATAGATCTCAATGCACGATAAATCCTCTCCTCAAATGAATTCAAATCTAACTTTTCACGACCTGATTACCCATGACCCTCAGCCAGCTTCAAGAGCCGATATGGCATCGGAGGGCTTGCCACGACTGCATGCCCCAATTCAACCAACATGCTCT
>NZ_JBFODF010000009.1:0-11652 GCF_040908165.1 Aeromonas sp. R6-1
TGTACAGATCTAGTTATCACCTGACACCGGCCTCAAACCGGTGTCTTGTTTACGCTACTTTAGTGCGCACTTCCTTCGGTATCAATTTCAGACCCTTCTTGAACATGCTGTAGGGGGTCTGACCCTCCATCATCCTGCCCTGATGTGGCCGCTCGGTGTTGTAGTGTTCCAGGTAGCTATCCAGGTCTGTCTGCATCTGTTCTACCGACTCATACCAGGTCGTCCTCCCCTTGATACGGAAGTGCTCATCCAGCAGTGTGCGGTGCAACCGCTCGATAAAGCCATTGCTCTGCGGCCTGCGTACCTTGGTGGTCCGGTGCTCAATCCCCTCCAGTTGCAGGAACAGCTCGTAGGGATGATGGTCTGGGCGCCCACAGAACTCGCGCCCGTTATCTGACAGGATGGTATAGACCAGAGCCTCATGGGCTTCGAAGAACGGCAGTACCGTTTCATTGAGCACATGAACCGAGGTCACCGGCAGCTTGCTGGTGTAGAGCCGTCCCCAGGCATGGCGACTGTAGCAGTCCAGCACGGTTTGCAGATACACCTTGCCAACCCCCTTGAGCGCGCCGACGAAGAAGGTGTCAACCGCCACCAGTTCTCCGGTGTAGTGGACCTCAATCTGGCGTTCGCGAAACTCGGGGCTGAAGCGTTCTAACAGGCGGATCTGCTCGTCATTGAGCTCAATGGTCTGCTCCCGGTGGGTTTTCTCGAGGCGCAACAAGCGGTCATGCTTGGAGAGCAAGTCGTGACGTTGCCACACGCCACGCACACCGCCTGCACTGACGTTGATGCCTTGCAGAGCCAGTTCTTGCGCGACCCGCAGCGGGCCATGGGTTGGTCTGGTGAGAGAGTAATCGAGGATGGCTTGCTCAATCTCGGGAGCGACCCGGTTGGGATGAGCGCCTTTACAGCCGGGGAGTTTGTCGAGCAAGCCCTCGGCGCCATAGGTCTGGTAGTTACGGCGAATTTCGTAGAACTGCTGACGGCTGTAGCCGATGAGCTTGCAGGCTTTGCTGACATTATTGAGCTCTTTGGCGAGCTCTAGCAGGCTGAGTTTGCGACGTGCTACTTTCTCGTTGGTGGTCATACGGTGACTCCGGATAACACGGTAGGGGTACCGTTTTGTTATCCGGTTTGAAGCCGTATGACCACTCCCTTTTGTGGGCAACTGTCAGGTGAATACCATCTCCATACATTTAGGGAAGGTGCGAATAAGTCACCAAACATAAAAATGCGCCCTTGTAAGCATTTGAATTTAATGAACTAAATTTTTCTGTTTCGTTGTGGAGGGTGCTTATTCGCACCCTCCCTAGAGGAGTGAAAAAGCTACTGACACCGTTTTTGCCATTCTGCTTTGACACGTACATTGCCTCATCAGCATGCGCAAGCAGTTCACCCGAATTAACGTATCCACAAGCGAGTATTGGATGGCTCTTATCATATTGCGTCCCAGGCATTGACACAGCAATAAGATCCTTGGCCCAACACAAAGCCATTGCTGACAGCAAATGCGAAATGCTCTTTATTTTCAAGGCCATAGACTATGGTTTTCTTGACTCCCCATGTACTCAGAATTTTTCTTAGCTGTGTAGAGTCCTGCATACCAAATACATACTCAAAAATATCACTGTTTATTATCACACCATCGAAAAATGGATAAACAAATTTTGAGATATTTGATAAATGCCATTCATTACTGGAGATTAGCCAGAGTCGCACACCTAGTGACTTTAGTTTTATAATGTTATCCCGGGCGGTGTCAGACAACTCGAATATTGAGGTCTGTAGTTTTATAGCAATATTTAACCTGAATTGAAAAATGAATGGAATTAAATCTGTCCATACTGATTTTATCTCAAGAAAGCTGAGTGTCATCTCGACAGAAAGTCTGCGATGAAAAAACGCATCTTGTCTATTCAGCTTCTGAAAGAACTCCAGTTGACGCATCAACATGAATCTCTCATCATGTCGAATACTTTCGATTTCATTATTGTTAATAGCCTGCGTTCTTAATTCGAATGAAAATATATTGCCGCTATTTAAATTCACTATCGGCACCAATGTATACCTAGTTGAACCAGAGTATGGAGTGCTTGCCTGAATCATTGAACCCCTCCATTTCAAGCCCTGCACGGCGTGGGTAAAAAATATAACCAAATTTGGCTATGGTAACGATGCACCGACAGTCAAGTCCTGCTTTTCTAAATATTTTTCTTATACCAGACAATGTCACCAGAACCGTATTTTCGTGTACGTTTTGCTCACGCCAGACATGGTGAAGTAATTCCGTCTTAGATATTACATATCCACTGTTTTTTGCCAAATATTTAAGCAGGCTTACCTCTTTAGATCCCATTTTAATGGTTTGAGAGCACAACATACCAGAACTGTCGGTAAGCGTCCAGCGAAGGCCGTATTGACAGGAGCGACAGGTTATTCAGCAGGTAGAGCAACACGCCAAGGCAGCAGTTCGCCGACCCGGTTCACCGGCCAGTCTGCGATCACATTCAGTACATGCCGCAGGTAATGCTCCGGATCTACCCCGTTCAACCGGCAGGTGCCGAGCAAGCTGTACAACAAGGCTCCCCGTTCACCACCATGGTCAGAGCCAAAAAACAGGAAGTTCTTTCGCCCCAAGCTCACCAGCCGTAGCGCATTCTCCGCTATGTTGTTGTCCACTTCTATCCAGCCGTTTTCGGTGTAGTACGTCAGTGCTGACCACTGATTCAAGGCATAGGCGAAGGCCTTAGCCAACTCGGAGTGACGCGAGAGCGACTTCATCCTATCCCGTAACCAGATCTCCAGCTCTTTCAGTAAGGGCTTTGCCCGCCGTTCTCGTTCTGCCAGCCGGTGTTCTGCTGACATGCCGCGCAGTTCTGCTTCAAGGCTGTAAAGCTGACCAATTCGTTTGAGGGCTTCGTCTGTGTTATCCGATGGCGTTCGGATATGCACATCATGGATCTTTCGCCTGGCATGAGCCCAGCAAGCGGCCTCCTTTATCGTGCCGGCAGCTCGGTCTTCACGATATAGCTCATTAAATCCTGCATATGCGTCTGCCTGTAGGACGCCGCTGAAATCGGCAAGATGGCTTTGCGGATGGACTCCCTTTCTATCAGGCGAGTAAGCGAACCAGACGGCTGGCGGCAGTGCGGAGCCTGCGTTGCGATCATCGCGTACATACGTCCACAGACGTCCTGTTTTTGTCTTTTTATTGCCAGGGAGCAGTACCGGCACCGGGGTATCGTCTGCGTGTAGTTTGCCATCGGTCAGCACATACTGCCGCAGCGCTTCCTCCAGCGGTGACAGTAATCGTCAACACGCATCTACCCAGCCAGAGAGCACAGAGCGGCTCAGCTCCACGCCCTGACGGGCATAGATTTCCGACTGGCGATACAGCGGGGTGTGCTCTGCATACTTGGAGGTGAGTACCCGAGCCAGTAAGCCTGGTAATCCCCCCGAAAAAACGAGAGCCGGTCAATTTATGGAGAAAATAGCCTACACTCAGCGCCACCTATTCCACATTGGCGAATAGGAATGAGAGGATCGATGGTTTAATGTGTGATTTGGATAGATGAAGCAGCGGAGCAGAGATCAGGGGATTATTAATCCCGAGCTCGGTGAGCAACCTTGCCAGAGATTGACCAGAGACGCATAACAAAAAGGCCTCGCATTGAAAGCGAAGCCTTGTGGGGTGTGCTATCCAGAGCTGTGGTATTAAAAGTGTCATGAGGATTTTCAATCCCCTGCTCTACCGACTGAGCTATCTGGGCAACGGCGCGCATTAAACCCTTTCTGGATTGAGGTGTCAACCACAGGCCGCAGATTGATGTACCGTTCGCTCGATATCCGAGCAATCTTCCCGTGATTGGACCGGTTTCCCCGTTTTAACCATGAAAAGAGGGGCGCCTGTGCGGCAGGGCGGGCCGACGGCCAGCAGAACATCATGAAGGATGGCGGGCTGCCTGACGTGCCGAGGGCTGCCCGTTGGCGCCAAGCCGGGAGAGGCGCCAGTTATCTTGGCCCATCGATTGAGCCTGCCGCGCTCTGCGGGTATGCTTTGCCGCACTCATCCCCTGGCCATGGTCCGGGCCGACGCGGCTGGCAGGGGTGACATCCATCCAACATCGCCTGGGGTTTATATGAATACCAATATGCAAGAGTGGCGCGAAGAGACCGCCGCCATCGTCAACGAGCTGCTGGCCGATGGCAGCAACCCGGATCTGGATTACGAGATTGAGCACCACTTTGCCTGCCAGAAGTTCGATCTGCTGGAGAAGGCGGCGGTCGATCTGTTCAAGGCCGGTTTCGACGTGACCGACGCCGAGGAGATGGAGCTGGACGACGGCGCTACCATCTTCTGTTTCGACGCCATGGTGGAGTGCAAGCTGGACATCGACACCATCGTCGCCGACATCGAGAAGATGCTGCCCATCCTCGAGAAATATGGGGTGGACTACGACGGCTGGGGCACCTACTTCCAGGAGTAAGTGCGCCAGATCACGTACGCTTTGCAAAAACAACAAGGCCACCCTCGGGTGGCCTTGTTGTTGCTGGCTTACTGCTCCGGTAGCTGGTAGCTGCGGGCAAAGTCGGCCGGTGGGAGGGGGCGGCTGAACAGATAGCCTTGCAGCCGATCGCAACCGACCTGCACCAGCCAGGCCTGCTGCTCCGGTGTCTCCACCCCTTCGGCGGTGATCTTGATGCCAAGCTCGTGGCCCAACCCGATGACGGAACGCACGATGGCGGTGGTGGCCTGGTTGGTGGCCAGCCCCTGGGTGAAGCTTTTGTCGAGCTTGAGGGTCGCCACCTGCAGCCTGGGAAGGTAGGCGAGGGAGCAGTAGCCGGTGCCGAAGTCGTCGATGGCGAGCTGGAAGCCCGCCTCGATGAGGCTGGCCAGGTTGCTCTCTATCTCGTCGGCATTCTCCATCAGCACCCCTTCGGTGATCTCCAGCTCCAGTTGCCAGGGGGCGAGCCCGTGGCGCGCGATGCAGTCGAAGATCTGCGGGCAGAGCTCGGGATCGCGGAACTGCAGGGGTGAGAGGTTGATGGAGAGCACCAGATCCGGGGCCGCCACCTGCCAGCGGGCAAGCTGGGCACAGCCGAGCTCCAGCATCAGCTGGCCGAGCTGGCCGATGAGCCCCAGCTCCTCCGCCAGCGGAATGAACTCGTCGGGGGAGATCATGCCGAATTCGGGATGGGGCCAGCGGCAGAGCAGCTCAGCCCCGTGCAGCCGATTGCTGTGGGTGCAGATGATGGGCTGGTAGACGGCGGTCAGCTCGGCGGACTTGATGGCGAGTGGCAACTGGGCGGCGATGAGCTGGCGGCGCTTGAGCTTGGCATCGAGTGCGGGGTCGAACAGGGTACAGTGCTGCTGCTGGCGCTTGCCCTGGGCCAGAGCAGCCTCGGCGTGGCTTAGCAGACGCTCGGCATCCTTGGCCTTGCCATGGGCGATGCCGAGGAACACCGGGATCTGGATCCTGTGTTCTTCCACCTGATAGGGCGTCATCAGCTCCTGCTGCAGGTTGCGGCTCCACGCATCCAGAGAGAGGGGGAGCTCGGGCAGCAGCAGGGCGAAGTCATCCGCCGCGACCCGGCAGAGCAGGGACTGGGGCGGCGCCAGTCGTTGCAGGCGACGGGCCACCTGGCTCAGCAGGCGGTCGGCGACCCGTATGCCGAAGCGATCGTTGATCTCGCGAAAATGTTGCAGATCCACCAGCAGCAGGCTGGCCTTGCGGGCGCCCAGATGACGGCTGGTCTGGAGGAAGTGGGAGAGCTTGAGCAGGCCGGTCAGGCTGTCGTAGTGCTGCTCCTGCTGCAACTGGGCCTGGGTGGTGCGCAGCCCGGTGATGTCGCGGCTAAGGGTCAGAATGCCGAGGGAGTTGCCCTCGTCATCCGGCACCTCGACCCGGGTGACCTCCAGATGGCGGCCTCTGCCCTGGGCATCCACCACGCAATACTCCCCCTGACCCAGGGTCTGTTCGACGGGCAGCCGGGGCGGGACGCGCCGACCCAGAGCCTCGCTTGCCACCAGCCCCATGAAGTCGAGAAAGGCCTGGTTGCAGTCGATGAGCACGCCCTGGTGATCCTCGAGACGGATGAGGTCGGGAATGGCATCCAGCAGGCGGCGTTGCAGCAACTGCTGCTGGCGGAAGGTTTGCTCCAGCTCCTTGCGCTGATCGATGGCGCTGACCATGGCAAACAGGGCGATGGGATCGCCGTGCTCGTCATACAGGGGAACCTTGTTGATCTCCATCCAGCTGGCGCCTTCGCCGCTGTGGCAATGGAGCTGCTGGTGCAGCAGGGGTTTGCCGTCGGCCAGCAGGCGGTCATCTTCCTCCCGGAATACATCCCCCCAGGGCATCTCGGCATCGCTCTTGCCAATGAGTTCGCTCGGATCTTGCAGGCCGGCTTCCCTGGCGAATGCCTTGTTGGCAAACAGGTACCGTCCGTGCTTGTCCCGGCAGAAGATATTCATGGGTAACTGGTCGATGATCTGCTGCAGCAGCGCCAGGGAGAGCGAAGAAGTCACGAGAGCACTCACGGGGGAGACTTCGAGCAAATCTATGATAACAGGTGGGTTTTGTAAAGCCTGGGTTAAGAGTACGCCATTTGTGCGGATCCCTGCTGACAGCCTGTGTCGCGATCGCCATAATAGCCGCCGGTTGGCCTATGGCCTTATGGATGAGAGAAGCAGCATGAAGAAGATAATGGGGGGCGCCCTGGCCCTGTTGATGGTGGGTTGTGCGAGCGACAACAACGGCGGCGAGCAGTATCGCTATACCCCGCCGGTTGCCAAGGCAACCAACAACACCCAGGAGATGGCTATCCCGGTGGATCTGGTGTGGGCCCGTGCCGAGAAGTGGTTCGGCGATCACGGTCTGAACATCGAGAACAGCCAGCGTGGTGCCGGTCTGATGACCGCCAACGTGGAAAACTCGGCCGATGGTCTGGAGTGGCTGGATTGCGGCACCATGGGGTCCAAGGTGGCGCTGGGCAACCCCAACCTGCAGATCAACCTGATCATCACCCAGAGCGGCAACAACAGCGTTGCCACCGTGAACGTCAAGGGCAATACCCAGCTCTACTTCGTCGAGTCCTCCGGCGAGCGGGTACTGGCTCCCTCCATCACCCCGGTGTGCGTCTCCCGCGGCAGCCTGGAACAGAGCCTGTTCTCCACCCTCGGCAACTGATCCTGCCGGGTATCATGAAAAACCCCGTTGCGTGCAACGGGGTTTTTTTATGCCTGCTCCGCGCCCATCAGGGCGTGAGGGGAGGGATGACGAGGATCAGGGGGTCAGATCGCCGTGATAGAGTACATGGTCGCCGGCTTTGAGCACATAGCCCTTCCAGGGGAAGAGCTGATAGCCGCCGCCCTGCCAGGACCAGTTGCCCTCTTCGCCCTGGCGGATCAGCCGGATCGGCTCGCCCTCTGGCAGGGTCAGCTCGGCCTGACTCTGATCGGCATTGAACAGCACGAAGGCGCTGACGGTCTGACCGGCATCGGTCGGGTTGAGGCGAATGCCCTGCTCGAACAGACGCACGCACTGGCCTGCCAGCGCCGACCATTGATAGCCCGCGCTGCCGATGCAGCCATGTTCGTCGTGATCCGCGCCGACCAAGGGTTCCCTCGGTGTCGTGTTGCAGGCGGCCAGCAGCAGGGTGGCCGCCATCAGGGTCAGGGTGCGCATGGTTACTCCTTGGCGTCCCGTTCGATGACGATGTTGGAGAAGCCCAGCTCCTTGAAGTAGTTCTCCCGGTAATCCTTCACGCTCTTCTTGTCGCGGCGGCACACCTGGGCCAGCTGCTCTTCCATGGCGTGGAAGCGGGTCAGATCGATCCCCTCGGCGGCGGCAACGGCATCGTAGATGCTGTTGAACTTGTCATTGGCGTAGCCAATCTCCCTGGCCTGCTTCTTGTAGGTGTAGGTAATCTTGAACGCCATGGCGTTATTCCTTTGCTTTGGCCTGCTTGCGCTGGACGTACAGATAGAGGCTTTCGACCTTCTCTCTGGCCCAGGGGGTCTTGCGCAAGAACTTCAGGCTGGACTTGATGCTGGGATTATCGGTGAAGCAGCGGATATTGATCTGCTGCCCCAGCGCTTCCCAGCCATAGTGCGCGACCAGGGCCGTGACGATGGCTTCCAGAGTCAGCCCGTGCAGCGGGTTGTTCTTCTGGGAAGCGGGTTGATCGCTCATGCTTGCGCCGCCAGGGTGGCAAAGGGCTGACCCATGCGGGTGGTGACCCCGTTGGCCAGGTGCGGCTCGAAACCGGCCAGCATGCCCGGGCCAAACAGGCAGACCACGGTACTGCCCAGCTTGAACAGGCCCATCTCGGCCCCCTTTTGCAGGGTGATGGCTTCATCGCCGGTGTAGTCCCAGCGCACCACCTTCTTCTCTTTGGTCGGCGCTATGTTGCCGGCCCAGATGGTTTCGATGCTCGCGACGATAGTGGCACCGACCAGCACCAGGGCCATGGGGCCGTGGGGGGTACGGAAGGTGGCCACCACCCGCTCGTTGCGGGCAAACAGGTTGGGCACGTTCTCGGCGGTGAGGGGGTTGACGGAGAAGAGATCCCCCGGCACGAACACCATGCTCTCCAGCACGCCGTCCAGCGGCATGTGGATGCGGTGGTAATCCTTGGGTGCCAGATAGATGGTAGCGAAGTCGCCATCCTTGAACGGGGCCACCAGATCCTCATAGCCCCCCAGCAGCTCGCGGGCGCTGTAGTCGTGGCCCTTGGCCTGGATGATGCGACCTTGGCTGATGGGCCCGAGCTGGCTGACGGTGCCATCCACCGGCAGGGCCAGGGTCATGGCGTCTTCCACCACGGGGCGGATGCCGGGTTTGAGCTCGCGGGTGAAGAAGGCGTTGAAGCTCTTGTAGTGTGCCGGGCTCTCGTGCAGCGCCTCGCTCATGTCGACCTGGTACTGCTTGATAAAGGCCTCGATCACCCTGGTGGTGAGGTTGCCCGCTTCGGCGGCGGCAAGTTTGCCCACCAGGCGGGAGAGGGCGTGTTTGGGCAGACAGTATTGACCGGCAATTTTCAGGTTGTCAGTGATGCTCATGATCTTCATCTGGGAATGAGTTGAACGGGTCACAGCCGCGCCTGTTGGCGACCGTGGCGGGCTTCCTGCATGGTTTCCAGGATGCGGTGGTAGTTGTGGAAGCGATCGGCGCTGATGGCGCCCGCTTCGACCGCGGCGCGCAGGGCGCAGCCGGGATCATCCTTGTGGGTACAGTCGCGGAACTTGCAGCCACCCAGGTAGTCGCGAAACTCGACGAAGCACCAGGTGATGCGGTCGGCTTCCAGGTGCCAGAGGGCGAACTCGCGGATCCCGGGGGAGTCGATGAGATCACCGCCGCTCGGGAAGTGGTAGAGCCGCGCCGTGGTGGTGGTGTGCTGGCCGAGCCCCGAGTTCTCGGAGATCTCGCCGGTGAGCACGTCCAGCCCCGGCATCAGGGCGTTGGTGAGGGACGACTTGCCCACCCCGGACTGGCCCACGAAGATGCTGATCTTGTCGGTGAGCGCCGCCTTGAGGGCGTCGATGCCCTCACCGCTCTCGCAGCTCACCAGCAGCACCTCGTAACCGAGCTTGCGGTAGGTCTCGAGCTGGTGCTCGATACGGGCGCGGGCCGCGTCATCGAGCATGTCGACCTTGTTCAGCACGATGAGGGGCGCTATCTCCACATCTTCTGCCGCCACCAGGTAGCGGTCGACGATGTTGGTGGAGAACTCGGGCATCACCGCCGAGACGATGATGATCTGGTCGATGTTGGCGGCGATGGGTTTGACCCCGTCGTAGAAGTCCGGCCGGGTCAGCACCGAGTGGCGCGGATGCACCGCCTCGATGACGCCGGCAGTCGCGGCATTGAGGCCGGGGCGCCACACCACCTTGTCGCCGCACACCAGGCTGCTGATGCTGCTGCGCCGCAGGTTGCTGCGGTGGATGGCACCATCGCTCGCCTCGACATCCGCGTGCTGGCCGAAACGGCTGATCACCACCCCTTCGATGGCGGGGCCGAACAGGGTGTCATCTACCACTGTGGTGTGCTCTTTTTGCAGCCGCCGCTCGCGGTTGGCCTGGACGCGCCTTTGTTGACCCAGATTGAGTTTTGCTTTCTTTGCCACGGGGTTTGCCAGTTTATGAACAGATTCAAAGCCAGTATGATACATGCAAATTGGCAAAATTCCGCCATTCCTCCCAATAGAGAGAGCAATCATGACAGTCAGCGCGCAGAACCTGGTATGGATCGACATGGAGATGACGGGTCTGGACCCCGAAGAGAACGTGGTATTGGAGATCGCCACCATCGTCACCGACAAGGACCTGAACGTGCTGGCCGAAGGGCCGGTCATCGCCATCCACCAGAGCGAGGAAGAGCTGGGCAAGATGGATGACTGGAACGTCAACACCCACACCAAGAGCGGGCTGGTGGCCCGGGTCAAGGCGAGTGAATACGACGAGGCCAAGGCCGTTGCCGAGACCCTCGCCTTCATTCGCCAGTGGGTGCCGGAGCGCACCAGCCCCCTGTGCGGCAACAGCATCGGCCAGGATCGCCGCTTCATGGTCAAGCACATGGGCGATCTGGAAGCCTTCTTCCATTACCGCAACGTGGACGTCAGCACCATCAAGGAGCTGGTCCGTCGCTGGCAGCCTGAACTGCTGGATCAATTCAAGAAGAGCGGCTCCCACCAGGCGCTGGACGACATCCGCGAATCCATCGCCGAACTGCAGTTCTACCGCGCCCACGTCTTCAAAATCTGAGTGGCTGGCAAGGGTTTGCCGTCGTTCGGTTGCTAAAATCAGCAGTTCGGCCAGCTTTTGAGCGAACGGCTGCAACCAGACAAAAAAGCCCTTGCAATTGGAATGTCTGCTCTTATAATTCGGCTCCCGTACAGTAGCGCAAGCAACCAAATGCTGTACGGTCTGTTTTCAGGTTTTGCGGGAATAGCTCAGTTGGTAGAGCACGACCTTGCCAAGGTCGGGGTCGCGAGTTCGAGTCTCGTTTCCCGCTCCAAAATGTTTGCTGATGACGTTCCGATGCGGGAATAGCTCAGTTGGTAGAGCACGACCTTGCCAAGGTCGGGGTCGCGAGTTCGAGTCTCGTTTCCCGCTCCAATCATCAGCACAGCCTCAAGACAATCCATGTTGCGGGAATAGCTCAGTTGGTAGAGCACGACCTTGCCAAGGTCGGGGTCGCGAGTTCGAGTCTCGTTTCCCGCTCCAATATGCAGTGCCGGAGTCACCGCGTTGGTAGAGCATGTTCAGTGTTTGCCAAGGTCGGGGTAGCGAGCGCGATTCTCGTTGCTGGCTCCAAAAATATGTAAGTGATATTCCGATGCGGGAATAGCTCAGTTGGTAGAGCACGACCTTGCCAAGGTCGGGGTCGCGAGTTCGAGTCTCGTTTCCCGCTCCAATCACTTGCAGATGACATTCTGTTGCGGGAATAGCTCAGTTGGTAGAGCACGACCTTGCCAAGGTCGGGGTCGCGAGTTCGAGTCTCGTTTCCCGCTCCAAACAGTGTCCGGTAGATATGTGTAAGTGATATTCCGTTGCGGGAATAGCTCAGTTGGTAGAGCACGACCTTGCCAAGGTCGGGGTCGCGAGTTCGAGTCTCGTTTCCCGCTCCAATCACTTGCAGATGACAT